>NZ_JACHCW010000006.1:0-344769 GCF_014200825.1 Pedobacter sp. AK017
AACTTTAAATACATCAGCAGAAGAGAAAATTAGATTCGTAACGTTCATTAATTTCTAACGAACACTAGCCTTCAATTATCATAATTACCACCAAATGTGGGGAAGAACCACTTTCTCCGAAATATACAACTTAGTTGAAAAAAAGGAATTTTTATTGATTAAACGATGACAAACCAAATACTCTACTATCCCTACATAAATCTGCCAAGGACAGATTGGACGTTGAGAACTCTTCTCTATTATGATAACGTCGGTTCGATTGTTCCACAAGATTACTTTTATAATCCAGAAGATAACTATGAACCATTTATGCTTGAACTTGTACGAGAAAATTTGGTGATACCAATAGATCCATTTCAAGTGTTGAATAACCCTTTCCATCTTGTGCAACCATTCTTACAATATATCGAGGGTGAGCAAAAAAAGATTGAAAAGGCACAAAAGAGGTTTTTTAATAGAAGATTAAACCAGAGAATGGTCAGGATTCACAACAACAAGTTTGATGATGAAATTTTCTACGTGTTAATCAATATGGGGTTAGCAGAGAGAATTGACTACCAATGGTATAATGTTGAGGTCAAGATTGCAAATCACCTGATGAAATACCTAGCATCTGTAATCAGTAAAAAGACAGATAGATTACCGACAACTGATTTTGTAAGACCGAAATTCTGGCGTAAAGAAAGCGGAAGTCAGGGTAAAAAGCGGGAAACAATCTTAGATGAATTAATACCTTTTCCAAAAGATATTGATTATAAAAGACTATTGAAATTTAAAGAAAAGCATCAAGATCTTTTAACCTCGTTTCGAAACGAGGTTCACGAAATTACATTAGATAAGAACGTAAGTGTTGGAACACCCTTGTTCGATGTAAAACTGGCAAAGTTAAAAGATAGTAAAGAACAGCTTTCGGCAAAGATGAATGAAAGCCAATTCGGCAAAATATTTTTTGGATCTGTATGTGGTATAGTTGCGGCGGTACAAGCATTACCAGTCTCAGGAACCATTGGAGCTTTAATTAGTGCAGCACCTGGTGTTGCCACTGCTATCCATTCTGCACTTCAAATTGAAAGGCCAGAAGATATAGATAATCAAAACGGCATGAAATATCTTGCATTGATGGATAAAAGAATAAGGGCTTGAACAAGTTAGTGATTCATTATCTAGAAAGATTTGAGTCCTTCAAAGGCGAAAACAGATAGAGAACATGGGATCACGGATGCCACTGCGATATACATGGCTACAATGCAACCAGTAAGCTTTGAAGAAAAGCAAACGGAAAAATAATTTAAAAGCAAAGTTTCCAGTAAAATTTCACAGCTGCCTTTTGTGCTGAGTTATTATTTAAAAATAGCTAATGGATTAATACAGTTACTTAAAAATTGCACGATAAGTAAGAGCTGCTAAATTTAGCCAATATCCAATTCCACGATTCTACGCAAATCAGACAAGAAATATTTCGATATTTGCATCTTGCTCACCGTCGGGCCGGGATGACTGCACAGTTCACATAGGGGTTAAATAAATTATAAACATTTGAAAATCAAATAAATAAAATAGTTTTTTCTGTCAGTTTTGGTTCGATGTCAAGTTGAAGACAGATCAATAGCTGAACGTTGGCAATGAAAGGAAGGCATTAAGCCATGGAAGAAACATAGGACAACAGGATTGGGATGTCTATATTTGGTATTAAATGATGGCCGGAATTTTATGATGACACATTACCAGACTGAGATCATGCGGATCAGAAAGCGGGTCTATGCCAATCAGGTACAGCTCGATGTGGTGATCGGAATGAAAAAATATATTGACTATAATTATGAACAGGATCTGAACCTTAATCTACTGTCGGAAGTTCGTTTCGTTTCGAAATTTCATTTGCTAAGGCTTTTTAAACGATATTATGGGCAGACGCCCCGACAGTATCTTACAGAGCGGCGTATTGAGGCTTCCAAAGTTCTGTTAAAAAAAGGGCTTGCTGTTGCAAATGTTTGTTACGCTGTGGGCTTTGAAAGTCCGGCTTCCTTCGCCACGTTATTTAAATCCAGAACCGGACAAACTCCGGGAGCATTCAAAAAAGCGCAATTTTCGCAAAGAGATTTGCATTTGCATTTAGAATCTTTGCTGCCGTAAACTTAAATCAAATATTAGTCATGAAAATTCAGATAATCAGTCTCCCGGTTCAGGATCAGGAAAAGGCATTGGTATTTTATACCGAAAAATTAGGATTTGTCAAGAAAGTTGATTTACCGCTTGGTGAGGATACGCGCTGGCTAACGGTGGTGAGCATGGAAGCACAGGATGAGCCTGAGATCTTGCTGGAACCGGCTCCCAATCATTTTCCTCCCGCAAAAGTCTATCAGCAAGCACTGTTTGAAGCTGGTATTCCATATACACAATTCAATGTAGATGACGTGCAAAAGGAGTTTGATCGGTTGGTTGCTTTAGGTGTCCAGTTTAGCGTGCCGCCAACTGAGATGGGAACTGTTAAGGTCGCCGTATTGGATGACACATGTGGAAACAATATACAGATTGTGCAGATGCTGTAATGCGTGTTTGAGCAAATATGTTTGATTTGTTGGCCCAGCAGGGTAGGTGACAGCTAACGTCCTCCGGCTAAATCGATAAAGGATCCTGTAGTATAGGAAGCCTTGTCGGATAAGAGCCAGACAATCGCTTCTGCAACTTCCTGGGGAGTGCCGCCCCGCTTCATTGGTATACTTTCTTTTATGCGGTCTACACGCCCAGGCTCCCCACCGTCTGCATGAATGTCGGTATAAATAAAGGCTGGCCGTACACCGTTGACCCGTATACCTTCTGCGGCTACTTCTTTAGAAAGTCCGATGGTCAGTGCATCCAAGGCCGCTTTTGATGCCGCATAGTCCAGGTATTCATTGGGCGCGCCAGTTTTAGCGGCTAGCGAAGAAACATTAACAATTGATCCGCCTGAGCCACCATGCCTGGTCGACATCCGTTTAACCGCTTCACGCGCGCAAAGGAACTGCCCAGTGATGTTAGCGGTAAAAATCCGCTCTAATCGTTTTATATCCATATCTTCCAGCCGCATCTGGGTTTCCAGGATTCCTGCGTTATTGACCAGTCCGGCGAGTTGTCCTTGCAGCAGGCGGTCTGTTTCTGAAAACAAATGCAGCACACCTTTTTCTGTACTGATGTCGGCACAAATAGCCTCGGCTGTTCCGCCGGCACTATGTATATCCTCTACAACGCTGAGCGCGGCTGCCTGGTTACGGTTATAGTTTACAGCGACTGCGTACCCATTTTCTGCGGCAAGCCGAGCGGTTGCCGCGCCAATCCCCCTACTGGCTCCGGTAATAATTAAGGTCTTCATCATTCTGCAATTTCTGCTTTTTTTGTTACCTGTACAATATGGTTCCAGCCATAGCGGTCTGACTGCTTGCCGGTGCGGATGTTGTTAAGTTCCCTGCTCAGTTCTGCACCGAGACTTTTTTCCTGGACCGATGGGTAGTAACTTGTACCCAGAACCGCTATTTCACGGATCGGCGTGAAGACAGCCGCGGTGCCGATGCCAAATGCCTCTACCGACTTATTATTTTTAAAGGCCTCTTCAAGTTCTGTATAGGCAATGGCTCGTTCTTCCACAGGTAGGCCGCGTTCTCGCGCTATCGTGAGAATAGCATCCCTGTTTACCCCGTCCAGGATCGTGTCTGTAAGCGGCGGGGTGATCAGCGTTCCATCAATGACGAACATCACGTTCATCGTGCCCGATTCTTCAATGAATGTATGGGTCTTGCCGTCTGTCCATAGCACCTGATCGAAGCCTTCTTGTTTTGCCAGGCGTGTTGGCAATAAGGCTGGACCATAGTTTCCGCCGTGTTTGGCAAAGCCGGCACCACCTTCAGCGGCCCGGGTGTAACGGGTCTCCACTTTTACCCGTACACTGCCATTGTAATAGTTGGCAATGGGCATAGCCATGATCAAAAACTTATACTCAGCTGCCTCATGCACGCCAAGCCGCGCCTCACTGGCGAAAACCAGTGGGCGCAGGTAGAGCGAGTTGCCAGGTAAATCCGATACCCATGCTTCATCGATACCGATCAACGTGTCCAGGGCACCGATGAATAGCTCCTGGGGAACCTCAGGCATACACATCCGCTCCAGGGAACGGTTTAGCCGCTGTAGGTGTTTGTCAGGACGGAAGATGCTGATCTGGCCATTTTCCATCCGGAAGGCTTTCATGCCTTCAAATACGTTTTGCCCGTAATGCAGGCACAAGGCAAGCGGGCTGATCAGAAATTCCTGGAACGGCCCTACTGTGGCGTCCTGCCAGCGGCCGTCACGGTAAGTTGCGCTGAATAAATGATCTGTTGGGTTCTGGCCAAACAAGATGTTATTGAAATCGTAGGCAGCCAGCCTGCTGGAGCTGCTGCGTTGCAATTGAATGGTATAGTTCATGGTTGTAAGTTTAATTGCATTTTAATATTTGCGCGCTCATAGCGGCACTCGCCGAGCGGAACTTCCAAGAAGCCCAGATACTTATATAAACTGACCGCTTTGGCATTGGACTCGGTATTGGAATGCAGCGTAATCCGAGTAGCTCCCAGTTCCCTTGCCTTCTCGATCGCCGCCTGAATCAGTCGCTGTCCCGTGCCACGCCCGCGGTGACCTTCATCCACGGCCATTTTGATCAGTTCGTATTCTATATTGCTTACCCGTTGGAGGGCTACCGTTCCGATCACTTTTCCTTCTTTTTCTGCAAACAAGATCGACCCCCCTGGTTCTAGGATGGCATTCTGTGGCCGTCCCAAGACATACAGATCATCGGCTTCCAGCTCATATGACTGCTCTATCCAGGCCCGGTTCAGGGTTTCAAAATATGGAAGGTATTCCGCTTTATCTGTGACGATCTTGATTTCTGATTGTTGAAGGATGGGGAAATAATGCTCCCTGATGATCCTTAGGTGATGTAGCGGATGTCCGGCGATCACAAATCCTAATGCAAGTACAGAGATTTTAATATCGCTGCACAGGCCTGTACGCTTTAGCATCAGCTCATCAAAACTGCTGAATAAAGCGATACTTGCCTGCCGAACAAGATCAAACTCACCTAGCAAACTCTCGATCGTTCTTTCAAGAGCAGTAGTAAACCGCCCATATTCGGCCTCTTCGAATCCCGGTAGCGGAATTGCACTGTTACGCGCTATACACAGGGCGCGATAGTTTAAAATCCGTTCTGTGTCTATCATGTGTTGCAGGATATCTCTAATTGTCCATTTGCCCGGTATATAGGTTTGATTACCCAGTTGTTCCAGCATGCTCTTCTCCTCCGCAGCAAATAATTGCCTGTGCGTTTCAAGAACCTCGGGTAAAGGCAAATCCTGCGTAAGAGACATATAACGTTGATGCCAGGGATGAATGGGATGAAGAATAGGTATATCTTTTCTTGTCATAGTACAAAATTGTTAGAAAAATATCTATGTATACAGATGCAGAATTGTTATTTTTGACCATAGCAGATGAAAAATGAAAACTTTACTATATGAACAGATTGTAGCAGATATCCAGGCGCAGGTAGCCTCCAGATCGTTACGGCCGGGGGATAAACTGCCCTCACTGCGTACGATCTGCGAGCGTTACAACGTCAGCCAGACGACTGCGTTGCAAGCCTATTATCATCTGGAGGCTAAAGGACTGATTGAATCCAGGCCCCGCTCAGGGTATTTTGCTTCTGAGTGGACTGACAAAAGGTTTCCAATACCTTGCGTAAGCGCGCCGAGTGGTGCGGGTGCGGCGTCCGTGAATGAAGTAATCACCCGTGTGTATGGAGATATGGGACGGAGCGGCGCCGTACCTTTTTCTATGGGCATGCCGGCGCTGGAATTGCTGCCGGTTGCCAAACTGAACAAGGGCCTGGTTCGCGCTACACGCAGCCTGCCCGGTAGCGGATTGGAATACGAACAGGTTCAGGGCAATGGAAACCTGCGAAATCAGATCGCTCGTTTTTACGGGAGAGCAGGTCAGGGAATGACTGGCGAAGACTTAGTAATCTCTAACGGATGTATGGAAGCCCTTTCGCTTTCTCTTATGGCTGTAACCCAGCGAGGTGGCACGATCGCTGTTGAAAGCCCGGTATATTTCGGCATTTTGCAGCTGGCGCAAAGCCTTGGCTTGAAAGTCATTGAACTGCCTACACATGCGCAAACCGGGGTAGAAATAGACGCGTTAAAAAAGGTGGTTTCCAGTCAGAAAATAGATGCCTGTCTGCTGGTATCAAACTTCAACAATCCGCTTGGGAGCTGTATGCCGGATGCACACAAACAGGAAGCTGTGCGACTGATCCAGCTTTATGGTGTTCCCCTGATTGAGGATGACATTTATGGTGAGGTCTATTTCGGCGCAGATCGACCCCGGTCTTGCCATTCTTTTGACGATAGCGGACTGGTGCTCTGGTGCAGTTCGGTTTCGAAGACCCTTGCTCCTGGCTATCGGGTAGGTTGGGTCACTCCGGGAAAATTTAAAAAGCAGGTGATTAATTTAAAACTATATCATACAATAACAGGTGCGACAATTACCCAGGAGGTGATAGCCGGTTTCCTGGAGACTGGCCGGTATGCCCATCACCTAAGGAAACTAAGACAGACCCTTCATGCAAATTCTTTGCGGTATGCAGGAGCCATCGCCGAGTACTTTCCCGAAGGGACACGGGTAAGCAGGCCCGAGGGTGGATTTATATTGTGGGTGGAGCTGAATCAGCGGATCGATACCGTAGCCCTTTACGACCGTGCGATCCGGCAAAATATCAGTATTGCGCCGGGGAATATGTTTTCTCTTCAGGATCAATACCGCAATTGCATCAGGTTGAGCTATGGAATGCCATGGGACAAGAACATTGAAATGGCGCTGAAAAAATTAGGGCAGTTGATCGCTGCGGGATAAATTTTAATAGAGAAATATGGAAGTCATAAGTGTACCCCCGGCAGTAAGCGGGCAGCCGCAAACCGGAGCAGGTGATATTATTTTTGTAGATTATAAAGATCAGGGCGGTTTATTCCGTAACAGGGTATCATTTGATTGCTGCGCATTTAGTTTCGTGCAGAATGGACAAAAGCACATCTATCGGGGAGCAGAAAACACGGTTCTAAAGCCCGGCTATGGTATGCTGGTACCGGAAGGTAATTGCCTGATTACTGAGCATAGCGACAATGCGGAGCGATACCACAGTGTGATCGTATTTTTTCCAGGCAGTGTTGGCCGTCAATTTATCGAGGCGCGCGGCTACCGGCAAACTCTCCAGTTGCAAGAGGCACCTTATCTTCATTTTAAAACAAATCTTTACATTCAGGAATACGTTCGTAATGTCCGCTCATTGATCACCCATGGCCACAAGTTTTCGCCCGAGATGGCTGTTCTGAAAGTGCAGGAATTGTTGACTGCTATGTACGAAATGGCACCTGAAATTTTAACAGCGGTGTTCAGGCCACAAGGAAATTTGACACTTAAAAATCTGGTTGAGAATAACCTGCTTAACCCGGTGACGCTGGATGAACTGGCATTCCTTGCCAATCGCAGCCTTTCCTCCTTTAAGCGCGATTTCCAAAAGGAATACGGACTGCCGCCACAAAAATATATATTGGATAGAAGACTGGAAATGGCGCGGGCAGATTTATGCCTGGGAAAATCAGCCAGTGAAATCTACCTGGATTATGGCTATGCTCATCTTCCTAGTTTTACTGCGGCCTTTAAGCGCAAATTCGGATTTAGCCCTAGCCGGTATCAAAAGGCTATAGGATTTGAACGTCTTGCCTAACTAGTTGAACTTTATCCGTAACCCGGCAAGGCTAGCCGCTGATACCTTTGGGCATGAAAAAGTTATTAATATTTGTCTTCTGTATCTGGTGTACCAGCCAGGCCTCTGCCCAAAACTTTACCTTATCCAGCGAAGATCTTGGCGGACAATTCACCAGTGAATTTATTGCGAACAGTTTTGGCTGCAACGGTGCAAATAGATCTCCCGAACTTCACTGGGCAAATGCGCCTATTGGCACCAGGAGTTTCGCTGTGACCATGTATGACCTGGATGCGCCGACAGGGAGCGGCTTCTGGCATTGGGTGCTGACCGATATCCCAGCTGGCGTTGCAGGTCTCAAACGCGGCGCTGGTAATTTGGATTCGAAAGTTGCCCCCACAGGCAGTTTAAGGCGTATCAATGATACGGGTCAGCCGGGCTACCAGGGTCCATGTCCCGGAGAAGGAGAGGCAGCGCACCGCTACCTGATTACCGTTTATGCACTGGATATTGAAAAAATAGCTGCGCCATCGACTGCTCCGGCAGCTTTAACCGGTTTCATGTTAAACAAGTCCGCCCTGGCGAAGGCCTCTTTGGTCATCTATTGTAAACGTTGAAGTTATGATTTATATCGTTGGGACGGGTGTAATCGGGAAGTCGCTGGCGACCTTTTTGAAGCTTGCTGGGAAACCGGTGACATTGATCAGAGCTAGCGTTGATGATCTGCCCGCATCGGTTGAAGCAATCCGGTTGCGGTTGCCTCAAGATGTTGAACTGACTGCTGAGGTATCGGTTCAGACTTTTAGTCAATTGGAAGATATTGACGGACCGGTGCTGGTAGCCTCCAAGGCATTTGGCAATAAAAACGTTGCCGCAAAGCTGGCTTCGAAAAATTCGGATTTTCCAGTAATGCTCCTTCAAAACGGACTGAATGTAGAGCAACCCTTTCTGGACCACGGGTTTACCCAGGTCTACCGCTGCGTGCTGATGGTAACCAGCCAATTTACCGATCAAGGGTTTATTAGCTTCAAACCTGTGGCATCCTGTCCGGTCGGGGTGATCGCCGGAGGGCCCGGGCAGCTGGATGAGGTACTACAGCAGCTACAAAATCCCTGGTTTCCTTTTTACCTGGAAAATGAAATCCTGCCGCTAATCTGGAAAAAGGCAATCGCCAATTGTGTATTCAATTCCATTTGTCCGTTGCTGGATGTTGATAATGGTATATTTTACCGGTCTGATCAGGCGCTGGAACTGGCAGACCGGATCATTTTGGAATGTATAGGTGTCGCTAAGCTCAGTGGTATTTCGCTAAATCGCCATGAGATCAGGACAATGCTCCTAAGTATCAGCCAGCGTTCTGAGGGACAGTTGATTTCTACCCTTCAGGACATCCGTAACGGCCGGCGCACAGAGATTGAAATGCTTAATCTCGAAATCCTCCGGCTGGCGCGTGAATTCAATATGGAACATCTGGTTCGGGAAACGCGTATATTGGGAGAGCTAATTGATATCAAATCACGGTTATGAATTACGAGTATATAGACAGCGTCATTAAGCAGTTTTTATATTATAAAATGCTTGGTGAAAAAACATTCGATCAAATCTCTGAAGAACAATTGTTCTGGCAACATAACCCGGACAGCAATAGCATCGCCACAATTGTTAAACATCTGGCGGGCAATATGCTTAGCCGCTGGACGGATTTTATGAGCAGCGATGGAGAAAAACCCTGGCGCAACCGTGACCGAGAGTTTGAAAATGATGTGGCCTCTAAAGCGGAAATGCTGCGTTTATGGGAGCACGGCTGGCAGGTCATGCTGGATTGCCTGCGCTCGTTGTCTGAGCATGATCTTGACAAAATTATCTATATTCGGAACCAGGGGCATACGGTTATCGAAGCGATCAACAGGCAGCTGGCGCATTATCCTTATCATGTGGGACAGATCGTTTATATTGGCAAGATGCTAGCAGCCGAGTGGCAGTCACTTTCTATCGCTAGGGGAAATTCAGCGCAGTTCAACACGGATAAGTTTTCCCAGACGAAGCAGCGAAGGCATTTCACAGATGATTTTTCGGATAGCAGCTTAGCGCCGGACAATTGAATTAGGCAATTATCTGCCGAATGACCGGACACTTTCGTTGAAATATCAGTTAGACAAGCCAATCCATTAGCGATACATGATATTATTTAAACGCCCGCATTGAAACGAATATTCATGGCAAATAGCCTATTGATATTTAATATATTTATATCTCCAAACCCACGATTCTACGCAAATCAGACAGGAAATGTTTCGATATTTGCATAATTCTCCCACTTTAAAAGCCCTAACTAGTTAATAGTTAGGGCTTTGTTATTTTTGTGTTTCTCGGAAATTTGCGTTTTAAAAGATTTGATATTTTTAAGATATTGTAAGTCAGATATTTGACTGATTCTGGTGGTTCGATGTTTAGCATATCTCTATTCCCTTATTTTCATACCTATTTAAGTTCATTATGGTTGAAAGTTTTCCTTATGCCGGATTCTGGGACGGATATTTGGACGATTATTTCGGCAATTATTTCCAGTAAAAGGAGGTCATGTTCTTGTCTGGTGTCTTCTGGTAACTTCAGCGTTATTCTTTTTGCTTTTCTCATGCGGTTAAATATTAAATTAATTTATCAGTGCCTCTTCTTTAGATACTCCGACCCCGGAAAAGGCACTCTTTATTGAGATCATTTTTAGTATAGTTTTTAGGTTGTGATTTAACGATGGATTGAAGAAGGACGCAGTGAAGCCGTTGCCCTCCCAAGTGAGCGTATCTCTAAATATCGCATGAATTATCATGCGCTTTTGTTCAGTATTGCAGTTATTATAAATTCCAAACAACCCCACTTTGTCCGAAAGTAAATTGTCGATATCAAATTGTAATGCTGCTTTTCCAGCTTTACTGGCCTTAAGCTCTTCTTCCAATATCAATCGTTCTAGGTTCAGTTTTCTGCTCCAGTTCTGATAGACAGAATGTTCTATAAGATTGTCAATAAACTTTTCCTCCAGTTGGAATATCTTCCTTTCGATCGAAGTCTTCTTTCTCGATCTCTCCTTATCAAGTCTATCCTCGACAATTCTTGCAGCCTTCAACATCGGTTTTATAAGCTGCTTTATCAGATCAATTTGATAAGGCAGAAATGTGATGTTCTTAAGTATCCTTTCGAACTTTTCATGTAATATATTGCCCGAGACATTGGCACTCGGATGTCCATTGCATTTATAGTAGAGATAGTATTTGTTACGGCCTTTAGACCATCCTGCAGTAAGCATTCTTCCGCAGTAGCATTTTATCAGGCCTCGAAGGGGAAAGTCTTCGCTACATCGACTTACTCGTACCTTTATTTTACAAAGTTTTTCCTGGACAGCCCAAAAATCATGTTCAGAAATAATTGGTCTATGAATGGCATTTACGTGTTTGTCTAGCGATCCCTTGTTGCCAGGGACTTTAATCAGCCCGGCATAAGTGCAGTTTCTCAAGACATTATAGATTGCATTTTTTCCATAATTGCTAAAGCCCCTTTCTTTGACGATACTGTGAATGATAGCTGGATCTATTCCTAGAAGATAGTCACGAAAGATTCTTCTGACAATTTTAGCCTGGGCTTGATTTATTTCAATGTAGCACTCCTCTCTTTCAGATTTGATATTTCGATAGCCATAAGGTGCTTTCCCAAGATATCTGCCATGTTCCATGGCATTTATACGACCTAGCCTTACCCTGGCTCTGATATTAAGAAGTTCCCTATTTGCCATTAGATAATCAAAGGCTCTTTTCATAAAAACGTCAGGATCGGAAGTATCGAAGCCTACTCTCTCATTGGTTGAAATGACTACAACGTCGTACTTTCTTTCAAGTTCGGCAATCTTAATCAGCGCTTCCGGAAGGTTTCTGCTGAACCGGTCGTGATCCAGTACGACCAGATATTGGCAATGTCCTTTATGCTTTTTGATGAATTGTTCCAGAGCAAGATAGTCTGGGCGATCGAAGGTATAACTGCTCTGGCCATTGTCACTAAATATCTCTAATATCTTAAGAGCGTTGTTGTGACAATAGTTTCTGATGATCTCTTCCTGGTATTCTAGTGATTTGGACTGGTCCCTTGTACTCAGTCTTAAATATCCTACTGCATTCATTTTGTTTATGATTTAGTTTATGATACAAATTGACACAAATCATTGGAAAGCGCTCTATTTAGTGTTGCTGATAGTTAATAAGTAATTTCAGAACCCGTTACTTCGAGATGGCTTGAAGAAATCTATAGCTTGTTGAAAGAACTGACGCTGGTGGTTTATTAAAGTTATTCTCTGTAATTTTGACTAAATGAAATCATTAGCATGAGCGAATTAGAAAAATCCAGTTCCCTTATCAGAAATTACAGGCATTGCAACCCATGTCATGCCTGACGAGAATAATATGTAACTTAGGGAAGCGAAAAAATTAGCTCATGGACAAAATCGCAACCTTAAGTAAATGCCTTGAAAATACCGGCAGCTTCTCTCTGTCAGAACTGGAACAAATTCTGCTGCACTGCACTGAACATAGGCTGAAGAAAGACGACTATTTGCTGCGCCGGGGGATGGTCTGCAATTCGATCAGTTTTATGCTGGAGGGTGCATGTTACCAATTCAGTTCGGAAGAGAGCGGCGAACGTATCATCGAACTGTACGCAGACTTTGATTGTGTGGTGAACCCTTCCAGTTTCTTTTTTCAGCAGCCTTCCGGGGAATTCATCAAAGCATTTACAGATTGCCGGCTTTTAACGCTTAACATCAGTGCGCTGCATGTACTGATCGGTTTGTCTCCTGTCTTTTTCCAGTTGGGCAAAATCCTGCAGCCAGGTTGGTTCCGTGTGGGTTTCTTTGACCAGGCGATGTCGCCCAAAGAAAAGTACAACTACCTGATGGAGAACAAACCGCAAATCCTGCAGGCTTTCCCCCTGAAAATGATTGCCTCTTATCTAAAGATCACCCCTGAGACACTGAGCCGCGTTCGGGCCGCTGTTTGACATTTCTTGATCATAATCAAGTGCAATTTGATTGAAACCGTTCATCTTTGCTGTTACAGATCATATGCTTTAAACTGACGCTATGCTAACAGCCATACACCCCAAACTGCCCATGCGCAACCAGACACTGACCAAAGATTTTTACCAAAAACTCGGCTTCCGCTTATGCGGCGGGGAATACGAAGGCTATCTGATGCTGGAGAATGACCAGGTACAGCTTCATTTTTTCCTTTTCGAAGACCTGGACCCGCGGGAAAACTACGGACAGGTCTACATAAGAACCGACGACATCGAGGGCTTATACCAGTCTTTGCTCACCGACGGTATTGCTATTCATCCCAATGGCCACCTGCATACAAAACCCTGGGGACAAAAGGAGTTTGCCTTGCTCGACCCAGACCACAACCTGCTGACTTTCGGACAATACCTTACTTAATCCTAAGACTATGGAATTTACCAAACTTGTTCCCAATATTTTTTACCGCGACATCCACGAGGGTGTCAGATTTTTTCAGGACTGCCTGGAATTTAAGATATCGCACAACGAGCTCCATTCTGCAAGACCGTTTTGTGTGATGGAAAAAGATGGTCTGCGGATCAATCTTTTTCAAGATGCAGCATTGGCAGCAGAACATCATCCGGAGTTCCGACTGGTAACCAACGACATTGAGGCTGTTTATGAGAAAATAGCTGCATCCCATTCCGAATTTTTACACCCTAACCTGAAAGTGGTAACCCTCCGTCCCTGGGGCGCAAAAGAGTTTGCGGTGACAGACACCCAGCTGGGGGTGGTTATCCAGCAGGGGTAATGTAGCCCAGGCGCCCAACCTTGCTTGTTAAAGTTCAAAAAAGCAGGAACAAAGGGTCTTATAACGCCTATTGCTTTACAGTTTTTGGATAAACCATTCACTGTCAATGAAAGAACAGGCAATCGTTAGATTTGGTTTATTCTAGGGAACTTAAGGAACACTGGTAGATCTGCTAGTTTACAATATATAAGCTGTATTAATTATCAGTGTTTGCAGTTATAACAGATAGCTTCCTGTATTTATCGAGACGTTTTCATTCTATCTCCAAATCAACTATTCTACGCAAATCAGACAGGAAATGTTTCGTTATTTGCATACTTCTTACCACACTTAGATAAAAAGGCCTTTATTCGAAAGATAAAGGCCTTTTTTGCGTTTAACACGCTATATTTGTTCGAACTCCGCGTGCGTCTATTCAGACTTATTTTACGAGTTAAATTGCTATATTTAGCCGTTTATATCATCCCAGCTATGACAGAAAATCGAGGAAGACCTAAGCAGGTTTCAACAAGCCCAGTTCTTTTTTTATCCTGCATATTAATATTCCTTTCCGGCTGCGCATCGCTTCAGCAGGCCTCTACCACAGGAATTAAGAACATATCAAGCCTGAATGCCTTCGACGGCATCTATGAGAATCTGTCCATCAAGAAAAGCGAGTCGGAATTCTCTTCGCTATGGAACCAGCTCAACCTAAGCGGGAAATCCGATACCCTTGATTTCAGCAAGGCAAGAATAGGGCTCAAGGCCGTAGGGAAAGACCAAATCAGGGCTACCTGGGTGGAGGGCGGCATCGAAAAAAAGAGTGTCGTTCTGAAAGGGAAGCTCAGGGACAATTATTTCGTGTCGCGGCATAAGCGCACCGTCATACCCATACCGCTGATATACGGACAACTAAAAAATAACCAGTTCCAGCTGTGGCTGGACAAGGACAATCAGCTCCATGCCGACAGGCTGCAGAACAGGTGGGGATGGGTATTCGTGTTCCTTGCCAGCAACGACAATACGAGTAGCCATGAATATAAAAGGAAATCCGAGTAGGAACCATTGACCAAGATAAAATGGACAAGATTATCAGAAAGCTTATGATGGCAGCGGCCTGTCTGCTGTTGGCAGCATCGGCGGATGGACAAGAATATAGAAACGATACGCTGAGATTCGATATGGATCTCGACCGAAGATTGGATACTGTAATTTTTGACAAAGCTAAGGGCATAATCGTATGTAAGCTATCAACCCAGGCATTCAGGGAAATCAAAAGCATGAAGCTGATTTTTGACGGGCGGCAGTCGGGTATCGAAAAAAAAGGAAATGGGTTTACCTACACTGTTCCGCATATGCGGGCGGGCTACCACTGCGATTTTGCGTACAGTAAGGCGCTTAAGAAAGTACAGCTCATCGGAATGAACCGGTACGAATTTGGCCCGGCCAATAATGACGGGAGCGGAGAATCAAGCGTCAATCTGCTGACGGACAGCTATTCTGGAATATGGAATTATTATGACATGGAAAACAGCAGGCTGGTTGAAATGCAGACAATAAAAAGAAAAATGGTGTTACCCAAGACTTATCTGGAAACTTTTGACGACAAGATCATCAACCAGTACATCAGCCGGTGCGTAAAGCTTTTCGAAAAGGAAAAAGCAGATCGGATAGGACAACGCAAGACAGCAAACTTTAAGCATTCTTTTTCAGATGCATCGGGCAAAAACATGGTATCGGTAAAAGTATATAATCCCTGCGATCTGGCAGCACCGCCCTGGGATGCCGATAAAAATTTTATAGAAGCCAGCCTTGTCAACAGAAAAAATACCCTGGCGGTAAGATACGATAATCCTGCGCCGGAAATGAGCCTGATATTTTACGACCACAAGGAAATATCCGTTCAAACCATAAACGGCATCAATGCCGTCTTTATCCCATTTTATTACTGCGGAAACAGCGAGGACCATGACAAGGCAGTTTCTTACCTGATTTTTTACAATGGCAGATCCTATGCCCGTCACTTGGCCTATGCATGCACGAAAACGGGATGCAAACTGCAGCAGGAACAAAAAACAATAAAGGGACTGCCTGTCGCGTTAAGCAAGCATTTCATCAAATATTCAAACTCCAGGCACAAAAACAAAAGAAGCTTTCACCAGGACTGAGCCGAAAGTAACCCTAATTGCGGCCGGTTTTATCGTTGGCTGGATCCAGCCTTCCCAGATAATAGGCGTACTTCCTTGTCCTGCTCTGGCCTGCAATTTCTACGGTATATGCTTTTACGATAAAGGAGCTGCTGCCAGCCCACCTGATATTCTCGACGCCCCAGTCTTTAGTCTGGAAGCTCATCAGCTCCGAAATGTGGCCTTTCGTGTGGCTGTCTTTGGCATCCACTGCAAGAACGCCTATAAAGGAACTGTTTCGTTCATAAATTGGATTATAATAGTAGGCGAGGAACCGCCCATCTGGCGAGGGTATCGGTACCTCCACTGCATCATCCCCGATGGAAACGATGGAGTAGCGGTCAGCAGTAATGCTGTCTATGAGTACCAGATCGCTGAACCCGATGTGTTCGGAAACACTGTGGCTGAAAAGCGCATGCATCTTTAGCAGCGGAAAATACCCCGCATATTTCCAGCCGCGGAACCCGTCGCCCTGTCCCGGCGAACCGTTGTATTTCTTGAGCCTAAGCCTGCCTTTGCCGCTGGGAATAGCAAGCATGCCCTTATCCATCGCAATAGCCTTATGAATGAGCTGTCCTTGCTGGGGAAGCCTATCAAAGCTTTCCTTCGATGTCGCCTCAAAGTGTATCTTGGGCAGGCTGTCATAGCGGTCGGCATAGCCTACCTTTATTTCGCGGCTTCCCTGACCGTAAGCGGTACCTATAGACAAGAGAAAAATGAAGATCAGTCTCATGTTATTTTTTCTTTGGTTTGATGATATAATAAGTTTTCTCATCCAGCCTGAGGAGTGCAAAATCCAGGCCCTTGGCAGGGTAATAATCTACTGGGCGCGCCCCGCATCCGCCATCGGCATTCTGAGCATACAGGTTGTCAATCCTGAACCTCGCCGTATCGCCATGATGAAAAATCTGGAAGTAGCCCGTACCGTTCCACTGTATCTGCGAACCGGTCCCGCATTCCAGCCTGGCGGTCTTATGGAAGTGCTCCAGCCTGATCGCGGCCATGTCTTTCTGCAGTTCAGCTATCTTATTTTTGCTGTCTTGTCTGCTTTCCTGCACCAGCGTCTTTGTGCCGTCGAATACCCAGAAATATGCGTTCTTGGAATTCGCCGGCCTGATAAGCCCCTTGTCGAATATCAGGCTTCCGCTACCGACAGTCAGCTCTTCCGTATCCAGACTGTCTGCGATCTTGCCCTGTCTGTCGATTTTGAAGACCTTGAAAAGCGGGGCATTCTTATTTGAACTGGCATAGTGCAGGCTAATAATGAGCTCGCCTCTTTCCTCGAGGTAATAGGGCTGCGAGGCGGTATGGTCTGGACCGGCATCCAGCAGGAGCGATATTTCCAGACCCTGATACTGAACGTCCTCGCCAAGGCTTTTATAAGCAGCATATTTCGGATCAAGCGCGGGCTGGCTTATTTTTTTCGCCCAATAGAAGCCCGCAACGCTCAGCACGAATGCCCCTGCCATGGAAAGCGCAAACAGTAGGTTGGCATTGAAAAGAGGCCTGGTCGCTGGGATATCCTTCGGAAGCGAAAAATATAAGCCGCCTCCTATGATGACTGATACGACAGCGATATACAGCAGGTGCGACTGAAAAAAGCCTTTCAGGATGGCCGAATATCCGGGGAAGTCTGCGAACGCAGGGATGGAAAAGGTTCCGTATGCCAGCCAGAAGAGCAGCAGGATGCACAGGAATGGCAGCAATACCATAGAGACTGCGTTCGGATAAATCAGCCCGGAAATGGCCATATGGGCAACGAGCCTTACCATCAGCGTGCATAGGACAAGCGCCGCGCCGCATAAAAGCCAGAATACGATTGCGCTGCCCAGGCTCAGGAAGGAACCGCCCTTGCCGGAGTAATAGAAATAGGTGAACAGGAGAATAGCTGCCGCAAGCAGGGCTGACTTGATATTCATGCTGAGATTGTCCATACACAGGAGTTTATTTAGCAATAGGATGCTTTTTTAGTTTAAAATGGCTGCACGCGTACAGGCCAGTCTGTATGCTAAGTTAAGGATCAGATTGTGATTTTAGCTATCGCCTTCGTATTTAATGGGAATACACCCATGTATGTGCCATCGTTTTTTTTAATGGGGGATTTTTTTAAAGATCATACAACATGTAAGTTCAGGTCTATATCACAGAATTGTTAAGGGCCTTAAAGGCTGAGATGTACTTGTCTATATAAAACTGTTTACTGGCCGTTTTATATTGCATGATAAATCTTGGATGTTCCAGTGCTACAATCCTTTTAAAGAATTTGTATTGGGCATTAACCTTCATCAGGAACTTCTCGTTTTTGCCGGTACCTAAGCAAAAGCAGGTATCGGTTGTGATACCGAGTGTTAGCTGCTTGCGGATATTTTCAATGATAAATTCATAAACTGCTTTTTCCAGCGCTTTGCTATCGTAATAATTATAGTTTTTTCCTTTCCCGTTTGCGGCAATAAAAGTAAAGCCAAGGGGGCAGGGTGAACTGATGTAAAACTGTTTGTAAAAAGCTTCAGCGCCACCAAAAGCATTGATCATTTCATAGATAAATACTGAGGAAGGTTCGTGTGATAATTTGCCGGTATAGGGGATGTTACATTCCGTGATCAATCGTTTTGGGTCGGTAAAAGGAATTCCGGTCAGTCCCGCGCCAAACCGACCAGGGTTGATGCCTAAAATGAGGTATCTGGACTGATTGTCGCTGTAGTATTTATGATAAAAGGCTTCTACAATGTGCATCGTTTGCTCATGTTCCTTAAATGGGTTCATGATACGTATGCCGGGAGGTAATGTGCTGCCGGTATAGGACAGGTCTTTATTGAACTGGATAACTTTGTCTGCAAAGGTCATCATTATGTCTTACTCTTTTCGGCTTTCAACGGTATATACAAAACTATCGGCCTTATAATAGCCCAGGTTGTATTCTATAGGCTTATCGCTCTGGTCAAACACAAACCTTTTACGGAAAAGAATGGGGCTGTCGGGCTCTATTTCCAGTTTGGCAGCAATAAATTTGTCGGCCGCTTTTGCGCTGATCTCTTCTTTGGACAATTGGGCAATTACATGGTGATCTGCTTCCAGGATTTCGTATAAAGGTCTTCTGAACTCCTCCTCGCCTGTTAAGCCGATCCGCGGATGAAAATATGAAACAAAATAAACAAAGGGCCCTTCCATCCGGCCTCTTAGCCTTTCCAGTTTAAGGATTTTCTGGTCTGTCGAAATTTCGAAGAAGGCAGCGATTTTATCATCCGGATAAACCCAGCTGACATGCAGTTCGAAGTTCTTGATGGCAATACCTCTGGCCTGCATTTCCTGGGAGAAGCTTAGCCAGTTGTTGGATTTGGAGCTTACAGGCATATCGGCAACTTTGGTGCCGACACCTTTTTTTCTGATCAGGAGTCCTTCATATACCAGTTTATTTAGGGCTTGCCTTAAAGTAGTCCTGGAAATACCTAGCTGCCTGGCCAGTTCAACCTCATTGGGCAGTAACTTACCATCCTTAAACTGAGGGTCGTTGATCAGTTTGCGTACAAGTTCTTCTGCCTGCAGATGTAAAGGAACCTGACTTTTGTGATTGATTGTAAGTTTCATATTAAAATGTTCATCAAAATCTATGCAATAATATTAAAAATATATGCAAGTACATATTATATTTATATGTGTGTACATATTATTGTTTTTAATGGTTTTTATTTTTTGTTACTGAATTTATAGAATTATTTATTTAATGCTTTATAGAAGTGTTTTTTCAGCTTTAAATTGGTAATTGATTAATAAATAGATAGTAGCAGGTATTTTGTTTAATGGAAATTGTTGTAAAGAATATTTGTTTTTATAAAATATTATAATTAACTATGTATGTACAAACCAAATATAAACTTTAGCCTGTTAACCAAATTCTTTACTTAATCTCCACGATGATGTGTATTAGATTTATAAACGAGCATGAACGGAAAATCCTGTTTTCTTTTTTTCTGCTCCTTAATTATGCCTTTCCGGCCTTCCCCCAGTCTGCCATTACCGTGCAGGGTAAAATTACAGGTGCCAAAGGGGAGGCCCTTTCCCAGGTCACTGTTGTTGTAAAGGGAACAAAGGCCAGTACCAGTACAAACCCTGATGGCAATTATGCCATCCAGGTGCCTGGCAACAATGCAGTTCTCGTATTCAGTTCAATGGGCTTTTTGAAACAGGAGGTTCCGGTAAACGGCCGGAAACTGATCAATATTGAACTGATGCAGGATGTTAAAGCGCTGGAAGATGTGGTGGTGATCGGTTATGGTGTAGCCCGGAAAAGCGATCTTACCGGTTCCGTATCTTCTATAAAAGCTGAAGACCTTAAAAAAACACAGGTAACTTCCTTTGATCAGGCCCTGCAGGGGCGTGCTGCAGGGGTGCAGGTAACCCAGATTTCGGGTAAGCCAGGTGCTGAAACTTCCATCAGGATACGGGGCACCAGTTCTATCAATGCCGGAAATGAACCTTTATATGTAATTGACGGGATGCTGGTGAGCAGCGATGGTGCAGATATGAGTACCGGTGCAACCCGGGGCCCCAGGATCAGTCCGCTGTCCTCCATCAATCCCAGTGATATCGAATCCATAGAAATATTGAAAGATGCTTCTGCAACGGCGATATATGGTTCAAGAGGTGCGAACGGTGTAGTGCTGATCACGACTAAAAGGGGCCGTACTGGTGCCGGCATTGTCACTTTTGAAAGCTATTATGGCATTCAGGAAATCTCTCACAAAGTAGAGGTGCTGGATGCCGAACAATTTGCCAACCTGGTGAACGAAGCAAAGCTGAATTCCAACGCAACGCCCATATATGTAAATCCTAAAAACCTGGGCATGGGAACCGACTGGCAGGATGAGCTGCTGCGTACAGCACCTATGGCCAGCTATCAGCTGTCGTTTTCAGGGGGCGATGAAAAAACAAAATATGCGGTATCTGGTGGTTACTTTACACAGAAGGGTATCATTTTAAATTCTGATTTTAAAAGATATGCATTCCGGGCCAATATGGACCGTGAGGTGAGTAGCAGACTGACCATTGGCAACAGTTTAAGTTTCTCAAGAATAGCTTCAACAGGTGTGCTGACCAATTCAGGAACCATTGTTCCGGGGGTAACCAGTTCTGCACTTTTGTTCAATCCGGTATTGCCTGTTTATGATGCCTCGGTGGCAGGTGGTTATACCTTCGAGAACGACAGGGGTAAAACACTTGGCAATCCTATTGCAGAAGCTAAAGAATACAATTCTTACAGTACCATAGCGCGGTTGCTGGGTAATGTATACGCCAAATACAAGATTGTTGAGGGGCTCGATTTTAAGACCAGCTTTGGTATAGATCAGTTTACTTCCAAGGAAAATGCTTTCGGACCAAACTTCCTGAAAAGAACACAGGCCAGTAAAGGTGAAGCTTCTGTTGGTGATATCTCTGGGTTGACCTGGCTAAATGAAAATACACTTACCTATCACAAGACGATTAAGGAAGATCATGTATTTGATATTCTGGGCGGTTTTACCATGCAGCGTTTCAATAACGAAAGCCTGTTTGCCTATGCGTTTGATTTCCCTGATAACCTGACGGGCTATCATAATCTGGGTACTGCCCTGAACCCGCAGAAGACAACCAATAATGAATCTCAATGGAGTTTGATCTCTTACCTGGGCAGGATCAATTACAGCCTGAAAAACAAATACCTGTTTACAGCAACAGGTCGGATAGATGGTTCTTCCAAATTTGCGGAAGGAAAAAAATATGGTTTCTTCCCATCGGGGGCATTTGCCTGGAAGGTGGTGGAAGAGGACTTTATGAAAACAGTAAAACAGCTCTCTGACCTGAAACTAAGAGTAAGTTACGGACTGATCGGCAACCAGAATATTGCGCCCTATCAGTCGCTCGCCCTGGTGGGCCCTTATGGAGAGGGTGTTTTTAACGGTTCGGAGATCTATACCGGACGTGAGCCGCTTACCTACGTCAATAAAAACCTGAAATGGGAGAGTACACGTCAGTTTGATATAGGGATGGATGTGGCCTTTTTTGAGAATCGTATTGCGCTCACTGCCGATTATTACCATAAAAAAACGAATGACCTGTTGCTGTCGTCGCCCATTCCGCTTACTTCCGGCTTTACTTCAACCCTGTTAAATATTGGAAACATCGTAAACAGAGGCTTTGATTTTGACCTGCGTACGGTAAATACTACCGGGGCATTAAAATGGAACAGCTCCGTCAATTTTTCTATCAACAGAAATGAGATAACCAGTCTGGCCAATAAAAATGCTGATATCCTTTCTTCCGGTAGTCTGCTACGTGTAGGGCAGCCCGTAGGTACATTTTACGGATATATCTTTGAAGGCATCTTCCAGTCTGACGCAGAAGCTGCAGGCAGCCCTGTGTTAAAAGGACAGGAAGCCAATTCGGCCAATGTGGCCTCGAGGGCTAAGGCTGGCGACAGAAAATACCGTGACATCAACAAAGACGGGGTGATCGATGAGGGTGACCGGACGATCATCGGCAGTGCGCAGCCTGATTTTACCTGGGGATTTAACAACACGCTTTCCTTTAAAAATATAGACCTGAGTTTCTTTTTTCAAGGTTCTCAGGGCAATAAAATGGCCAATCTCAACTCCTACGACCTGCTGAACTTTAACGGGCAGACCAATGTGCTGAAAGAAGGGGGGCTGAACAGATGGACACCTGAAAACCACAGCAACAAATACCCGAGGGCGGTATCCGAAGGCAGTCTGGACCAGGGCGTATTTTCTACTGCCATTGTGGAAGATGCTTCTTATATCAGGTTAAGAAATGTGACGCTGGCCTATAACCTGCCTAAAAGCTGGGTACAGAAAATAAAACTGAACAACGTAAGGGTGTATGCCAGTGCAACAAATCTCTGGACACATACCAAATACAGTGGCTACGACCCTGAGGCCAATACTTTTGGACAGAACAGCTTTGTAATTGGCTACGACCAGGGCGGTTACCCCATTGCAAAAACATACAGTCTTGGAATTAACGTTGGTTTTTAACCTTAAATACAGCAAAGATGAATTGTTATTTAAAATATACCAGAACAGCAGCCCTGCTTCTTTTAACTGTGCTGATGTTGCCATCCTGTAAAAAGTTTTTAGAGGAAGACCTTAAAAGCCAGGTTTCTGTAGGCAATTTCTATAAAACAGAAGCCGATGCCATTGCCGCAGTAAATGCGGTGTATGCCTATTTAAATTCTACCAGTACGGGTTCAACTGCAGGTGTTTACCATAGCTCTTTCTGGGTTACTGCCGGCCTGGCATCGGATGAGATGCTGAACAACCAGTTGGGTACGCCCGATCTGGACCAGTTGTCTTCCTTTACCAATGGCCCGCAAAACAAAACGCTGCTCGAGATCTGGCAGATGAATTATAAAACCATTACGGTGGCCAATATTGCCATTGAAAGGATCCCGCTGATCAATATGAACCCTACATTAAGGACCAGACTGGTTAATGAGGCTAAATTTTTAAGGGGCCTGATGTACTTTAACCTGGTGCGTTTATTTGGGGATGTGCCGCTGTTAACCAAAGAAGTGGAAACGCTGAAACCTTCGAGAACCGCTGCAGCGACGGTGTATGATCAGGTGATTGCCGACCTTAGTGCTGCTGAAGCTTTACCACTGAGTTATCCTGCTGGCAATGGAAAAGGCCGTGCAACTTCGGGCGCAGCAAAAGCCATTCTTGCTAAGGTTTATCTGACCAGGAAGGTGTATGATAAGGCTGCAGCAAAAGCTTTGGAAGTGATCAATTCCAAACAATATCAGCTTTGGGATGATTATGCTGATGTATTTAAGCTGTCGAGCCGCAACGGCAAAGAGGCTATATTTTCTGTGGGGTTTGGTGATGGCGGTGGTGCAATTTCCTTTTGGGAAGTGGGACAGTTCAATGTGCGTTTGTTGCCTGCAGCATTGAGTGAAGAAGGGGTAGAAAATGCCCAGGGCTGGCAAATCCCAACGTTGAATTTATACAGCACTTATGACATCGACGACCGCCGCAGGTCGGTTACGTTTGTAACCGAGATCCACAATAAAAATAGTACCACCAGCCAGATCAGGCCTTATATCCAGAAGTATTGGGACAGGGTTGCAGAACCTAAAGCAAATGGTTCGGCCAATGATTTTCCGGTCATCCGTTATGCCGATGTATTGCTGATCTATGCCGAGGCATCGAGTGAACAGAATGATCCGGGAACGGCGGCACAGTACATTAATATGGTGCGCAAAAGAGCGCGCTTTAATGGTACGGTGTACCTGAATACGGTACCCGATTATGGTAATTTAAGCAAAGAGGCCTTCCGGACAGCGGTCTTAAAAGAAAGAAGGATGGAGTTTGTGGCCGAAGGGCAGCGCTGGTTTGATCTGGCACGTACCGGAACACTTGAAACTTTGGTACCCCTGGCCAAGCCAGGTGTAACCCCAAAAGCAAAAAATTACCTGTTCCCGATTCCTCAGCAGGAGCGGGACATCAATGAAAATCTTACCCAGAACTTAGATTTCTAGGTAATGGATCTGTTAAACAATAAATTATAAATACCGGTTTTGAAAACATCAAACTTTGAAAAATTTCCAGCGTTAACTATTAAGGGGCATGCCTGCATTTCGGGATGGACAGCTATAAACGCGTTTATCACCAGCCATGTGGAACAAAAAAATAAGCGTATCATTGCTATAGATACCTATCAGGGGGTATACATCACTGAAATAGAAAAACAATTACAAGCGGCGTTGGCTCCGGTTAAGTTACTGCCTGTTGCAAAGACTTTTCTTTCAGCAGAACAAATCAATACAATGGTACAGCCTTTTGTAACTGATGATCCTGTTTTTGGCTATGTGAGTGCATTTACCGTCAAAGACTTTTTAGATCCGCAAAAAGTGCAGGATCTGCAAAACGAACTTTCTGCTGTAACAAATGGTCTTGTTGTAGTCATGGGTCCGGGAGCTTCTTTAATCGCGCCGGATGCGGATCTGTTGATCTATGCTGATATGCCAAGATGGGAAATTCAGCAAAGGTTCAGAGCAAATACAGTTAGTAACCTGGGTATTGAAAATCAAAATGATAAGTTTTCTTATCAATATAAGCGTGCTTTTTTTGTAGACTGGAAGGCATTAGACAGGCATAAAAAAGAAAGCTGGTCTTCTATTGATTATTTTCTGGATACTACTATTCCTAACCAGCCAAAAATGATCAGCAGTGCTGCAGCAAAGCAGGCATTGGATACGGCTGTAACTCAGCCGTTCAGGGTAGTCCCGTTTTTTGATCCCGGACCATGGGGCGGCCAGTGGCTTAAAGAGGTTTGCGATCTGGACAGGACCAAATCTAATTATGCCTGGGGCTTCGATTGTGTGCCGGAAGAAAACAGTTTGTTGTTCCGTTTCGAAGACCAGGTGTTTGAAATGCCGGCCATCAATCTGGTGTTTATACATCCGGAAGCTTTGCTGGGCGAAAAAGTTTTCGATGCTTTTGGTGACGAATTCCCCATACGTTTCGATTTCCTGGATACGATGGATGGGGGCAATCTGAGTTTACAGGTACACCCATTAAAGGCCTATGCAAAAGAACACTTCGGAATAGCCTATACGCAGGACGAGAGTTATTACTTTATGGAAGCCCGGGATCATGCCTTTGTTTATTTGGGTTTAAAAGAAGGGATCGAACCAGAAAAAATGCTCGAAGGGTTGCAGCAGGCCCAGGAAGGTGATCAACCTTTCGATGCAGAGCGTTTTGTAGAGAAATGGCCGGTTAAAAAACATGATCATATCCTTATTCCGGCAGGTACCGTACATTGCTCGGGTGCTGATAGTGTGGTACTGGAAATCAGTGCCACGCCATTTAATTTTACTTTTAAGCTTTGGGACTGGGGGCGTATGGGACTGGATGGCAAGCCAAGGCCGATTTCTTTGGAGCATGGCAGGAATGTCATTCAATGGGACAGGACAACCGATTGGGTTAAAGATCATCTGATCAATCAGGTTGTGCCTATTGCAGCAGCTGAGGGCTGGAAGGAAGAAAGGACGGGTCTGCACGAAGGTTTATTTATAGAAACCAGACGCCATTGGTTTACAGGAACGGTGCCGCACAATACCAATGGGATTGTGAACGTACTGAACCTGATTGAGGGTGATGCTGCGTTTGTAGAAAGTCCGACTGCAGCTTTTGAACCATATATCGTACATTATGCTGAAACCTTTATTGTGCCGGCCGCGGTAGGCGCTTATACCATCAGACCATATGTTGCCGGTAAACCTTGTGCAACCATCAAGGCTTATGTGCGGACAGAAAATTTAATGAATTACAAACTTTAAACACATCCAGGTGGAAAAACAAGGAAATATGAGTTATGTATATAAGATCACGATTGTTGCGGCAGTAGGTGGCTTATTGTTTGGTTACGATACGGCAGTTGTGGCCGGAGCCATTGGTTTTATCCAGCAGCGGTTCGACCTTTCGCCGGCTATGATGGGCTGGATCGCCTCCTGTGCCCTGGTAGGTTGCATTACGGGGGCGATGTTTGCGGGGTACCTGAGCGACCGCTTTGGCCGTAAAAAGATCCTCATCCTTTCCGCCATCCTTTTTGCAGTATCATCTGTAGGTACTGCGATGCCGCATGAACTCAGTTGGTTTGTGGTATTCAGAATTTTAGGCGGACTGGGTATCGGCATTGCATCTATGATCTCGCCCATGTACATCACAGAATGTGCACCGGCAGCTATCCGTGGCCGCCTGGTTTCCATTAACCAGTTTGGCATTGTAACGGGTATCCTGCTCATTTATTTTGTAAATGCGGGCATTGCCGGCTTGTATGATGAAGCCTGGAACATCCATACCGGCTGGCGCTGGATGTTTGGCTCGGGCATCATACCGTCATTGGTTTTCTTTATCCTGCTTATGTTTGTGCCTGAAAGTCCGAGGTGGCTGATACAGGCGGGTAGAGCTAAAGAAGCAGAAGAGATCCTGACTAAAATTAATGGAGCAGCAAAAGCTAAAACAGAATTAGCTGAAATTGAAGCGGCTATCCATACCGAAACGGGTACCTTCGCCGAACTCTTTAAACCGGGATTAAGAACCGCACTGATCATCGGTATTATCCTTTCTATCGTATCACAGGTTACCGGCATCAACGCCATCATGTATTATGCACCCGAAATTTTTAAATCTACCGGCGATGGATCTGGTTCAGCCTTATTGCAGACTATACTGGTTGGGGTGGTCAACCTGTTGTTTACCATAGTGGCTATTAAATATGTAGACCGCGCCGGTCGTAAAGGCCTGCTCATGGCCGGCTCAGCAGGCATGGCCATTTGTCTGGCCATTATCGGCATGGCATTTCATATGGATGCCGTTAAAGGATACCTGGTATTGGTAGCTATCCTGGCCTATATTGCCTGTTTTGCCTTGTCATTAGGGCCTTTAACCTTTGTGGTTATAGCCGAGATCTTTCCAAACCGGGTGCGTGGCCGGGCCATGTCCATCTGTCTTTTCTTTCTCTGGGCCTCCGTTTATTTCGTATCCCAGTTTTTCCCCATGTTGTTAAAATCTATCGGCAGCGCTTATACTTTCTGGATCTTTATGGGTACTTCTATCGTCGCTTTTCTGTTTGTATGGAAGCTTGTTCCGGAAACCAAAGGGAAAAGTCTGGAAGAAATTGAAAAATCATGGCACAAAACCGGTACTGTTTAATTATAAACAATAAAAAAAATTGAAGATGAAAAGAGCTTATTATTTGATTACTGCCCTTGCACTATTTGCAACTGTTGTTTTTAATTCCTGTAAAAAGGATGCTGAACCAGACCCAAACCAACCTAAAATTACCCTGTCTTCCGAGAAATTTTTAGGAAAATCAGGTCAGGAGCTTGAGGTAACTGTTAATGTAACGTCACCCAATGGCTTATCGGCCCTTTTGATTACCAAGGGGGTAAACCTGAAACCCGATAATACCTTTGGAACTGCTGGTGTATTGAAAGTTGCCGGTACTGGCAGTACGTTAACATACATCTTTAAATATACACTGCAGCCCGAAGAAGTAGATAAGCTGGTTGGTTTTAACTTCAGGGTCGAAGACAGCAAAGGACTGGCCTCAGAGAAAGACTTTACATTGAATACCACTGTTTCGGCCGCCCAGCTTTTGTACACTTACAAATGGAACCTGAAATCCAAGATGTGGCAGAAAAATCCCCCTATAGAAAATATCACGGATTGTGAAAAAGACGATGCTTTTCTTTTTAACCGCGATAGAACGATGTCTGTAAATTATGGTACATCTGCCTGTACTTTTGATGGATTTAATGTCTATGACGGTTGGAGCTTATCTGATGATGAGAAAGAACTGACCATTACTTATCATGCGTTGTTTAATCCGGCACAAATAACAAATGATAAATACAAGGTAATTTCTTTAACCAAAGAAAAACTGGTGATGAGCATCACATATGACCTTACAGCATTTGGTGAAACCGACCATGAACTTTTTGTTTTTACCTATGAATCCAGTGGTCGTTAATGTTAAATTTATTGGTGATGAAGCATAGCATTTTAAAAAATAGCAGACTGGGACTTATAGCAATGCTTGTGTTTTGTGCGGGTATTGCGGGCAAAGCACAGCAAAAGCAGGACGAGCTTACACAGGTTAAGTTCAGTGTAGAAGAGGCGCCCGAATGGAGCAACATTTTTAAGCGACAGCTGGGCTGGTTTGGGGGAGATGGAATTTTTGCCATTCCGGCAAACGGGAACGATAAAGCCGTAGGCGGTGAAATTACGCTATTGTTTAGCGATACTATGGTGGGCGAAATTAAAGCAGGCCAACTGAAACCCGGTTTTGTGATGACTCATAATTCTGTGGCCACTTTTGGAAAGGGCACCGTACCTAAGGGAAGTATTAAATTTCATATCGATAAAAAAGCAGACGGCAAACCGGAATCGCTTTTTATCCCTAAAACAGCACGTACCAAAGCGGGTGATTATTACTGGCTGGGCGATGGTTTTGTAAATCAGGAACTAAAGGGACAGACCTATATTTTTGGGTATCGGATCAGGGATATTAAGGGAAAGACCCCTTTTGGTTTTGAGCATGTGGGTACTACCCTTATTGTATTGCCTAAAGGCAGTAAACCACCTTATAAAGACCAGCGGCAATTGGATGTTCCTTTATTTGTTGCGGCTAAAGACGGTGGAGAGCCAACTGCTTATGGCAGCGGTATATTTGTAAATACTGCAAAAGCTGGCGCTAAAAACCCCGATGGTTATGTATATGTATACGGGGTTAAGGGACCAGGTAAAAGCCTGATCGTTTCCAGAGTGCTGCCAAAAGATTTTGAGGATTTTAAGAAATGGCGTTTTTGGGACGGAAAACAGTGGAACCCGGATATCCAGGCCTCGAAAGGGGTTACCGACAGGGTGTCGAACGAGCTGAGTGTAAGCGAAATCCCTGATGGGCGCTATGCCCTGGTTTTCCAGGTAGATGGGATCAGTTCAGTGATCGGCATGCGCCTGGGTAGCAGTCCGGCTGGTCCTTTTGGCCCCATCATCAATTTATACGATAGTAAGGCCGATCTGCTTGCACCCAAAATATTCTCCTATAATGCGAAGGCACATCCCAGCTTATCCAGACCCGGTGAACTGCTGATCAGCTATAATGTCAATTCCTTTGATTTTGATAAGGACATCCTGCTGTACCCTAACCTTTACCGCCCAAGATTCATCAACGTTAAATTTAAACCTTAAAAAGATGGCTGCGTTCAGGAAAGTTTTTCTGCTGATATTGATGGGTAGTATGGCTGCAACTGCCCATGCAGGGTTAAAACTTGCACAGCTCTTTCAAAGCAATATGGTATTGCAGCGCGATAAGCCAGTACCTATATGGGGTTTCGCGGCTGCAGGAGAAAAAATTACACTGCGCTTTAAGGCGCTCAACTATACTGCCATTACCGGTAAAGACGGGAGCTGGAACATTAAATTGCCCGCACAAACCGCAGGAGGACCTTATGAAATACTCATTAGAGGGAAATCAAAAAGCCTTACTTTAAAAAATGTACTATTTGGCGATGTATGGATTTGTGGCGGACAGTCGAACATGCAATACACCTTAAACCAGATCGGCTACACACCAAAAGATACAGTTGCAGCCAATAACCCTAACCTGCGTTTGTTTACTGCAAGCATAGATATGGATTATGTGCCTAAAAAGGATCTTGCAGGTGGCAACTGGACAAGTGCCTCAGCAGCAAGTATCCGTAATTTCTCGGCCACTGCCTATTTCTTTGGCCTTGCGCTGGCCGATTCACTTCATGTGCCGATTGGACTGCTGAGCATTAACCTGGGGGCTACCAGTATAGAAACCTGGATGAGTGCTGCTGCACTTTCTCCCTTCCCGCAATTTAAGCCTTATGCCGATGCTTACCTGGCACCGGCCAAAAGTTTTAAAGAAATTACTACGGCATTTGAAAAGATGAAGCCCGAATGGGAGCAAAATTATTATTGGAAAGGAAAGGGGATGGAAGAAAAATGGTACCTGCCCGAAACTGACATTTCAACATGGAAAACCATAGAAGTCCCCTCCTGGTGGGAAGACCAGGAGCTGCCGGGTTTTGATGGGGCGGTTTGGTTCCGTAAATCATTCGATCTGCCTAAAGATTTTAAAGCTGAACATTTCCTGCTCCAGCTGAACCAGATAGATGATTATGATATGGTCTGGATCAATGGTGTAAAAGTTGGCGAAGGTTTTGGTAACCAGAACTGGCGCAATTACCAGGTGCCTGCCCATATGCTAAAACCAACGGATAATGTGATTGTAATAAGGGTCTTTGACATTGGCGGTAAAGGTGGAATGTATTCAGGTGCCATCTGGGGCAATCCCATTTTGCTGGGTAAATGGAGTTACCAGCAAGACCTGAAAATAGATGCTGCTACCTTTCCGAAACCTCATGTGGTAAATGTAAGCCCTTTTTCTACACCTGCAGTGTTGTATAATGGTAACATTGCCCCGGTTACACAAATGGCCATTAAGGGTTTTATCTGGTATCAGGGCGAATCCAATGCTGGCCGTGCAGTTGAATACCGGCAGCTGTTTCCGGCTATGATCAGGGACTGGCGGAAACAATTTAAACAGGGTGATGTACCTTTTCTATTTGCCCAACTGGCCAATTATATGGCGGAAAAGCCTGAGCCGGGAGAAAGCGACTGGGCAGAACTGCGTGAAGCCCAGGCAAAAGCTTTGGCCTTGCCCAATACCGGTATGGCCGTGCTTATCGACATTGGTGAGGCGGGTGATATCCACCCCAAAAATAAAATGGATGTAGGCCGGCGGCTGGCACTTGAAGCTTTGTATACCGCCTATCATAAAAATATTATCAGTAAAGGCCCAACCTATGCGGGTATGGAAATCAAGGGGGATTCTATTGTCGTCCATTATGCGAAGGGGACAGATCAGCTTTATAGTAAACATGAATATATCGAAGGTTTTGCCATCGCAGATAGTAGCAACAAGTTTCACTGGGCAAAAGCCTTTATCCGGAACAATAGCGTGATCGTGTATTGGGATGGGATTAAAAAACCTGTTTCAGTGCGCTATGCCTGGTCTGACAATCCCGGCGAACTTAACCTGTACAACAGCAGCGGATTGCCCGCAGCTCCTTTCCGGACAGACCAGCTGCCCGCCAAAACAGCTCATAAATTATTCTCTGAAGATCCCTGGGTCTTTTAAGTACGCACATTATGTTAAGAAAATTCCTACAACGGGCCATTTACCCTGCAGTCTTATTTTTAATTAGTTTTACTGCTGTGGCAGGTACAGATAATATTGCTCCGCTGGCCGGCATTTCTGCTTCCTCAGTGCTGAATGCCAGCTTCAGCGCAAATCATGTTAAGGATGGCCTTACCGGCATTGAAAATAAAGGTGAATGGGCTTGTGAAGGTGTAACAACAGATTGGGGGTATGTGCGTTTCCCATGGGTCAGGCTGGACTGGGATAAAAATTATACCATTGACAGGATAGTGCTGTACGACCGGCCTTCATTGAGTGAACACATTGCAAGCGGCCGGCTGGAGTTTAGCGATGGCACAGTAGTATGGGTAAATCAGATCCCCAATAACGGAACCGCCAGGTTGGTACAGTTTAGTCCCAGAGCCGTATCCTGGGTAAAATTTGTCGTAACCGATGGCAAGGGCAAAGACCTGGGTTTTTCTGAAATAGAAGTGTTTACGGCCAGAACCGCGCAAAGCGATTATGTAAGCTGGGTTGATCCTTATATAGAAACGAACAGGGGGCGGTATTTTTATTTCATAACCGGATCCAGGCCGTTTGGAATGGTAGGTGCTGCCCCGCATACCCGCAATAAAAACCAGAATGGCGGGGGTTACAATTATAACGAAAACGAGATCCTGGGTTTCGGGCAGATCCATACCTGGATGATCTCAGGTATTGGAGTGATGCCGGCATCAGAAGCAGTTGATCCACGGGGCGGGGAACAGACCTGGAAATCGGAATTCAGCCATGATGACGAGATTGTCCAGCCCGGATATCAGCGGGTATACCTGCGTACACCCAAAACCTGGGTGGAGCTGACCAGTACAGAAAGGGTTTCTTTTTACCGGTTTAAATATACGCAGGATATGCAGGCCCAGGTTTTGGTAAACCTGGGGGGTTATATGGGCAACAGTACTATGGCCAATGCCGAACTGAAAAAGATCAATAACCGGGAGTTTCGGGGTTCTTTCAGTTCTGTAAAAAGGTATTGGGGCGGCCCAAAGGATATCAAAGTTTTTTTTGTGGTACAGTTTGACCGTGATGTGGATGCACTGGATGGCTGGAAGGGGAAAGAGCTGCTGAAGGATGTAGCTGCCTTGCAGGGTGATGAGGCAGGTGTGAGTGCAAAATATAACGTAAAGGCGGGCGATGAAATTAAAATGAAGGTTGCCCTATCCTATACCAATATAGCCAATGCCCGGAAAAATATGGATACAGAATGCCCGGGCTGGGATTTTGATGCAGTGCGGCAGGATTCGAGAAAGGTATGGAACGAATGGCTGGGTAAAATTGAGGTGGAAGGTGGCGCCCAGGATCAGAAAATCAAGTTCTATACAGATTTATGGCATGTTTTGCTGGGCCGCCAAAAGCTTGATGATGTATCCGGTGATTATCCCGACCGCACTACCGGTAAACGGGAAGGCAATTTTACCGATGCCATTTTTAAAGTAAAAACCTTGCCTAAAACTAAAGAAGGCAAGGTAAAATACCATATGTACAATTCGGATGCTTTCTGGCTAAGCCAATGGAACCTGAATGTTTTATGGGGGCTGGGTTGGCCTGAAGTACAGGATGAACTGTCGGCCTCTATGATCCAGTATGCGGATAATGGAGGTTTGCTGCCCCGAGGGCCTTCCGGTGGGGGTTATTCATACATCATGACCAGTAACCCGACGGCCAACCTGGTGGCAGGAACCTATCAGAAAGGATTACTGACAAAAGTGGATGCCAGGCATGCTTTTGATGTTTTAAAACGCAACCAGATGCCAGGCGGAATGCTGGGCAGCAATACTGATGTTGAATTTTACATTAAGAACGGCTGGTGGAAAAACAATGCGGGAATTACCATTGAGGCTGCATTTCAGGACTGGGCAGTTGCGCAGATGGCGAAGAAGCTGGGCCGCAAAACCGATTACAATTATTTCTTAAAACGTTCTGAAAGCTGGAAAAACTGTTTTAACCCTGCACAGAACCTCTTGTTTCCTAAGGATAGCCTTGGGCATTTTACAAGTAATGATCCTTTAAGTGGCGCCGGTTTTATAGAGGCAAATGCCTGGCAGGCTACCTGGGGTGTATCACATGACATTCCCGGCCTGGCAAAACTAATGGGTGGCAATGACAGTTTGTGTAATAAGCTGAATTACGCTTTTGAAAAAGCAGCCCCCCAGGATTTTGTTTTTGCCTATAACGATGGTTATGTAAGTTATGCCAACCAGCCTGGTCTTTCCAATGCGCATGTGTTTAACTATGCGGGTAAGCCGTGGTTAACACAATACTGGGTACGCAGAGTAAGAGAGCAGGCTTATGGAGGTACCAGTCCGGATCTGGGCTATGGCGGACATGATGAGGACCAGGGACAAATGGGGGCACTGAGTGCGCTGATGGCTATAGGTCTGTTCAATCTGCAGGGCAATGCAGCAGTTGCGCCTGTTTATGAAATCACCAGTCCAATTTTTGACAGGATAAGGATCAGCCTCGACCCCAGGTATTATACCGGAAAAGAATTTGATATCATTACCTATAACAATTCCAGAGAAAACAGGTATATTCAGAAAGCAACACTAAATGGTAAAGCGCTGAACCGTTTTTGGTTTAGCCATGCCGATTTTGCAAAGGGAGGTAAGCTTGAAATCTGGCTTGGGCAGGAGCCCAATAAAGAATGGGGGACTAAATGAGATCAGCACAGATAAAACACAGTTAAAAATTCTGATGTTTAAAACAATTTTGGGTAAATGCAGTTCAATAAATTAACTTGGCATTAAATCCATTTTTTGTAAAAATGAAGCATCCCCTTTTTTACCTTCTTTTTTCCTTAATAACCATGGCTGCCTGTGGCCGCAGTGCTGACCAGCGCCAGCTACCCAGGATTTCGAAAAAGGACAGCTTAAAGATTCAGCAATATATTCAAAAGAGTATTTTTTATCAGCAGGGCAAGCCTGATTCGGCGCTGCATTATGCCCGGGAAGGCCTGCAGCTTTCCCAGAAATTGCATTACAGGCTGGGCGAAGCTTTGTTGATCAACCAGCTTTCGGCTATTAATGAAGTGTATGGGAACCTTGAACTTGCCAGCCGTTACCAGAAAGAGGTACTGGTCATCTATAAGCAATTAAAAAACCGATCCGGGCAGGCTGCGGCACATGCACAGCTGGGCATGCTGGAAGCCGGGCGGGGGCGGACGAAATTGGGAATGAAGCAATTGGGGCAGGCTTTAGCCCTTTATAAGACCCTGGCCGATATACCGGGTATGGTAGCTGTTTATACCCGGCTTGGCGAGGTAAATGAACTTGATCACCAATTGAAGCAAGCTATGGCTTTTTACATAAAAGCCAAACAACTCAACAAAGACCAACCAGTTAAAGACGATTATTTTGTGTTGCTGAACAATATGGCCCGCCTGAATGTGAAAAAAGGACTTCCGCGGGAAGCTTTGCGGTATTATAGGGAAGGAATTGAAAAAAGCAGTAGTCCGGCAGCTGTTAAAACACACATCCGGTTTTTGCACAGTGCAGGCCATATGCTGGATACGCTTGACAGTGCCAAAGAAGCCTTAGTTTATCACCGCATGGGTTTGCAAAATGCCCGGGCTCACAACCTGAAGGAGGATGAAGCAAGGTCTTTGCTGGTAATGGCAAGAGCGGTGAAAGATGAAGATGCACAAAAAGGAATTCAGCATTTGAAAACTGCATTGGACCTTGCACAGGAAATTGGCCATAAACAATTGTCGGCAGAAATTTATAAGGGCCTTACCGAACTGTATAACCAGCAGTCTATGCATAAAGAAGCGCTAAATGCTTTAGAGATGCACCACCGGTTAAACGATAGCCTGTCCAATATAAACAAAGCACATAAGCTCCTGGTATTGCAAAACAGTTATGAACTTGCGGCCAGAAGGGCGCATATTGAAAGCCTGGAGTTAAGCAACCAGGAAAAAACCTACCAGCGCAACATCGGTATCGGATTGGCCATTGCAGCATTTGTTATTTTGGCAATTACAGCTTTCTATTTTTATAAGACCCGTATGTTGAACAAAAGGCTTATAGAAAGCAACAGGATCAAAGATCAGTTATTTTCTATTATAGGGCACGACCTGCGTAATCCTGTGGGGGGGATTACCCAGCTGCTTGCGGTAATGGACGAACAGGAACTGAGCCTGGAAGAGCTCCATCAGATGATCTCGGCCATGCGGAAACAGGGCGATGTAGCACTTGAGATCTTGAATGCCTTGCTGAACTGGGGAGAAGCCCAGCTTAAAGGTGTCAATGTGAAAACCAGCCATTTTAGTCCCCTTACCTATATCCAGAAAAATCTGGCCGCATTGAATAAACAGGTTACAGATAAGTCTTTGCGGATAGAAAATACCGTTGCAGCAGAGCTTTGGATCAGTGGTGATGCAGACCACTTTGATTTTATCATCAGGAACCTGCTTTCCAATGCCATCAAATTCAGTTATCCCGGAAAGACAATATGGATCAATGCAGATGTATCTGATCCGGAAAAGGTAATATTTTCAGTAAAAGATGAAGGCAAAGGAATTACTGAAACGCAGCAGGCCCTGTTTTTAAAACAAAACCTGGACATTACCTACGGAACAAGCGGAGAAAAGGGTACAGGGATAGGTTTAATGCTTTGTCTGGAGTTTATAAAAGCCAACCATGGCAAGCTGTGGCTGATCAGCACTCCTGGGAATGGCACTACTTTCTTTTTTTATTTTTAATAAATCTAAATAAGTCTATATTTGCGCGCAGATAAAATCAACGCATGAAATATATTCAGGTTAACCTTGCGCTCTTCCTTCTCGTGTTCATCCTTCCCATAAATATCATGGCCCAAAGTGGTAGGGGTACGGTAAATGGCAGTCTTACAGATTCTTTGAAAAATGCGATTGCTTTTGCCAATATCCAGGTAAAAGGATTAAAGCTCAAAACCACTTCCGACAAATGGGGAAAGTTTACTTTAAATGATGTTCCCGCAGGAAACCGAACTATCCGTGTTTCTATTACAGGTTACAACAACCAGGAACAGCAGCTGCTCGTAAATACAGATCAGGTTTCGACAATTGATTTTACACTTACAGAAGCGAATGCAGATTTACATGAAGTCATTGTTTCTGCAAGCAGAAGGGCAGAGTCCCTGGCTCAAACGCCATCTTCGGTTACTGTGCTTACAGCAAAAGATATCGCAACACAATCCATTATCAGTCCTAACCTTGCCAATATCCTTTCTTATAGTGTACCCGGACTAGGTGCATCAACAAATCAGACGGGCAATTCAGGGCAAACCTTGCGTGGCAGAAATGTACTGGTACTGATTGATGGTATTCCGCAGTCGACCCCATTAAGGGCTGGAGGCAGGGACATCCGGAGCATAGATCCATCTGTTATTGAACGGGTAGAAGTGATTAAAGGCGCTACTGCTATTTACGGCAATGGTGCAGAAGGGGGACTGATCAATTATATCACTAAAAAGGCGAACACAGGAAAATCTTTTGGCGGGTATTCGCAAATTGGCTTAACAGGCAACCTGAAGGGAGACAGTACCATTGGTTATCGTGCAACCCAGCAGTTTTATGGTAAAGTAGAGCAGTTCGATTACGTTGTAAGTGGTATGTTTGAGAAAACAGGGGTGTTCCGTGATGCAGAAGGACTGGTTATTTCGCCGGAATACGGACTTGGAGAAACAAAATCCTATAACGGCTTTGCAAAAATAGGCTACGACATTACGGCCAAACAAAGGCTGGAGCTGATGTATAATTATTTTAGTTCCAGGCAGGATTCCAGGTATGTTACCAAAGCAGGTGTTTATGGAGAATCTCCTGCCATTGGCGTGGCGGGCAACAGGCTTGGCGTAGATGAGGGAACCCGATTTAACCACAATGCAAACCTTCAGTATAGCAATCGCGAAATTTTTGGGCATACCGATCTGACAGCGAACCTGTATTTTCAGGACTTTTATACCATTTATTCTAATTCAACGTCTTTTTATGAAGGCGGGCAATCTGCCATCACCTCTACAAAAAAGGGTGCACGTGTAAACCTGAATACGCCATTTAGGCTTAGGCCATTGGTTCCGATGCAAATCAACTATGGCCTGGACCTGATGAATGATAAAACCGCCCAAAACCTGGTTGATGGGAGAAGCTGGGTGCCAAAAATGAACATGGTAAACTTTGCACCTTATTTTCAGGCATCGGCAAACCTGTTTACCGACCTGACTTTAAAAGCGGGGGCAAGAGCAGAGAACATCAATATTGACGTGGATGATTTTAATACCCTGGCAACTGGGGCCAATGGCGCCGGAAGCATTGCTGTAAAGGGAGGTGCTTTAAACTACAATGCGCTTGTGTTTAATGCAGGTGCGCGGTATTCTAAATTTAAGTTTTTTAACCCTTTCATCAGTTATGCGCAATCGTTCTCTGTATTTGAACTGGGCAGGGTGCTTAGGGCAGCAGAAAGCAATACCCTTGCCCAGCTGGAAACCAAGCCGATTATTGTAAACAATTATGAGGGTGGTTTTAGCAGCACTATTGGCAAGTTTAACTTAAGTGCAGCTTATTATTACAGTACTTCTAAACTGGGTGCAAATTTACTGGAGGTTAATGGAAAGTATATTTCTCAAAGGATTCCCGAAGAGGTTTATGGTTACGAGATCCAGGCCGACTACCAACTGCTGGAATCGTTAACGATAGGAGGTAACTACGCAAAAGTGGAAGGAAAAGGTGATGTTGACAATGATGGAAAGTTTGATGGACCCACAGATGTTTATTTAAATACGACCCGTATTCCCCCGGCAAAAACTACTGCTTATGTGAAGTATTCCGGGCTTAAAAATCTGCTTATTGATGTAAACTGGATGCGCATAGGCAGCAGGGACCGTTTTAAACCCAATGCCAGTGGCAAATACCTGATTGGTGAAGGGCCCGTAAAGGCATTTGACCTCTTTAATATCGCTGCCTCGTATCAGCTTATTCCTTCTTTAAAAGCAAATCTGGGCATAGAAAACCTGTTGAACAAAAGCTATTATCCGAGCATATCCCAATTTTACGGAAGTGGTATCAATTATGTAAGGGGAAATGGCCGGAGGTTTAACCTTTCCATTGGCTACGCTTTTTAGGGATGAATAAAAGGTTCAAAAAAATAATCAGACAAATACACTTGTGGCTGGGCTTAGGCACCGGTCTAATTGTATTTGTGATTAGCATTACCGGTGGCCTGTATGTTTTTGAAGAAGAGATCAGGGAAGCTACACAGACTGATCGACTGTATGTTCCGCTGCAGCAAAAACCCTTTATAGGACTGGATAAAGTGATTGGCAATTTTGAAAAACTGGCACCAAAAGAAAAGATCACCGTTTTAAGAATTACCAACGGACAAGCAAATGCTACGGTAGAAATAGCGGCTAAAAATAAAATCTATTACTTTAATCCTTACACCGGAGAATTGGTGTACAAAGGTGGACGCGATTGGCTGGAGACGGTTAAAGAGATCCATATGACCCTGTTGATGGGTGAAACGGGTAAATTTATTCAACGCTGGTCGGTAGTCATATTTGTATTCATGCTGATCACCGGTCTTGTTTTATGGTTCCCCCGTCAGTTAAGGCTGCTAAAACAGTCGCTCAGCATTAAATGGAAAGGCTCATTTAAACGGATAAATTATGACCTGCATAATGTATTGGGCTTTTATGCTTCCTGGCTGCTGCTCGTAATTTCGCTGACAGGCCTGTTCTTTGCCTTTAAGGAAGTTAAAATGGTGGCCAGTTTTTTTACCGGCTCAAAACTCAGCAGTGGAAAAGTGGAACCCTCCCTTAAGCCTGCTGTAATTGAACCGCTGGCAATAAGGTACAATAGGCTTTATGAAAACATGATGATTAAATATCCTGGTGCTGTTACAACCAGTATTTCGGTAAGAAAAGGAGGTGAACTTCGGCTCAGGATGATCTACCCATACCGATGGGCGCGTAACCAGAATACCTTTTTCTTTGATGAGGCAAGCGGACAGCTGTTGCGTGCAAAGCTATACAAGGAGTATAATGGGGCTGATCTGGTAGAGGCCACAAATTATGACCTTCATACCGGCAGGTTATTCGGCTTGCCCGGTAAAATTATTGCTTGCCTGGCAGCACTGACCTCGGCCAGTTTGCCTGTTACCGGGTTGATCATCTGGCTGAAAAAAAAACGTAAGCTCAGGTTTATCTGATGTCTATCCGTTTGATGGAGCCATTAAAACCAGTCACAGAATCGGGCAGGCTGCCTAATGCTATAGGCATATTGTTTTCAGGCATAAAAGTATTGAAGCTGAAATTTTTAGGCGTTTTAACTGGTATTTCAATGATAGAATAGGCTTTTTTTGCAGGCTCCTGATGACCTAGGATAGGACGGGGGCCATTGCCAATACAGTCGGCATTGAACAATATCACCACATTTTTATGTGCCGGGAAATAGGCATGCTGATGGCCGCTGATATACATATCAATATTGTTGTCTTTAAAGAAATTAAGGCTCTGGTCTGCATTTTCGTTTACTTCACCGGGCTTGTTTTTATCAGCCACAATTGCATAAAGCGGTAAATGACCCAACAAGATGCGAAAGCCTGCGTTTGTAGCTGCTTTGCTTTTCAGCTGCACCTTCATCCATTCCAGTACTTCGGGTTTTATTTTTGCCGATGAGGCATCCCAGCTGACGAAGAATACATTGTTGCTCACGTAGCTAAAATAAAAAGGATAATGCGTATTGTCGGCAAAATCAAGATGGGTAGCTCCAATATGTTTGTCCCAGAATTGTTTGGCGGCTGTACGGTCCTTTACAAATCCCGGGGCGGCATCATGGTTCCCCAGAGTAAAGCCGAAAGGGATTTTTAAATCGCTGATAGGTTTTAAAACAGTTTGATCAAAAACTGTCCACATACTGTCAATGCGGGTTTCCGTAAGTGAAGCTTTCTGGCCGGCTACCATATCCCCACCACACAATATGATATCAGGTTTAATGGTTTTGATGCGGTCAATTACAGTTCTGATATCGGGGCTATAGCTAAGTGCGCCATAACTGGCATTCAGGTCGCTGATTACCATAATTTTTAAGGCTTTCCCTGGTTTGGGTTGACCGCTGTTTTGCTGTACTTTGAAGGCCGTAATTATGGTAATGCTAAAGACCAGAAAAGCTGCTTTAATGAGGTTTGAGGTGGTCATGCCTTAAAGATACAATTCGGATTCCTTAAGCTTTTATATACTTTCTTCATACGTTGGACCGTACATACCTGGTACTTTATTTCCTGTAGCACGCAGGTAAACAATCATTTCACCACGATGGTGGTAAATGTGGTTAAAAAGAAATCCACGCGATACAATGCCCCTTGGCATAGGACCGAGAACCACCTGCTCACCTATTTTCATTGTCCAGTTGTCCTGCAGCTTCTCTTCAGTAAGCGATTTTAGTGCAGCCCTGGCCTTCTCTACATTACTTTCAAAAAGTGCAAGGGTAGCTTTGATATCATTAGGATCGCCGCGCTCAAGATGGTCACCGGCCATGTCGTACACATCTTTAGTGAGTGTACCCACATACCAATAGTAAATAATGGCAATATGCTGAGCAAGCTGGCCCATAGTCCAGGAAATTTCTGATGGTTTATAGCCTAGGTCTTTTTGAGGGACCGCCTGTAATAATTTGCGCGTGCTGGTTACTTCATGCTCAAATTCTTGTGTGAGGTATTGCAGTATCATATCATCATAGATTAGAATAATAAAGATAGTGAATAAATTGTTTAACCTATAAAGATGTAAACCATTTTCATGCTGAATTGTTATTTGATCACATCGATCTGTTGCTTGTTGATCTGCTTTGGTTAATTGAAGGAGGAAATACTGTGGAAACATTTTCTGTTGAGTTTAAAGTGGGTAGTCTGGAGCTGGAGGCCATAGTAACGGCTTTTGACTACCATCGTCGTTTTAAAGTTGAGTTTGTGACGAATGAAGATAACCCGATCATCCTGCTGCGTTCGGAGGCTGGGGAATGGAAGGTGGAACAACCCGGACAGCGAACAATCCCGGAAAAGGGTTTTCAGGAGCTTGGAGAGGCCATAGATAAGCACCTTGATAAAATATACTCCATAAAAAACATATTGGTGCTGGTCGACTTTTCTGCGGCTGCATTGAATGCTGCAAGATATGCTGCTGCAATTACGACAAGGTTTAAAACTTCCAGTATCATTTTATACCACTCCGTTTCAGTCCCGCTGGCTACGGATGTTCCTTTGCAAAATCCGCCGCCTGCCATAGATTTTCAGACTGAAAGTATCAGGGAGCTGAACAAGCTAAAAAAGGAAATAGAACTGATGGTTGCTGATGACATTACGGTAACTGTACGTTGTGACGAGCGCCCGCTGGCAGCAGCGGTGAATATCCTTGCCGAGCAATTACAACTTGGCCTTGTGGTTATGGGTACGACAGGCAAAAGTAACCTTGAAAAAATATTTATAGGTAGCAATGCCGTTCATATAGCCGATGCATGCAGGGTGCCCCTGCTTATTGTACCTAAAGAGGCTGTATTTGCAGATATACAGCGGGTGCTGTTTGCCTGTGACCTTAAAAAGGTAATTGAAACTATACCCACACGGCCTATAAAAACATTGATTCATGCGCTGAATGCAAAGCTGTATATTTTAAATGTTGCGAAAAATACCGCCAGCTTTAATCCTGATACCATAGCCGAACTGGCAGCCCTGCACCGCCTGTGGGACGATGAGGAGCCTGAATATCATTATACTGACCATGAAGATCTGGTAGCCGGAATTATGGAATTTGCCAGTGAGCAGCAAATTCAGCTGTTGGTTACCGTGCCCAGGGCTTATGGTTTTTTTGAGGGATTGTTTCACCGTAGCCTGACCAGTAAATTGGCCTATCATACCAACCTTCCCCTGTTGCTGTTCAGGGAAGATAAATAATCCTCCTGCCTGCAACGTTCTCCCGGCAACGTTCTCGCTGTTTTTATTACTCTTATCCTGAAAATGACAAGGTGATATCAATATTTTTGAAGCTATGAAAACTTTACTTTACAGCTTTCTTATTCTTTCAGGACCTACCCTGTTTGCACAGCATAAGCGCTCAGATCCATTTCCGGAAATCCCTTCGGGAGGAATAGCCCTGGCACAGACATTTGATTCTAAAGTTACCGACCCCAGTCAATATACAGCCCATCTGTCAAAAGTCTGTTACATCTGGGGTGCTTTGAAAGCTGAACAGCCGGCGGGTGTTATCGCAAGTAAGTATTTTCCCTCTATCCGTACCCCAGATAAAAAACTATCCATAGCCTGGTATCAGGAACATCATCCCGACTGGGTCATGTACCAGGAAGACAGGATTACACCTGCATATGGCTACGTTTATAGTTATGGCGGTTTAACGCCACTGGATGTTTCCAATCCGGAAGTTCAGGAGTTTTATTTCAATACGTTTATTTTACCTGCTGTAAAAAGTGGCTATAAAATGGTTGCTATGGACAATGTTGACCTGGGCAACTGGCCAAAAAGTGCAGGCCATTTTAAAGGGAAAGAATGGGTGCAACTGTATACCGGTAAAAAGGATGATCCTGTTTTTCAGCAGAACATGATCAGTTGGATGCAGTATTTAAGTGCTAAACTCCGGCCCCTTGGCGTTCGTGTCTCGGCTAATATCAAGGCCACCACTGCCAGTGCAGAAGTGATATTAAAAGTAATTGACGCTGTTGACATGTGGGTTGATGAAAATGGTTTCTGCCATCGCGGAGAAAACATTACAGGTGCTGCCTGGAAAAAAGCCTTCCTTTTTTTAAGAAAGGTAGCACCTGTAAAGGCTTATGTATCCATTAATCAGGTAAAGGGGCTGGTGCCGCAAGCACCGGCAGCGCAAATAGAATGGGTATTGGCCAACTACCTGTTATCGCGTGGCCCTCAAAGTTTGCTTGCGCTTGCAGGATATGGAAAAACTACTGTTTATCATTATTTTGATTACCGTAAGGAAATGGATGTGGCCATTGGTGAACCCGTTGCCGAGCCTGAAGAAAGCAGCAGCGGTGCCTGGATCCGGCCGTATACCAGGGGACTCTGTCTGGTAAATCCATCTGCAGTTAATGTCGCTGCAGTTCAACTCCCCAAAGGCAAATGGAAAACATTGCAGGGAAATGTAATAGAGAATGAGGTAAATATGGATCCGGCTTCAGGACTTGTTTTAACCAGGTAAAGTTCAGCCCTGAAGCCGGCCAGATCATTATTTCAGGTAGCCGGTCAGGGGCGATTTTATTTCTTTTAGCCCCTGTGCGGCAAGACGCGCCATTTCGGTAGCACCAAATACACACAAATGGCTGTCGTCTTTTTTACCTTCAGGCAGTTTGGTAAATTTTCCCGGTTCAATATACAGGAATAGTTTTTTAGATTCCTCAGGACCATACCCTTCAACAAGGTCCCACGATTTTTGATACATATCTATCAAAGGGACGTTGATTTCTTTGGCAAGGTTGCGTACCGCTGTCACATAATCTCCGTAAGTATCGCGCAGCTTGCCATCTTTACCAAAGCTTCTGCGTACCAGTGAGGTAAACAGAATGGGATATGCCCCCTTAGCCTTTGTTTCATTTACATAATTCAGCAGGTTTTGCCTATAGGTGGTTTGCGGATCTGTATGTCTGGCAGTATCGGGTTTCTGGTCGTTGCCGCCAAACATAATGAATACATAATCACCGGCTTTTACCTGGTCTATAACCGGTTTCCAATGACCTTCGGTCCTGAAGCTTTTAGAGCTCCTACCGCTGCGGGCCGCATTATGGATCAGCACTTGATCATTAAAAAAACCGGGCATCATTTGCATCCAGCCCCTGATGGGATAATTGTCGCCACCAAATTGTGAAAGGTAACTGGGGGCAAAATCGCACATGGTAGAGTCGCCGATAGAATATATGGTTATCTTTTTCCGCTCGTTCTTAAAGCTGACCAGTACAAACAATATTATTAATGAGGCGATTAAGGGTTTTAATGTCGGTTTCATCATGATTTAAATTTAGGGTTTTAATCTTTACGAAGATACTTTTCAGGCCCTTGCCGAAAGCCAATCCAATGTATAAAATCAATGAGAACGCTATCGATAACGTTCTCGGTAACGGTTGCATACTTTTTTAACCTCAAATCGGTTATATCTTCATCAGAATAATGTAATCTTGTTATAAAACGATAGGTCAATCGTGCTAAACCAGCTATAACCAAACATTATGAAAAGATCTATACCACTACTTTTTATTTTGCTGCTCTTTGCAGGCATTTCTTTTTCACAGCAACAGAACCGTACAATCTCGGGTAAAGTTATGAGCCAGGCAGAAGATGAACTGCTGGCTGGCGTATCTGTGGGTATAAAAGGAAAACCTACGGCAGTGAGTACAGACATCAACGGGGCTTTTAAAATAACCCTTCCCTTAAACGGAGAAATAACGCTTGTATTTAAATACATGGGCTACAAGCCCAGAGAAGTAAAAGTTACAGATGAAAAGGAGCTGACGGTAAGGATGCAGCCAGAAGCCTATATGCTGAACGAGGTGGTTAGCATTGGTTACAAAACCTTGCAGCGCAAAGACATTACGGGTGCAGTGGCTTCAGTAAATGCAAGGCAACTGAAAGATATCCCCATTAACTCGGCAGCAGAAGCGCTGGCAGGCCGGTTGGCTGGAGTTCAGGTTACCGCAAATGAAGGTATGCCCGGCTCGGATGTGAGGATCCTTGTTAGGGGTGGAGGTTCCATTACGCAAAGTAACGCGCCTTTATACGTCATAGACGGGGTGCAGGTAGAGGATGGGCTGTCGAACATTGCACCATCAGATATAGAATCTGTTGAGGTTTTAAAAGATGCTTCAGAAACTGCTATTTATGGTGCAAGGGGCGCAAACGGAGTAATTGTGGTGACTACCAAAGGGGGGCGGGAAGCTAAGACCAGGATCAGCTATGACGGTTTTTTCGGACTGGCACAATTGCAGCGTAAACTGGAAGTGATGAGCCCCTATGATTTTGTACTCAGACAATATGAAAGGAGCCGTGGCCTGACCAATAATGAAACTGCCTTTCAGCAGGTTTACGGCGATTTTGAAGATCTGGGCCAGTATAAAAACATTGCAGGAATAGACTGGCAGGAAAAAACCTTTGGCCGCGATGCAGTTTCGCAGACCCATACAATTGCCCTAACCGGTGGGGGAAAGGCCACCACTTTTAATGTGAGCTATACCAACAATGCGCAGCAGGGCATCATGCTGAATTCGAAGTTCAACCGGCAGCTGATCAATTTAAAGCTAGACCACCGTGCCAGTGAAAAGCTGAGGGCAGGCTTCGGCATGCGGTACAACGATCAGAAAATCAATGGCTCTGGTGTTTCCACCAGCGAAACAACAGCTACCTACAGCCTGCTCAGGCATACCATTAAATATAAGCCTTTAAACACCACCGGTTTAAGTGATGACGTACAGGACGAGGATTATTTTAATGATACCAATACCGGCAATGGCCTGGGTGTACTGAACCCTATTCAGTTGAGTGATGCCCAATACCGGAACCGGCCTTCAAACAACCTGAACATCAATGGTTACCTTAATTATATATTAACCAAAGGCCTTTCTTTCAGATCTACCGCAGGAGTTAATTTTACCAATACTACCATCAATTCCTTTGATGATTATTTTACTTCCAATGCCCGTCAGAACGGTGGCGGTCTGCCCATTGTTAACATTAACAATACCAAACGTTTCAGCCTCAACAACTCTAATGTATTCACCTATACTTTAAAAAAGAAGGCCCATAACTTTAGTGCATTACTCGGACAGGAAATCTATAATTTAAGGGACGAGGTGAAGCTGGACCAGCTGAAACAGTTTTCTATGGGTATTACACCCGAAAAGGCTTTGGGCCAGCTTAGTCTGGGCGTCAGCTCGCCACTGTTCCCGGCCAATGTCATCACCGAAAGCCACCTGCTTTCGTTCTTTGGTGGCCTGAATTATGTCTACAATGATAAATACCTGGCAAAGCTGACCTTCCGTACCGATGGTTCTTCAAAATTTGCAACAGATAAACGCTGGGGCTATTTCCCTTCCGGGTCAATAGGATGGCGCATCTCAAAAGAAGATTTTATGAAGGATGTGCACTTTATTTCTGATCTGAAACTCCGCGCCAGCTATGGGGCTTCGGGTAATAACAGGATTGACGATTACCTTTACCTGACCACTTTTACCACCAATGCCAAATATGCTTTAAATGAGATCGTAAACGCTGGTTTTACCTCTTCTTCATTGGCCAACAAAAACCTGAAATGGGAAACTACAGTAACACAGAATATAGGTTTGGACATCGCCCTTTGGGATAACCGCCTGCAACTGAATATTGATGCCTATAAAAACAAGGTGAAAGACCTTTTACTGAATGTGCGGATACCATCTATTTCCGGTTACACCACACAACTCCAGAATGTAGGGCAAACCTCTAATAAAGGACTGGAATTTCAGTTAAATGCCATTCCGGTACAGAACAAGAATTTCTCCTGGACAACCAATTTCAACCTTGCCTTTAACCGGAATAATATTGACAGGCTGTCTACCGCCTCCAGTTATCTTCCTGCTCCAGCCGTATCTTTTGTTTCCGGTCAGCCTTCCGACTATATCGTTAAAGTAGGTAAGCCCGTAGGTTCTATGTACGGTTTTGTATCGGATGGTTTTTATAAAGTAGATGATTTTAACTATGATCCAGCTACGCAAATTTATACGCTTAAAGCAGGGGTAGCCGATGTATCTGGTGTAATTGGTACAGCACAACCGGGCTGGATGAAGCTGAAAGACCGTGATGGCGATAACATCATTACGGAAAATGACAAGGAGATCATCGGCAATGCCACACCTAAATTTACAGGGGGCTTTAATCAGCAGTTTACTTACAAAAATTTTGACATGAGCATGTTTGTGAACTTTGTTGTTGGCAATGATATTTACAATGCCAACAAAGTGGAGTTTACCAACAGCTATACACCCAATACCAATATGCTGGCCATTATGAACAACCGCTGGAAAACGATTGATGCCAATGGTGTGGTAGTACAAAAGGTGACTGTAACAGGTGGGGTGGCCCAGGTAACCGGCATAGCACCGGATCAGCTGGCGGCACTGAACAAGGATGCGAACATTTGGATGCCCATCAGTGGTACAGGTGCTTTTTATCCTACCTCATGGGCAGTTGAAGATGGTTCTTTTCTACGACTCAATAACATTACCCTGGGGTATACTTTTCCGGTTAAACTGCTGAGCAGGGCAAAAATAAACAAGCTTCGGGTATATGTTACGGCAAATAATGTGGCCGTTATAACCGGCTATTCCGGTTTTGACCCCGAAGTGAATGTCCGCAGTTCCAATCCGGTAACGCCGGGGGTAGATTATTCCGCTTATCCGCGCAGCCGCACTTATCTGTTTGGCATTAACCTTTCCCTTTAACCTCAACCACACAAAAGATGAAAAAGAAATCATTTTTATCCGCAATAACCTTTCTTTTTTTTACCAGCATACTTGGCCTGGTTTCCTGTAAAAAGTATCTTGACCTGTCGCCACCATCCGCATTTGATGAAAAGTTTGTGTTCAGCAATGTGGCCAATACTACCAGTGCCCTGATGGGTGTTTATGAACAGCTGACCGGCGACAATGGCTATGGAAGCAGGTTGAGCATGATGTACCCCTACGATACGGACGAATTTATAGGTGTTACCAATGCTTCTGCACCTGATAACAATTCGCGCGACCTTTCGCGGTATAACCTGCAACCTACAAACGGACAGCTTACCCTGCCTTTTCAACAATTGTATACCGGAGTGGAGCGGGCCAATATCTGCATCAAGAACATTCCGGCAATGGCCATGTACAGCAGCGGCTCGGAAACTGAGAAACAGCAGCTCCGCAGGTTATACGGCGAGGCGCTTACCCTGCGTGCGCAGTTTTATCTGGAACTGCTCAGGAACTGGGGGGATCTTCCAGCCATATTTGAACCGGCAATTGACCAGGCAGATCTTTACCTGCCAAAAACAGATCGCGATGTGATTTACGACCGTTTGCTGGATGATCTTAAACTGGCCGCCGAGCTGGTGCCCTGGCGTAATGATCCGGGTGTGGTAGCGGATGAACGCATTACCAAAGGAGCTGTAAAAGGCTTAAGGGCACGTATTGCCCTTTTCAGAGGTGGATATGCGTTAAGAAGGGAACCACAGCAGATGGAACGGAAAGCAGATTACCTGAAATATTACCAGATTGCGCGCGATGAATGTAATGAGGTGATGCAGCGCCGGGATAAACATACACTCAATCCGAATTTCCAGGATATATTCAAAAATAATATTGATGCTTTTAAAATAGAGCCCAACGGTGAAGTAATGTTTGAAGTGGCCTTGGGTAAGGACATTAGCGGACGTATTGGTTATTATGACGGCCCGCGCTTTTATGTTTCTTCTACCACTGCTCAACAGGGTAACAGCTCTGTTAGGGCTGTGCCCGTATATTTTTATGCATTTAATGAATTGGATACCCGAAGGGATGTTACGCTGGCGCCTTATTACAACAATGCCGACAAGACCAAAGCGGTGCAAACCATGGTAAACATGACCTGCGGTAAGTTCAGGGCCGACTGGTGGAATCCGGCGCCAACTTCTGCCAGTCAGCAAACCGGCATCAACTGGCCTATTCTTCGGTTCTCGGATGTACTGCTGATGTTTGCTGAAGCTGAAAATGAACTAAACAATGGTCCAAGTCCGGCTGCAAAAACAGCGTATGAAGAGGTGAGAAAACGTGCTTTTAAAGGCAATGAAAGTGCTATAGGCATTACCCCGGGTGGTAAAGCCGATTTTTTTAATGCCATTGTAAACGAACGGTATTTTGAGTTCGGCGGAGAAGGAGTTAGGAAATATGACCTGATCCGCTGGAACCTCCTGGCTGCCAGGATCAGTGAGACAAGGGCAAATTATACCAAGATGCTGAACAAACAGGCCCCTTACAATAATCTGCCACAGAATATGTATTATAAAACAGCCTCTCCGGATGTGATTTTCAGCAATTCATTGTATGCTCCAACTCCGGCAACTTTACCTACCGGATATACCAGGGTAGCCTGGGTAAGTTCCATTACAACTACCTGGATTACCAATTTTGCCCAGTATTTTAAGCCCGATCACAGCGAACTGATGCCTTTGCCACAATCTGTGGTAGAATCGAATCCAAAGCTAAAGCAGGATTATGGCTACTAAGGTATGGTGCTTTTTTCTCTGCTGGTTTACACTGGGTAATTTGCATGCACAAAGTCCGGCTACGGTAAGCTGGGCCTTAACAGCTAATCAAAGTGCATCCGTAACGGGCAACATTACAGCAGCTGTTCAGCAGCTTGCGGGCTTAACCATCCAGGACTACATCAGCGGGGGACAGCGGACTTTGCCTCCTGGGGGTACCTGGCCTGCCCAGACTGTGCCAGATACTACACGGTTTATGCAATTTGCATTGAGCCCCCTTAGCGGAAATGATTTAAATGTTAGTTCGGTAGCCTTGATGATCAGTTTTTATGGTTCCAGTGCCGGACGTGTAAACATGGCCTGGTCTACCGATAGTGTTCATTTTACAAACCTGACCTCAAACTTTTCACTGGTATCAGGTACAACACCTACATCCTATATTTTTGGCGGACTGAACATTACTGTGCCAAGCGGCAAAAAGTTGTATTTCAGGATTTCTCCCTGGACAGCCAGTGTCATAAATAATAAATACCTGCTCATCAGGAATGTGTCCATCAGCGGAACTACCAATGTTTCCCCATTTGCCAGCTGGAGCTTAACTGCAAACCAGACAGCCAGTGTTACCGGTCAGGTTACTGCACCGGTACAGGTGCTTTCCGGACTTAAGGTAAACAATTACATTTCCGGCAGCGGAGGTCAGCGCATTTTACCGCTGGATGGGAACTGGCCTGCCAATACCGGTGCAGATAGCAACAGGTATGTGCAGTATGCTGTAAACCCGGCCGCGGGCTATAATTTTGTGGTAAGCCAGGTTAAGGTGCCCCTTAGTTTTAATTCCTCTGCTTATGCACATGCGCGGATCTGCTGGTCAACAGATGGGACCACCTTTACCAATTTAAACCCCGATGTAACACTGACATCTGGTTCAGTACCTGCTGTAATTACCTTTGCAAACCTGAACATTCCGGTTACAGATAACCGTACTTTTTACCTCCGGGTATATCCATGGACAACCAGCGGATTCAGTGATGGCAGATACCTGGTCTCAAAAGATGTTGTCGTCAGTGGCAGTAGCGAGGTTAGTCCGCAGCTGGCTTTTCCAGGAGCGGAAGGTGGAGGACGTTATACCAAAGGCGGTCGCGGAGGGGATATTTATTATGTGACCAATTTGAACGACAACCTGGCCGGAAGCCTGCGCGATGCGGTATCGCAACCCAACCGTACGGTACTGTTTAAAGTATCTGGCACGATCAATCTGCAAAGTGCCATAACCATTACTAAAGATAACATCACTATTGCTGGTCAGACTGCTCCGGGAGACGGTATTTGCCTGAAGAATTATGGACTGGGCATACGTGCAAACCAGGTTATCGTAAGGTATATCCGTTCCCGTCCGGGAGATGTGATCACAGTGCCGGGTGATTCTTCTAAAGTGGTGGATGCGATGTACAACAATTTTGGCAGTCCCATCAGTCAGCCTTACAACAACATCATGATTGATCAATGCTCTATGAGCTGGTCTACCGATGAAGTAGGCTCTTTTTATGCGGTTTCGAAGTTTACCCTGCAATGGAGTATGCTGAGTGAAAGCCTGTACCAGTCGCTCCATACCAAAGGTACCCCACACGGATATGGTGGAATATGGGGTGGCCAGAACGCCTCGTTCCATCATAATTTACTGGCAAGTAACTCTAACAGGAACCCGCGTTTTTCCGGGGGCACTACCAGTTTACAGCCGGAACTTGAATATGCAGATTTTAGAAATAATGTGATCTTTAACTGGGTAGGATCGCCTTATGGCGGTGCCGGGGGGCATTATAACATGGTGAACAATTACCATAAGGCCGGGCCGGCAACTACAGGTGGGGCTGGCAGTTCGGCCACGAACCGTAAAAACCGCATCCTTTTATTCCCCAGCTTCAGCACTACCCTGGCGGGGGACACTGTGTTTGGTGCTAAATTTTATATTGACGGCAATTACGTACATGGCTTTCCGGATGTTACAGCTGATAATTGGACAAAAGGTGTGCAGTTAGATAGTTATTATGATGCTGCAGCAATGAAGGCTGCAGGAAAGGTATCGACCGCTTTTCCTTACAGCCCTGTAGTAACGCAAACCGCTGAAGCAGCTTTTGATGCGGTCATGAACAGTGCCGGAGCCATTTTGCCCCGCCGCGATACGGTTGACAGACGGATCATTAAAGAAACCAGAACGGGCACCGCAACCTATGAGGACAGCAGCTATGTAGCTGCAGGTATGGGACACCCTTCGGGTATCATAGACAGCCAGAACACTGTTGGAGGCTGGCCTGTACTGAGCAGTACCACTTATGCTAGAGATACTGATAATGACGGCCTGCCGGATTGGTGGGAAAAAATGACACAGGGTTCTGCTACAGATTCGACCGGGCTGGATAGGAATACCTATGCTGCAGATGGTTATAACCTGCTTGAAAAATACCTAAATGGTATACCCTCACCCGATCAGCAGGTTACGTTTATGGCAATCAATGCCCAAAAAGGCGGACTGGATACCGTTAAGGTCGATTTTAATATTGACTGGGCAAAGGACCAGTTTAAGCTCGGATTATACAGGTCTACAGACAGCCTGTCATTTACAAAAATTACAGAAATTACGGCTTCAATAAATCAAACTGCTTATCTGTTGAAAGATAATGCCACACCCGGGCAAACTGTTCATTATAAAATTGGGAGTAAACGCATCGATGGTACGGGAAGCACCGTTTACAGCAATACGGTAAGCATTCACCATACCCCTTTAATGCTGAAACGTAGTTCAACACTGCCTAAAATGCCGGATACCAGTGTTGTAAAAGAACTGAAAAAATTAAAGCTGTATCCAAATCCGGTGACAGGCATATTAAAGGTTAACCATTCAAAAGCCAACCCATCGGCAATGATGACTGTTTATACCATAACCGGCCGAAAAGTAATTGTCAAATCCATTCAAAATGGCATAATGCAAACTGAAATAGATGCTACTGATTTGCCGCAGGGCTCTTATATCATTGAGTTCAATAATATCAGCGAAAGGCAAAGCGGGCTTTTCATAAAAATATAACCTTAAACTTTATTGAGGGTCTTAACGTTATATATAAAAATAAACTGTTATGAGAACGCCCGCCAAAATTGTCTGTTTGTTTGTATTCCTGTTCATCGCGACTGTATTCTGTACTGCTTTTCAAAAGGGAAGGCCAGCAGCAAAATCTGCCTTTCCTTATAAACAGGCAGGGTTAAACATACGGCAGGCTGCGGCACATCTTTTAAGCCGATTTACCTATGGGGCTACACCCGGTCAAATTGATGAGGTAGTAACCATGGGACTTGAAAACTGGTTTAACAAACAACTGGAAGGAAATTTGCCGGATGAGGGGCTGCAGGGCAGGTTAAGAAGTTATGATGCCATTCAACTTAGCAATACAGAGGTGCTGAGCAAATATCCGCCGGGCTTTGTAGTATTACAAATGGCACTGAAAGACAGTGTGATCAGTAAAGATTCTGTGGGAAAGGCCGTAGACAAAAAAGCTTACAACGAGCAGATACAGGCTTATATGGCCAGTAAAGGGCTTAAGTCCGATCAGGAGCTGTATAAGCAGTTTATATCACAGCACATATTAAGGGCTGCCTATGCCAATAACCAGTTGCAGGAAGTGATGTCGGATTTTTGGTTTAACCATTTTAATGTCTCATTTACCAAAGGGGAGTGTGCGCAGTTTATACCTGCTTATGAAAGGGACGTCATCAGACCAAATGCGCTGGGAAAATTTGATCAGTTGCTGATCGCTTCTGCCAAATCTCCGGCTATGCTGTATTTTCTCGACAATTTTACCAGTCAGGGTGCAGCAGTTCCTGCCAGTCAGCCTGCTATGGGTATGATGATGGCATCCGAAAGCCCGCAAAAGACAAAACCGGTAAATATGGCAGCTGTGCCGCCTAAAAACGTGCCTGGGCTGAATGAAAACTATGCCCGGGAAGTAATGGAACTGCATACTCTTGGTGTTGATGGAGGTTATACCCAGTCGGATGTTACACAGGCCGCCCGCGTTCTGACAGGCTGGACCATTTATCCGATCAGCAGTTCAGGTTATGGCAGTGCGATGAAAGGCCTGGTCGCTAAAATCGGGGAAAATAACCTGGCTGCGAAAGGCTTTGTACATGAGGGTGACTTTTTGTTTACACCTAACCGGCATGATAAGGGAGAGAAGGTGGTATTGGGAAAACGTTTTGAGGCAAATGGTGGCTATGAAGAGGGGGTAGCACTTTTAGAGATGCTGGCCCATCATCCGGCCGCTGCTAATTTTATTTCCAGGAAACTGGCTGTACGTTTTGTAAGTGACAATCCTCCGGCCAGCATGATCAGGAAAATGGCCAAGACATTTACCTCGGCAGATGGGGACATCAGGCAGGTGTTGCGTACCATGGTAAACTCGCCTGAATTCTGGGATGCCAAAGCATTGAGGCAGAAAACCAAATCGCCTTTTGAACTAGCTATAAGTAGTGTACGGGCCGTAAATGCCGACATTCAGCAGCCTTATCAGTTGTTTACCTGGATTTCAAGAATGGGGCAGCGGATTTATTATTATCAGGCCCCTACCGGTTTCCCCGACAAGGGGCAATACTGGATCAATACGGGTTCCTTACTGAGCCGGATGAACTTTGGCCTGGCACTCAGCTCAGGACGCATTCCGGGGGTGGTGGTAAACCTTGCTGCGCTGAACCCGCAAAAGGGTACTGAAACTGCAGGAAAGGCATTGGTCAGTTATAGTAAAGTAATGATACCTGAGCGAAACCTGGATATGGCTTATCAACAGCTGATCCCCTTGTTGCAGGTGCCCGTGCCAGCGGCTAAGATGAATAATGAAGCTGGTAAAACAACCGCTGTCTCCCAGCCTGTGTCTAATAAGTTTTCCGGCATGGATGCCGTATCAGGAGCAGAAGAGCTAAATGAGAAGAAGAAAGAAGTTGTTCCGGTAGTGAATAACAACATGTTGGCCCAGGTGGTGGGTATTATCATTGGTTCTCCGGAATTTCAAAGGAGATGAGCTATAATAAAGAATGATAAAAGGCGCTTAATGAAAGCGCCTTTTTTATTTAAGCTTCACTTAACAGTTCGGCAGATGCCTTGTCGAAGAAAAATCTGCAATCAGGGTGCAGCTGTAAGATGCTTGAAGGGTATTGATTGCTGACAGGCTGTTCCAGGCTATCTTTTACCGCCTGTGCTTTTCTGCTGTCGGGTACAGAGCATATAATGTGTTTTGATTTTAAGATCTGTTGGACAGACATGCTAATGGCCTGTGTAGGTACTTCCTCAATGGTTTTAAACCAGCCTTCACCAAACTGTTGTTTGCGGCACTGCTCATCTAAATTAACGACCAGGTAAGGTCTTTTGGTCTCAAAATCGGCCGGTGGATCATTAAAGGCCAGGTGGCCGTTTTCGCCGATACCTACCAGGGCAACGTCTATTGGGTTTTGGGTAATGATCTCACCCAGTCGCTGGCATTCTGCTTCCGGATCGGTTTCTCCGTTAACCAGGTATGCTGCTTTTAAAGGGGATACTTTTTCGAGAAAACGTTCTTTCAGGTATTTTCTGAAGCTGGCTGGTGCCGATTCTGATAATCCTATGTATTCATCCAGGTGAAACATAGTCACTTTGCTCCAGTCGATCTCTTCGCTGATCAGTTGATTTAAAGTTTCAAACTGGCTTGCCCCTGTGGCAAGAATGATGTTTGCTTTACCATTTTTTGCAATGGTTTCCCTGATCAGCGCTGCGGCAGCTTTTCCTGCAGCTTTTCCCAGCTCAACAGGGTTGTTTGTTACACTTGTTTCCATTTTTATTGTCATCCGTATTTTTTCAGTGGTTGTATGCTTTTTTAAATTACACCTGTTGTTCCTCCTTTAGAAAGGGAAATGTCTACCGGCAAATTTTTCTTCCAGGACCCGCCGGTAAAATCAGGTACATCGATAGAATTGGAACGGTTGTTTACAGACCATTCACTAAGTGGAAGAATAGAACTCCATAAGGCTGCATCGTAAACATCCTGATCAAGGGGCAGGCCGTTGCGCAAGCAATCTATCGTCCGCCAGTCCATTAAAAAGTCCATCCCCCCATGTCCACCTACCGCTTTGGCCATTTCACCGATCTTCCGCACCAGGTTTGGCGTATACTTTTCTTCCAGTGCTTTCATTTCAGCATCTGTAAGCCAACCTTCATGGCTGTTAGAGATCCGACCCGGCAGGGGGTATTTTTGTGCCGTACCTTTTGTTCCGCTTATCAGGTGCAGGCGGGAGTATGGCCTTGGCGAAGTCACATCGTGCTGCACCATAATGGTACGCCCAAGATGTGTTTTAATTGTGGTGGTACTCATGTTTCCCCTATAGGCTTTACCTACATAAGGTTTGTAAAAAGGATCCTTAGCCGCCAGTTCTGTAGCCATTTCGTTCATCATAAAGTCATTGCTCGAAACAGATACCAGAAACTTCATCTGGTCGCCACGATTAATGTTCATGACCTGACAGATTGGACCCAGACCATGGGTAGGATAAAGATTTCCCTTGTGTTTAATGTTTTCTTTCAACCTCCACATCTCGTAGTATTTGGACTTCGAAAAGTTCCCTTCCAGCAGGTCGTGGATGTAAGCACCTTCACCATGGATGATATCGCCAAAATAACCTTGTCTTGCCATGTTTAAGGTCAGCATTTCAAAAAAATCGTAGCAGCAGTTTTCCAGCATCATACAATGTTTCTTTGTACGTTCTGAGGTGCGTACCAGTTGCCAGCATTCTTCAAGTGAAGTAGCTGCAGGCACTTCAGTACATACGTGTTTACCATGGTTCATAGCATATACAGCTATCGGGGTATGTAAATCCCAGGGTGTGGCAATATAAACCAGGTCAATGTCATCACGTTCGCACAGTTTTTTCCAGTCTTCTTCCTTTTTGGTATAAACTACAGGCTTATGTATGGTGTTTTTTAAGTTCTGAGCAGAGGTATCCGTTCTTTCCGGGCGGATATCACATAGGGCATTGATGCTTGTGCCGGCAATCCTTGCCATTCGTTTTACAGCTGCGGTACCCCTGTTGCCCAGGCCTATAAAACCAATGCGCACCGTATCCAGTTTTGGGGCCGCGTAGCCACTCATGTTAAATTCCTGTTTGTGCAGCTTTGTGGCCAGGTTTAGGGTCTGGTCTGAAGTTGGCAGTTCCCGGCCGGTATAAGCAGATAAAATACCCGAACCTGCCAGTCCCAGACCTGCCATACCACCGAGCTTTAAAAAATCTCTTCTGTTGTTCTTCATTAACTGTATGATTAAAATGATGGTTGAGTTTTGATTCAAAGCTATTAAATGACTTTTAAGAATCTGACCATATCAGGGAATAAAACAGCGAGAACGTTATCGGTAACGTTGCCATTCATTTATCTGTACTATAGCCTTTTATTGTGTATTGATATCATTAGTTTCGTTTTTCAAAAAAATTATAAATAACCTATTCCAAGATGAACCAACAAGTCAGTTCTGTAGCTGTAAGTTCGCTAAGTAAGCGTGATACCCTGATCTCGATCCTGATTATAGGATTGCTGTTTTTTATATTCGGTTTTGTTTCATGGGTAAATGCCATTCTGATCCCCTATTTTAAAATAGCCTGTGAGCTAAGTAACTTTGAGTCTTATCTGGTTGCTTTTGCCTTTTACATTTCTTATTTCGTAATGTCGGTACCCTCTTCCTTTTTGCTAAAATCTGTAGGTTTTAAAAAGGGGATGATGATCGGTTTCTGGACAATGGCCCTGGGCGCTTTCATATTTGTTCCGGCTGCACTTAGCCGTACTTATGAGGTTTTTTTACTGGGCCTTTTTTCTCTGGGGGCGGGTCTGGCCATCCTTCAGACTGCGGCCAATCCTTACATTACAGTTTTAGGGCCAAAGGAAAGGGCTGCCCAGCGCATCAGTATTATGGGGATCTGTAACAAAGGGGCTGGTATACTGGCACCCCTATTATTTGCAGCAGTAATTTTAAAAGCTACAGACGGAGCACTGTTTAAACAATTGCCGCTGATGAATGCAGCAGAGAAAAGTGTGGCACTGGATGAGCTGATCAGGAGGGTAATTGTTCCTTACACCTGTGTAGGTATTGTATTGGTTGGCCTGGGGCTGATGGTGCGGTATTCGCCATTGCCGGAAATTGATACCGAACAGGAGAGTGAGGCGGTGGCGGCGGCAAATTCAGGAAAGACCAGCATCTTTCAGTTCCCGCACCTGATACTCGGTGCTATTGCCATTTTCCTGCATGTGGGTACGCAGGTAATTGCCATTGACACCATCATCGGGTATGCCGGTTCTATGAACATCCAGTTGCTCGAAGCAAAGGTATTTCCTTCTTATACATTATTTGCAACCATATGTGGATATACCATAGGTATTCTTATTATCCCAAAACTGATCAGTCAGGTAAACGTACTGCGCATCTGCGCCATACTGGGGGGGCTATTTACCTTACTGATCATTTTCGGGCATGGACCGGTACGCATTCTTGGGCATACGGCCGACATATCTATTTGGTTTGTAGTGTTGCTGGGACTTGCCAATTCGCTGGTATGGGCAGGTATCTGGCCTCTGGCCCTTGATGGGCTGGGCCGGTATACGAAACTTGGGGCCTCTATTATGATCATGGGACTTTGCGGCAATGCAATTATGCCACTTTTTTATGGTTACTTTGCTGATCTTTATGATCTTAGGACGGCCTATTGGGTATTGTTCCCATGTTATCTATATTTAATGTTTTATGCGTTTAAGGGACACCAGCTCCGCAGCTGGGGGTTGAAGTAAAAAAGAGCAGGATATGAAAAAGGAAGAACTTTCGAGAAGACAGTTTTTAAGCAAAAATGCGATTGCGCTATCAGGGATCGCCTTAAGTTATGCTGGTTTGCCTTTATGGGCACAGGCACAGGCTAAAAATGAAGTGATCAGGGTTGGACTGATCGGCACGGGGTCTAGGGGCACAGGTTTAATAAAGCTGATACAAGGTATTCCCGAGATGCAGGTTGTTGCCTGCTGTGACCCCATTGCCGAACATCTTGCAAATGGTATCAAACAGGCTGCCAGAGGGGCCAAAGCTTATACCGACTACCGTACGTTACTGGAAGATAAAAATATTGACGCCGTAATTATCGCAACACCACTTTATTTGCACTATCCGATGGCTGTAGCTGCTTTGTCTGCAGGAAAACACATCTACCTGGAGAAATCCATGACTTATGACATAAGCCAGGCCATAGAGCTGGAAAAAAAAGTGAACCAATCTAAACTTGTATTCCAGGTAGGTTATCAGTACCGTTACTATGGCCTGTACCATAAAGTAAAAGAAGTTATGGTCCAGAACTGGCTGGGTAACATCACACATTTTGAATGTCAGTACAACAGGAATTCCAACTGGAGATTTCCGGTGAGCGACCCTAAAATGGAACGGGCCATCAACTGGCGAATGTATAAAGCATATTGCGGGGGACCATTATCAGAACTCTGCGCCCATGCCATAGATGCAGTGCATTACCTTACAGACAGCCATCCTTTAAAAGTGACGGCCATGGGCAGTGTGAACTACTGGAAGGATGGCAGGGATACCTACGACAACATCAGGGCCATTTATCAATACCCTAAAGACATTAAAGTGAGTGTTACTTCTGTACTTTCCAATGCCTATAATGGCTATGGCATCCGCATTTTAGGTGACAAGGCCACATTGGAAATACAACGCGATAAGGCTTTTATTTATCCGGAGGTGCTGAGCAATAAACGGGGCACGGTTGATGGGGTAACCGGGGCAACTATTGCTATAACTACGCAGGGCAAGGGCAATGAACTGGTTTTTGAAAAACCTGGAGAGAAATCCTTAGAGCCAACGGTGTATGCATTGAAAGATTTCGTAAATTGTATTTTAACAAAAAGCAAACCTGCATCCAATGCGACTACAGCGAAGGATTCGTCCATAGCGATTCACATGGGCAATACAGCGGCCGAAACGGAAACGATGCAAATTTGGAAACCTGAATATTCTAGCTAGTTAATTTATGGACCATAAAAGGTTAAAAATATATAACGGAAAACTGATCACACCCTATAAAACAATTCAGCAGGGAGTCCTGCTGATTGAAGATGGAAAGATTGTGGGGCTGCAGGAGGGCAATGCAGATTTTCCCGACGCCCATGAAATTAATGCCAGGGGAAATTATATTGCACCTGGTTTTATAGACCTGCACATCCATGGTGGTGGCGGGCATGATTTTATGGACAATACAGTGGAAGCTTTTTTAGGCATTGCTGAAACACATGCCCGCTATGGAACTACGGCAATGTGCCCTACAACACTGACCAGCGAAAAGCAAGATCTGCTGGAAACCTTAAGGATATATGAAGAGGCTGCTCAATTAAATGATAAAGGGGCACAATTTATAGGGATGCACCTGGAAGGCCCTTATTTTGCGCTGAGCCAGCGAGGGGCACAGGATCCACGTTATATACGTGATCCAGATCCGGCCGAGTATAAGGAAATACTGGCCGCTACCCGGGTGATTAAAAGGTGGAGCGCTGCACCTGAATTAAAAGGGGCTATTGAATTTGGCAAGTATTTAAAGACTAAGGGGGTACTTGCTGCGATTGCTCATACGGATGCCATTTATGAAGAGGTGCTGGAAGCTTTTGAAAATGGCTATACGCTGGCTACACATTTCTATTCCGGTATGTCTGGTGTTACCCGACGGGAATGTTTCCGTTATGCAGGGGTAATTGAAAGTGGTTACCTGATTGATGAAATGGATGTAGAGATCATTGCTGACGGCATTCATTTGCCTGCACCCTTGCTAAAGCTGATCTATAAAATAAAAGGAGCATCCCGTACGGCACTGATTACAGATGCAATGCGTGCAGCTGGAATGCCGGCAGGCGAAAGTACCCTGGGCAGTTTAAAAAACGGATTGCCGGTGATTATAGAGGATGGGGTAGCCAAGCTGCCCGACAGAAGCTCTTTTGCCGGTAGTGTAGCTACTGCCGACAGGCTGGTCAGGAATATGATCAATATGGCAAACGTTTCTATAGAAGAGGCGGTGAGGATGATCACTAAAACCCCGGCAAGGATTATGGGGATTGAAGATATAAAAGGCTCACTTACTCCTGGGAAAGATGCGGATGTGGTGATATTTGATCAGCAAATCAATATTCAGTATACCATTGTAGGCGGGCGGGTGATTTACAGCCGTTAATGTTTAGCTTTTCGCATACTGGATTCCCTGACAATCAGCTTGCCTGGCAAAACAATTTCTTCGCCGTGAAAGTATTTGGGTTTGGTGATGTGTTTGATCAGCAGCTCGCAGCTTAATTTGCCAATTTCGAAAGCTGGCTCTGCAATGGTTGACAGCGCAGGAGAAATGATGGTAGACATGGGGTCATTGGTAAAACCAATTACCCCAAACTCTTCTCCAACTTTTATGCCTTTGTTTTTAAGTGCAATCATGGCACCAATCGCTTTTCTATCGTTTACCGCGAAAAGGGCATCGGGCTGTTGTTTCAGCTGCAGCAATTGATAGGTATCCTGTTCGCCATATTCCTGTGAAAAGCCGGAGTACACAATCCAATCTTCATTAATACTTAAATGGTGCTTGGTCAATGCATCTATATATCCTTTTAGCCGTGCTTCTGTAAAACTCATGCCTTTTGGGCCGGCAATATGCGCTATTTTTGTATATCCGTTCAGGATCAGGTGTTCCACTGCCTCAAAAGCACCATTGTAATCGTCCTGCATTACTTTTGAGGTGTCAATTTCGTTGGCTACCCTGTCAAAAAACACGACTGGTACTCCTTCATCTATGATTTCCTGAAAGTGGTTACAGGAGTCGGAATCGGAAGAAATAGAAACCAGCAAGCCATCCAGACTGGAAACAGAAAGATTTTCCATAATAGCCAGTTCCCGCTCCGGTGAATCATTGGTTACGAACAGCGTGATGTTATATCCATTGTTATAAGCCACCTCCTGGATGCCGGTGATAACGGTAGAAAAATAATAATTGGTAATAAAAGGTAAAATTACGCCCAGGTTGTGCGTGCTGCCTTTGGCCAGCCCGGTTGCGTTAAAATTGGGTTTGTAGTTCAACTCTGCAGCCAGTGCCAGTACTTTTTCCTTGGTCTCCTGATTTACATCATAAGTATCTCTTAAGGCCCTGGACACTGTAGAAACAGAGATGTTTAAAATTTTTGCAATATCCTTTATTGTTACATAATGACGGGCCATACTGATGATACGGGAATTAAGGGTTGGTTACAGTTGTTTATACCCGAAGTTAATAAAAAAAAGGAAAAGCGTTAAGTAATTGTTAGGGGCTGCCTATATGATGAGCAGGTATTGGCTAATAGAATTAGAATAAAATGCTAATTGTAAAATACGGCTTTGAAAGCGTTTCTGCAATCTTTGCCAATTTCAAGGGGCAGACCCTCTTTCAGGTAGAGTTGAATTTCTCCTTCAGAATTATAAAAATAACGGTAATAATTATTGAGTTTATCAGGCCCGTCCGAAAATGCACTTATCCGGCTATTGAACCATCTCGAATATTTGCTGTCGATTTCCTGCATCTTTTCTTCAAAAGCCAGTTTCTTTTTATCGGTATTTCCGATTTGCGTTGTAGGTGTATTTTCGCTCATGTTATGAATAAGGCACAAGGTAGTGTTTAATTACCAGAGTGTTGGGTTTTTTCTTGAATCTTCCATCTGAAGTAAACGGGCTTTGTTGTCAAGTCCACCAGCAAAGCCGGTTAACTTACCCGATGCACCTATTACACGGTGGCAGGGTGCAATAATGGAAATCGGGTTTTTACCATTGGCAGCACCTACGGCGCGCACTGCTTTTATGTCACCCAGCTCCCTGGCGATTTCACCATAAGTACGGGTTTCCCCGAAAGGGATGTTCAATAAAGCTTCCCATACTTTCTTTTGGAATGGCGTGCCTGAAAAATCCAGCTTAACTGTAAATACGGTTCTCTTTTTTTCAAAATATTCGTTCAGTTGTTTTTCTGCTTCCTGTAATATCAGGTTGTTGCTGCTTGCTGTACTTTCGCCAATTGGCACCCTTTTAGGATCATCGTTTTCCCAAAGTACTGCTGCAAGGCCTTGGTCACTTGCAACCAGTTTTAATTCTCCTACAGGTGACTTTATGATTTTATGGTAATATTTCATGGACTTCTTTTCTTTCATAAAGATAAGTATAATTCATAAAACAGCCGGTAAAACCCGTCTTGCTGATTTACCATTTCATCGGGTGAAATTGCCTTTCTGCCTATTCATCATTTCAGGGGTTATTGGGCCGATCTATTTTTGACCCATCAATTAATTAAAATATAAAACTAAATATCCCTATCATGAAAATTTTAAAAACAACTACAACTGCAATTGCACTTTTAATCGGTACCTCATCTGGCTTCGCCCAGTCGGACGTAATGAAAGATCCGGTAAGCTATACTTTAAAAAATGGAATGACCATTATCATTGCTGAAAACCAGGCCACACCTAAAGTATATGCCAATCTGAGCTTTGAAGCTGCAAAAGTATATGTAGCTGAAAAGGCTGCAGTACAGGAAGTGACTACCACTTTGTTAAACCAGCAACTGACTGCATTAGATGCAGGTTTAAGCTACAGCGATAAGGGCCTTAACCTGGCTACAACAAGTGCCGGCCTTGAAGCTGTACTGCAAACAATGTATGCTTATATCAACGCACCTGGGTTTACAGAAGCAGCTTTAGCCAAAGCAAAAGCTGAGTTACTTGCCCACCTTACTGCACAGGACAGGTATTTTCCTGAAACGGTAAATGCAGCGAGTCTGAACAAACTGAGCCTTGCCGATGTAAATGCTTATTACAATGAGATCAATAAACCGGCCCTGACTTTTCTGACCATTGTGGGAAATATTAACCCTGCTGCTGCTAAAAACTATACTAAAACGGTAATGAATCAAGTAAAACCGGCTGCCGACTTCAGCAAAAACTATTTGGTCTCAATTAATTAATTTCAGCAACAAACCAAACAAAATAATATAGGGTGTCTGAGGCTTAGGCCGAGGACACTTTTTTTATGTCGCTTTTTTACTCTTCATGCAGGTGACAGGTTGTACCTGGATATGTTTTTTTTGCTTTATCTTTATAACCCGCAATGAGAAGGTACTTAACCAGAGAGCTATTAACCAAATGGATGGTATTTATGCTATTCCTGTTGCTTGGCAATACCGCATTTGCCCAGCTCTCATTTGACCATTTATCTGTTGGCAATGGCTTGTCCCAAAGTACGGTTTTGTCTATTTGCAAAGACAGCAGGGGCTATATGTGGTTTGGAACACGCGATTGCCTGAACAGGTATGATGGTAAAGGTGTGAAGATCTACAGAACAGATCCTGATGATCCGGCCACCATAAGTGCGGAAGATTATATTTATGCGCTGCTGGAAGACCGGCAAAAAAACCTATGGATTGGTACCCAGAATGGGCTTAACCGCTATATCCCCGAAAAGGATGCTTTTGAAAGGATTGCATACGAACCTAAAAACCCAAACAGCATCAGTGATAAAATTGTTCTTTCTATACTGGCAGATAGCAGAGGACAGGTATGGTTTGGGACCAATAAGGGGTTAAGTATGCTGGAGAATCCGGCCTCAAGAAAATTTAAAAAGTTTTATCAGAAGGATGGCATAGCGGGAAATTCGGTATATACTGTATTTGAGGACAGTAAAAGAAATATATGGGTAGGCACTACGGAAGGGCTGACGATGATGACACTAAAAAACGGGCGTTATACATTTACTTCCTTTCGTCATGACCCCGCAGATCCGAACAGCATTAGTGGCAGTTCAGTAAAAGCCATTGCAGAAGATAAACAGGGCAGAATCTGGATAGGATCGGAAACCGAGGGGCTCAACCTTTATGTGCCGGTATCGGGTTCCTTTGTCCATTTTAAATATAACCCTCTTATTGCTGATGGTTTAAGTAACAACATCATCCGCAAAATTATGGTGGCCAAAAATGGCAGTCTATGGATAGCCACAATGAATGGTCTGAATATATTAGATCCGCAAACATTCCGTTTTACGGCATATAAGCATGATTCCGATAGCCGGAAAAGCCTGAGTGACAATTCCATCAAAGAGATCTATGAAGATGAACAGGGCTCGGTATGGGTAGGTACCATGTTTGGAGGGGTTAATGTTACCCATCACAATACCATTCCTTTTACGGTATACAAATATAACAAGTACCGGAACAGTATCAGCAGCGACATCATCAGTGTGATTGAAGCGGATGCACAGGGGAACCTTTGGATTGGTACCGAAGGACAGGGACTGAATTATCTAGACCTTAAAACAGGGCTGTTTAAAAAATATATAAATGACCCCGGAGATCCTGGTAGCTTAAGTAACAATACGATTAAGGCTATTTTTAAGGATAGCAAAGGCAGGGTATGGATCGGACTATATCAGGGTGGACTGGAACTTTTTATGCCGGCAAGCGGTAAGTTTAAACACTATCCGCATGATCCGCGCTATGCCAACTCTCTGAGTTTTGGTTACGTGAGCAGCATTGCTGAAGATGAACATGGCCGTTTGCTGGTGGGCACTTCTTCAAAAGGCCTGAATATTTTTGATCCTGAGCAGGGAGTACTTAGCTTGCTCAGCGATTTACCAACCAAAGGATTAAAACTCAGCAGCAGTTATATCAGATTTGCTTATCAGGATAGTAAAAAGAATGTATGGGTAGGTACACCAAGAGGACTGAATCTTTTAACACCCGGAGCTGCCCAGTTCAAGGTTTTTTTCAGGGGTAGTCATACGGATAGCCTGAAGTCTAATCAGATCAGTTGTATCAGGGAAGATCACCGGGGGAATATCTGGATTGGTTCGTTACGTGGCGGCCTAAGTTTATACCATCCTGAAAGCCGTTCTTTTACTACCTATTCCAGGGCGAATGGTATGGCGAGCGATAACATTATTGACATTTTGGAAGACAATGAGCGTAACCTCTGGATCAGTACAGACAGGGGGCTGACCAAGTTTGATGTGCGCAGAAAAACTTTTAAGAACTACAATACGGGGGATGGCTTGCCTACTAATGAATTTAATATCAATTCGGCCTATAAGGATAAGTCAGGCAAGTTATATTTTGGTAGTTATAACGGACTGGTGACTTTTACACCACGTGACATCAAAGAAAATACAGCTTTGCCTAAAGCCGTATTCTCAGGTCTGCGGCTGTTTAACAAGCCAGTAGCCATTAACGGACCGGATAAACTTTTGAAAGAAGATATCAGTTTTACTAAACAGATTACATTTTCTGCCGATCAAAACATTTTTACCATCGATTTTCTGGCACTTAATTATATCCAGCCACAGCGTAATAAGTATGCCTATAAACTGGAAGGTTTTGAAAAAGACTGGAACTACGTCAACATTCCGTCTGCAACCTATACCAACCTGCCTTCAGGAAAGTATAAACTGCTGGTAAAAGGGAGCAATAACGATGGTTTATGGAACAATACGCCAACCGCTATGGAAATCCGTATTCTGCCACCCCTGTGGCAAACCTGGTGGGCCTATTTGCTTTACTTTATTGCGGGCAGTGCCTTGCTGTACTTTGTACTGCGTTTTACCCGGCGGCAGCAAAAGCTGGAATCGGAATTGTATTATGAGCACCTGAACAACGAACGGCAGCAGGAGCTTTACCAGATGAAGCTTGATTTCTTTACCAGGATCTCGCATGAGATACGAACGCCACTGACACTCATTTTTGCACCATTGGAGAAACTGATTCAGCTGACTAAAGAAAACGACACCGTTAATCAGCAGTTATTGGGTATTAAAAGAAATACTGACCGGTTGTTACGGCTGATCAGTGAGCTGCTCGACTTTAGAAAGATAGAAAGTGGCAATGCCAGTCTGCAGGTCTCAGAAAATGATCTGGTGGCTTTTTGCCGTAACATTTATAATGCCTATCAGAGTCTCGCAGAGGTTAAAAATATCACTTATAGTTTTTATAGTCCCGAAGAGCGGATCCCGGCATATTATGATATCAGTCAGCTGGAGAAGGTCTTTTTTAACATCCTGTCGAATGCTTTTAAATATACACCCGATGGCGGAAAGATCAGCTTTAACCTAACAAAAGAAAATGACCGGGTAAAAGTGGAGATTACTGATACGGGTATCGGCATCCCTGTGGATGCACAGGCAAAGATATTTACTAACTTTTATCAGGTAAAATCGGGTACTATTGCTGCTGAAGGCTGGGGTATAGGCCTGGCCCTGGTAAAAAACATAGTGGACCTGCATAAAGGAGAGCTTACTGTTTTCAGTGAACCTGCAGCAGAAGGTAAACCAGGAAAAACCAGTTTAACCGTAACATTGTCTTTAGGAAAGGCTCATTTTAAGGCTGAAGAGCTGACTGATACACCCCTGCTGATGAAAACTGTAACAGATGTTCCTGTAACAGAAGGTCCGGTACCGATGGAAGAAGGCGGGCTGGAGGTACTTGCGGAGAAAAAATATACCGTCCAGGTGGTAGAAGATAATGACGAACTCAGGGGTTTTATTGTACAGTCGCTTCAAAATACTTATCATATACTGGAAAGTATCAATGGCTTACAAGGTTGGGAAACTGCAATTGAAAATGTACCTGATATTATCGTAAGCGATGTGACCATGCCTGAATTAAACGGACTGGAACTTTGTTTAAAATTAAAACAGGAAGAAAAGACCAATCACATTCCGGTGATCATGCTGACGGCCATGGCCTCACATCTGCACCAGGTAGATGGACTGGAGGCAGGAGCAGATGTATACATTACCAAGCCTTTCAGCATACAAGTGCTGGAACTGAGCATCAGGAATCTGTTGCAGGGTAGGGAAGGGCTGAAACAAAAATACATGAAGCAGATCATGCTGAGCCCCAGAAAGCTGGAAATTGAATCTCCGGATGAGAAGTTTTTGAATAAACTCATGCAGCTGGTGGAGGATAAGATGGAAGATCCGGATTTTAACGTAGGTAGTCTGGTTGAAGATATTGGAATGAGCCAGACCGTGCTGTATAAAAAGATCAAAGCGCTTACCGGTTTGTCCATTACTGATTTTATCAAATCACAGCGTTTAAAAAGGGCAGCTCAGTTACTGTCAGACCATCAGCTGAACATTGCTGAAGTGGCCTATTCTGTAGGATTTAACGATAGAAAGTATTTTAGTAAAGAATTCCGCAAGCAATTTGGCGTTGCTCCTTCAGATTATCACGGAAAAACAGATTAGTACCCCCTTTTGAACCGATCTGTCGCCCGCCGCCCAAGCAGATTAATTCAATATTTGGATCTTGTATGAACACAATTTTCAGAGAAAGACCAGATATGAACCGCCTGTTGTTTGTTTTTTTATTGATTTGCAGCATCACTGTAAATGGTTATGCGCAAATGCAGACCGATATTTGCGAAAATATACTGCCCAAAAACTGGCAGGTTGTGAATGGGAAATTATCGCTTAGCGACCAGCATTTTAAGCTGGGCAAACAAGCTGTAAAATGGTCCTGGACAGCAGGACAAAAAAGCCGGTTGCACATTAGTGATAAAGCTTTTGAAGCGGTTGCCGGCAACCCGAGAAGTACTTTTGTAGTTTGGATATACAATGAAACACCAATAAATGACAAGTTGTTGTTTCAGTTTGGCAGTGGAGTTAAAACCGCCTCTGGTTTTGAATTTAAGCTGAACTTTAAAGGTTGGCGTACGGCATGGGTAATGTATCACAGGGATATGCAGGGTAAGCCTGTTGAAGGAATGAATGCCATGCAGGTCATAGCGCCTGCTTCCGTAAAAAACGGGACTGTTTTTTTAGATCAGCTGATGTATGATGTAACCATCAACCCCCGCTCCCCCATGCGTGATGAACAATTGCCCTTTATTAATCCCGATGCCGATAAAGCGGCCAATGCGCATTGGAACGCACTGTATAATTTTAGCCATAGTCCTCATTATTTAACACTTGCAGAAGGAGTAAGCAGGCAGGAACTGCTCGACCTGGAGCTGATCAGCAGTCGGTACATAGACATGATCATGCCTGTAAAAGGCACTTTGGTAAAAAACATGCTTGAAGAGATAGAAAAAGGTTTTGCCTACTGGAACATTCGCCGCGAAGGCAGCAGAATAAGTGGCAGGCCGGTCTATTCCATGAACGATACGGAACTGGTATCTTTATCACCTGCAGAAAATGTAAAGGAAGCCAACCGCTTATCTGGCATTAAGCGGTATACACAATTGATGTTGCAGGTAGCACAGGCTTTTCATGCCGGTACTGATGCGAAAGAAAAGCTGCGGCTGGAAAATATTTTTATGGATATGCTGGACCATCTTGAAGATCAGGGATGGGCCTATGGCAGTGGGATGGGGGCTTTACATCACCATGGTTACAATCTGGAAGGCTATTATCCGTCCTGTTTGCTAATGAAAGACGTAATTAAAAGACAAGGTAAACTGGAACGTACTTTTCGGAGCATGAGTTGGTTTAGTGGTTTGGGCCGTACTTTACAACGGCCATTGCCTTCGTCCAATATAGATGTATTTAATACACTGCTGGGCAGTATGCTTTCCAGCATTTTAATTATGGACAATTCGCCCGAAAAACTGCGTTATCTGCATAGTTTTTCCAATTGGTTGTCTGAAAATGTTAAGCCAGATCATACCATAGAAGGGGCCTTTAAACCCGATGGGGCTGTGTTTCATCATGGGAACCTGTACCCAGCCTACGGAATTGGTGGTTATACAGGCATTTCGCCAGTCGTTTTTGCACTAAGTGGTACAAGCTTCCGGATGGACCAAGAGGCCCATGAAAGTTTAAGGAATAGTTTGCTGATGATGCATTATTATACCCATCCATTTAAATGGCCGGTTAGTGTGGCAGGGCGGCATCCTACGGGCAGCTGGCGCATCGCCGATCTGCCTTATGCTTATATGGCCATGGCAGGTACACCCGACGGAAAAAACAAAACCGATAGCCTGATGGCGGCAATTTATTTAAAGCTGAATGAAGGCAAAAAAAACAGGTGGATTGCAGCTTTTAAAGCAGCTAAGATTAAACCGGCTGGCTACAGCAGCGGGCACTGGAACCTGAATTATGGCCTTTTCGACATTCACAGGAGGAAGGACTGGTTGCTGACCATCAGGGGGCATAACCGCTATCTGATCAGCAATGAATCCTACCCTGGGGCAAATGTATTTGGAAGGTATGTAGCCTATGGACAGCTGGAGGTGCTCTTTCCGGAAACCAAAACGGATGATGGCAGCAATTTTCGGGATGAAGGCTGGGACTGGAACAACATCCCCGGTACTACTACCCTGCATGTGCCTATCGCAAAGCTGAGGGCAAACATCATAAATGCGGATGATTTTAGTGGCATTGAAGAAATGCTGATCACTGATGAGCGCTTTGCCGGAGGAACCACATTTAAAAAACAAGGTATGTTTGCCATGAAACTGCATGGACATGATAAATATGATATGGGAAGTTTCAGGGCCACAAAATCCTGGTTTATGTTTGATAGCCTGGTGGTATGCCTGGGCTCGGATATTCGCAATACTATCCCTGATTATCCTACACAAACTACCCTTTTTCAAAACTATTTGAAAAAAAACAGTGATACGGTTGTGGTAAATGAGCGGGTAGTAACTGCATTTCCCTATAAAGAAGAAGGACAAAAAGGGAAAGCCTTAAGTGTGATAGATAACCGGGGTATTGGTTATTATCTTCCAGATGCTACAACGGCTTTACTTACAAAAGCAAAACAATTGTCGAGAGACCAGAAAGATACACGTGAAACTACTGGTAATTTTGCTAAATTAATACTTGAACATGGAAATGCACCTGTAAATGCAGGCTACGAATACGCCATGCTGGTTAAAACAGATAAGCAGGAAATGGAAAAAATGGTCTCGTTGATGCAAAGCAAACAACCTTTGTATAAAGTGCTGCGAAAAGACAGTATTGCCCATACCGTATGGTATGCGCCGGAACAACTTACCGCAATGGCTGTTTTTAACAGCAACAAACAGTTGAATGATTCCCTGCTGATCGGCAACAACAGGCCCTGTCTGCTCATGTACCATAGGGAGGGCAGTAGTTTGTCTATGTCGGTCACCGATCCTGACCTTGCTTTTTATGAAGGGCCAGATGATAGTCCGATTAGCCCATCCGGCAAAAGAGAAGAAGTTAGTATTTATTCGCGCAGCTGGTACAGATCACCCTCCAAGCCTTCGGTAGTAAAGCTGCTGATCAAAGGCAGCTGGACTGCAGATCCAGCTAACAAAGTATTAAAAGCAATACCTCAGGCTGGCGGAAATACCCTTGTCAGTATAAATTGTAAAGATGGCCTGGTGTCATCTGTCCAACTAATTAAAAGTAATAATAAGGAGAATGTAAAATGAAAGGAATAAAAACGATAAGTACTTTGTTGCTGGCCCTTTGGACAGGTATTAGTGCTGCACAGGTAAAAACTGCGGCCAAGCCCAATGTGATTGTCATTGTTAGCGATGATGCCGGATATGTAGATTTTGGTTGTTATGGTGGTAAACAGATTCCCACACCCAATATTGATGCCATTGCCAAACAGGGTACGCGGTTTACTGATGCATATGTTTCGGCTTCAGTATGTGCCCCCTCAAGGGCCGGAATTTTAACCGGACGTTACCAGCAGCGCTTTGGCTTTGAGCACAATACATCAAATGTTTTGGCCCCGGGGTATAAAATAACTGATGTAGGAATGGATCCTTCGGAACAGACCATTGGAAATGAAATGCAGGCAAATGGATATAAAACCATTGCAATTGGTAAATGGCACCAGGGTGATGAACCTAAACATTTTCCGCTAAACAGGGGCTTTAACGAATTTTATGGTTTTACAGGGGGGCACCGTGATTTTTTTTCCTATAAAGGCAAAAGAACCAATGAACATGCTTTGTACAACAATAAAGAGATCGTTCCGGAAAATGAAATTACCTATCTGACGGATATGTTTACCGATAAGGCTACGTCTTTTATTACAGCAAATAAAGACAAGCCCTTTTTTATGTACCTTTCTTACAATGCAGTACACACGCCGATGAATGCGAAAAAAGACCTGATGGAGCGTTATGCAAGTATAGCCGATACCGGACGCAGGGCCTACGCAGCCATGATGACCTCATTGGATGATGGAATTGGTAAGGTAATAGCCACACTTAAGGCAAATCAGCTGGATAAAAATACATTGATCATTTTTATCAACGACAATGGTGGCGCTACAGTAAACTCTTCTGATAACGGGCCGTTAAGGGGTATGAAAGGGTCAAAATGGGAAGGTGGCATCCGTGTGGCCATGATGATGAAATGGCCCGGACATATTGCTGCAAATAAAACAGATAGCCGTCCGGTAAGCTCATTAGATATCCTGCCTACGGCCATTGGTGCCGGAAAAGGTAAACAAAAGGGTACAAAAAAGCTGGATGGGGTAAACTTACTTCCTTATTTAAGTGCGGGTAATAAAATGACACCCCACGAGGCGCTATATTGGCGAAGAGGCGTAGCCGCAGCCATGAGAGAAGGGAACTGGAAGCTGATCCGGGTTAAGGAAAGCCCCACCGTACAGAATGTATTGTTGTTTGACCTGAGTAAGGACCTTTCAGAGACTAAAAACCTGTCGGAAAAATATCCTGCCAAAGTAAAAGAGCTGCTTGTCAAACTTGCTGAATGGGAAAAAGGACTGGACCAGCCGCACTGGTATAGTTCTTACGGCGACCAGAACCAGATCATGAAGCACCGTATGGAAACTACAGGCCGCGAGATGGAGAGAATGTACCCTTAAACCAATAAACAAATCCATGAAGAAATTATTTGTAACCTGTATAGTCTTTTTCTCTATTTTATGTCCTGCTCTGCTTATGGCACAGCAGACCGGTACTGCAGAACTGATTATGAAGCGGGTGATGCTGGACCTTAAAAAGCCTTTGCGCAATATGGATAAGGTGGCGGAAAAGAACCTGAATACGCTGCAGCCTGACGGTAGCTGGAAGGATGTGCCTTATAAAGATGATGCCATGACCAATTGGTTGCCAAACAACCACCTGCTACAACTGGAAACCATTATACAGGCTTATATTGAAAAAGATAGTCACTATTATGGCGACGATAAAGTGTTTGACCAGATTTCCAAAGCTTTTAAGTATTGGTATGACAGCGACCCGAAAAGCCGCAACTGGTGGCACAATGAAATTGCCACTCCGCAGGCCCTTGGTGAAATGCTGATCCTGATGCATTACGGTAAAAAGCCGCTTGACGAAGCATTGGTGCATAAATTGACCGAAAGAATGAAGCGGGGCGAACCGGAGAAGAAAACGGGGGCCAACAAAACAGATATCGCCCTGCATTACTTTTATCGTGCTTTGTTAACGTCTGATGAGGCTTTGCTTTCCTTCGCCGTAAAAGAACTGTTTTATCCCGTACAGTTTGTACACTATGAGGAAGGCCTGCAATACGATTATTCCTACCTGCAGCACGGTCCGCAATTGCAGATATCGAGCTACGGTGCCGTATTTATTACCGGGGTACTGAAACTTGCCAATTACGTTAGGGATACCCCTTATGCTTTAAGTACCGAGAAACTGGCTATATTTTCAAAGTATTACCGCGACAGTTATCTGAAAGCTATCCGTGGAAGTTATATGGATTTTAACGTAGAAGGCCGCGGAGTAAGCCGGCCAGACATTCTAAATAAAAAGGCAGAAAAAAAGAAGTTGCTGGTGGCGAAGATGATCGATCTTAAGCATACTGAAGAATGGGCTGATGCGATAGCCAGGACAGATAGCACAGTTGCGGCCGGCTATAAGATTGAGCCCTATCACCATCAGTTCTGGAATGGTGATTATGTGCAACATTTAAGACCTGCCTATTCTTTTAATGTTCGTATGGTGAGTAAGCGGACCCGACGCAGTGAATCCGGCAATAAAGAAAACCTGCTGGGCAGGTATTTATCTGATGGGGCTACTAACATACAATTGCGCGGACCAGAATACTATAACATTATGCCGGTATGGGAATGGGACAAGATTCCTGGCATAACCAGCCGTGATTATTTAACCGACAGACCTTTGACGAAGCTTTGGGGAGAGCAGGGGAGCAATGACTTTGCAGGAGGGGTATCTGATGGTGTATACGGGGCCAGTGCCTACGCATTGGATTACGATAGCTTACAGGCAAAGAAAGCCTGGTTCTTTTTTGACAAAGAGATTGTATGTCTTGGTGCCGGTATCAACAGCAATGCCCCTGAAAACATTACCACTACCCTTAACCAGAGCTGGTTAAATGGCCCGGTTATAAGTACTGCAGGTAAAACCGGCCGGGGTAAAATAACAACGTTTAAAGCACAGGGACAGTTCTGGTTGCTGCACGATGCGATTGGTTATTACTTTCCTGAAGGGGCCAACCTTAGTCTGAGTACCCAGTCGCAAAAAGGCAATTGGTTCCACATCAACAATTCACATTCAAAAGATGAAGTTTCTGGTGATGTATTTAAGCTTTGGATCAACCATGGTGCCAGGCCAGAAAATGCGCAGTATGCTTATATCGTTTTGCCGGGAATAAACAAGCCGGAAGAAATTAAAAAATATAATGGAACGGCACCGAAAGTCCTTGCCAATACCAACCAGCTGCAGGCAGTTTATCATCAGCAGTTAGATATGGTACAGGCTATCTTCTATGCAGCTGGAAAATTAAGCGTAGCGGGCATAGAAATTGAAACAGATAAGCCATGTGCAGTGCTGATCAAGCACATCAATGGCAAGCAGGTAATTTGGGCTGCCGATCCATTGCAAAAAGAAAAGACTGCAGTATTGAGCATCAGGGATTTAAAAACAGGAAAAACAAATCGGGTAAAAATTGATTTTCCGCAACAGGAATTTGCAGGTGCAACGGTTGAACTGAAATAGAGCCCAATATTAACTGATTATTACCCTTATATAAATTAATCTGTACCCCCTTTTTCAATGGGTTCATGCGCAATTTTGATGGTAGTAATCTAGGGGGATTATTACGAGAAACCAAATTTTAAACTTTTTAAGTATGAGAAAGATTTACCTTTTTTTAATGTGTATGATCTGTGCCTTTAGTGTTCTTGCCCAGCAAACACGAAAGGTTGAAGGGAAGGTGACAGACCAGACCTCGGGCGATCCTTTAATTGGTGTCAGTGTGCTGGTTAAGGGAACTAAAACAGGCGCAACTACGGATAGGGATGGACGTTATGCCATCCAGGTTCCGTCGCAGGGAAACAGCACACTTGTTTTTAGTTATATCGGCTATCTTCAAAGGGAGATGAGCGTAGGCGATAAAGGTGTGGTTAATCTAAGCCTTGCCGAAGATAGTAAAGTGCTGAACGATGTAGTGGTAATTGGTTATGGTACGGTCGCAAAAAGAGATCTTACTGGTGCTGTAGGCAGCGTAAATATGAAAGACCTGCAAAAGGCACCTGTTAAATCTTTTGATGAAGCTTTGGCGGGCCGGGTTGCAGGGGTGCAGGTGGCATCAAACGACGGGCAGCCTGGTAATTCATTTAACATTGTAGTACGTGGACAAAACTCCATCACTCAGGACAATTCGCCATTATACGTGGTAGATGGTTTTCCTTTGGAGGTATCTAACAACAATGCCATTAATCCTGCAGATATTGAATCTATTGAAGTATTGAAGGATGCATCAGCAACAGCAATTTATGGAGCAAGAGGTGCGAATGGTGTGATCCTGATTACAACAAAGGGCGGAAAAATAGGTGCGCCTGTTATTTCGTATACCGGTACTGTGGGCTTTCAGCAAAACACAAAAAGAATGGATGTGATGAGCCCATACGAATTTGTACGGCTGCAGGAAGAGATTGACCCGATCAATACCCCGCTTCTTTATTATAAAGACGGAAAAACACTCGACTCTTATAAAGACATTAAAGGAATCGACTGGCAGGACCAGGTATTCAGGACGGCCCCTTCAACAGAGCATAACCTGTCTTTAACTGGTGGAACCGAAAAAACACAATATGTTATATCAGGGTCTATCAATTCCCAGGACGGAGTGATCATCAATTCAGGCTTTAACCGTTACCAGGGCAGAATGGCCATTACTCAAAGAGTTAATGATAAACTGAAGGTTTTCGCGAGTATCGATTACAGCAATATCAAGGCCAGCGGTACTATTCCTACTTCCGGAACCAATTCGGCTACCAACAACCTGTTGTATAGTGTATGGGGCTACAGACCTGTTATGGGATCGGACGGTAACCTGCTGGACCAGCTGTTTGATCCTGAAATTGATGGGTTGAACGATTACAGGATAAATCCGGTATTGTCGTCAAACAACGAATTGCGGAATGCAACAACCAATAATTTACGCATAAACTCTTATGCACAATATGCTTTCAATAAAAACCTGACCCTGAAGGTTTCGGGTGGTATTTCCAATAACCTGCGCAGAAATGATGTTTTTTATAACAGCCAAACTTATTATGGTGGACCAAGCAGTACCAATAAAGTAAACGGATCTATCATTTATACACAAAATACCAGCTGGCTAAATGAAAACATCTTAACTTTTGCCAAAAGATTTAATAAGGTTCACAACCTGAACATAGTAGCAGGTATTACCATGCAGGAGGATAAATATTCGCGATATGGTTTGGCTGCTATACAGTTACCGAATGAGTCGGCCGGTTTGGATGGTTTATCTCAGGGTACACCGCTGCCGGTTACAGCAGAAAGCTCGAACAGCAAGCTGCTCTCTTTTTTAGGCCGGGTTACCTACGATTATAAGTCTAAATATTTATTAAGTGCTTCTTTCAGGGCCGATGGTTCTTCTAAGTTTTTACCAGGTAAGCGCACCAGTTATTTTCCTTCGGGATCAATTGCCTGGAGAATGAGCAACGAAGACTTTATGAAAGCCCTTCCATTTGTAAATGATGCCAAACTGAGGGTGGGCTATGGCGTAACCGGTAATAACAGGGTGGGCGATTTCTCTTACCTTTCTGTATTGGGATTCCCTATTGGTGGGTCTTATGGTTTTAACAACACGGTGAGCATAGGTGCTATTCCTTTAACTTATGGCAACCCTGACCTGAGATGGGAAAGTACAGCCCAGGCCAATATTGGGTATGACCTGAGCCTGTTTAAGGACAGGGTAGGTTTTACTGCCGACGTTTACCGTAAAAGCACTTACGATTTATTGCTGAATGCTGATTTACCTTATACTACCGGTTATGAAACAGCATTTAAAAATATTGGTAAAGTAAGAAACGAAGGCCTTGAATTTACCTTAAACACAAGGAACATCGACAATAAAGATTTTAAATGGTCATCCAGTTTTAACATCAGCTTTAACCGTTCAAAGGTAATGGCCCTGAATGCGGGACAATCGTTTAAAACCACACCGATCAGCTGGGAGAATTCCTATAATGCCACACCATTGTATATTGCAAATGTTGGCCAGCCAATTGCCCAGTTTTATGGCTATGAGTTTGATGGTGTATACCAGTACAGTGATTTTAATGAAAACAGTCCCGGTGTATTTACACTGAAAGATGATGTGCCAAACAACGGGAATGCGAGAAACAGCATTAAACCTGGCGACATTAAATACAAGGATCTGGATGGGAACCTGGTTGTAGATGCTAAAGACCGCAAAGTAATTGGTCGCGGCCAGCCCATTCATGTAGGTGGTTTTACCAATAACTTTACCTATAAAAACTTTGACCTGAGCGTATTTTTACAATGGTCTTATGGCAACGATATCTACAACGCCAACAGGATGTTGTTTGAAGGAAATATGCTGGACAAAAAGAACCTGAACCAGTTTGCGAGCTATGCAGACCGCTGGACACCAGATAACCCAAGCAATACACTTTACAGGGTTAAAGGACAAGGCCCGGCAGTATATTCTTCAAGGGTAATAGAAGACGGATCTTTCCTGCGGATCAAAACAGTTTCCCTGGGATACAATTTTAGCGCTGATGTGCTGAAAAGGATTAAACTGAAAAGTCTGAGGGTTTCGGCTTCGGGGCAAAATTTATACACTTTTACAAAATATACCGGAATGGATCCTGAAGTATCTGTAAGGAATTCGGCATTGACCCCTGGATTTGATTACTCGGCTTATCCAAGGGCAAGGGCAGTTGTTTTTAGCCTGAATACTTCATTTTAATTTTAAAAAACTCAAGATATGAAAGCTTTAAAATATTTATCGATCCTGCTGATTATAGGATTCAGTTCCTGTAAAAAGTTTTTGGATACCAAGCCTACAACCGCTGCTCCTGAATATTATTATTCTACTGAGTCGGAAATGAATGCCGCCCTAACTGGTGTTTACGATGTGATGGGTAGTGAAAACGTATATGGAAACTCAATTTTTACCCGGATCACTGCAGCAACAGATGAAAGTTATTACCAGCGGAATACCCAGTCGACCGGTATCCAGGTACTAAACTTTGATGCATCAGATACCGATGTAAGGCTATTATGGAAGTCCCTTTATGAAGGGATTGAACGGGCCAATCTGGTGCTGGCAAATATCAATAAACCTGCAATGGATGAAACAAAAAGAGGGGCGATAGAAGGCGAAGCCTTATTTTTAAGGGCCTATTATCATTTTTTACTGGTAAGCAACTGGGGCGATGTGCCTTTGATCATCAAACCTACCAGCTCTATCACCACTACAGATGTGGCCCGTACACCTGCTAAAGAGGTGTATAATCAGATTATTGCAGATATGACAAAGGCCGAAGGACTGGTCAAATCTATTTCTGATATTGGTTTTGGTGGCAGGGTAAGCAAAAGTGCAGTTCAGGGCATCCTGGCCAGAGTAAATCTGTATATGGCTGGTGCCCCTGTAAATGATGTTTCCAGGTATGCAGAAGCATTGAAATGGGCAAGGAAAGTTGTTTCGACAGTTGGTTTACATAGTTTAAACAACGACTATAAGCAAATTTTTATCAATTATGCCCAGGATAAGTACGATGTTAAGGAAAGCATCTGGGAAGTTGAGTTCTGGGGTAACCGCATCGGCAACGCCTATACAGAAGCAGGTAGGGTAGGTAATACCAACGGTATTTTATGTTCTAATGAAAAAGAAGGTTATAGCTATGGTTTTATTGCTGCTACACCTACTTTGTTTAAATTGTATGAAGCTGGCGACCTGCGCAGGGATTGGGCAATTGCGCCATTTAAATATGTGGGAGCCACTACTGCCAGAACAAACTGGACACCTGCAGAAATCTATCAGCGCAATACCGGCAAATTCAGAAGGGAATATGAGTTGCTTGAAAAGCAAAAAAACTATACACCTGAAAATTTTCCTTTATTACGCTATGCGGATGTATTGCTGATGCTTGCCGAGGCTGCAAACTATGTAGACGGGCCAACAACAGAGGCCATTGATGCCATCAACCAGGTAAGAAAAAGGGCTTTTGGTAAAGTACTGGCTGGCGAACAGGTCCGCAGCATTAACGTTACTAACGGCGGTACAGGTTATTTAGCTACTAATTTACCTACTGTTACCATTAGTGGTGGTGGTGCCACACGTAATGCAACAGCTACTGTAACCATAACAAGTGGTAAAATTACAGCCATAACCCTTACAGACAATGGTGCTTTTTATACTTCTGCACCTACGGTAACGATATCTGGTGGCGCCGGTAGCGGTGCTGTGGCAACAGCTACCATTTCTGTTGCCAATGATGAAGTGCTTAAACCAGCTCAAACAGCATCTAAAGCAGCTTTACTGACAGTAATTAAAAATGAAAGGGCCAAAGAACTTTGCTTTGAAGCTTTACGCCGGAATGACCTGATCCGCTGGGGCGATTTCATGACCAATATCCAAAGTACAGCCGCAGAAATTACTGCAGGTGCACCAACGGCATTTAAATATGCAGCTCTTGCAGGCAACAATGCCAACGTCAGACACCTGTTGTTGCCGGTACCATTATATGAAACTTCTGTAAATCCGGCTTTGCTGCCTAACAATACAGGCTGGTAATACTGGTTAAGAAAATTGGATGAAGATGCTGAATAAACTAGCCGGATACTTATTGCCGATCATGGTGCTGCTGAATGTGGCACCATGCTTAGGTCAGGTTGTTGCTTCAAATGAAACTTTATACCAGGTTGTAAAGGAGGTAAAACCCGGTGGTCTGGTACAGATTGCCGATGGGACTTATAAAGATGTTCAGCTGATTGTCAGCAATTCAGGAAAATCTGGTTTGCCCATCACCATTAAAGCCCTGAACCCGGGTAAGGTTTTTTTTACCGGAGATGCTAAAGTAGAGCTGAGGGGCGAGCACCTGATACTGGAAGGCATCTGGTTTAAAGACGGGAACAGAGCTATTCAGGCATGGAAATCACATGGACCCGGATTGGTGGCTATATATGGTAGCTATAACCGCATTACCGCATGTGTATTTGATTGTTTTGATGAAGCCAATTCTGCTTACATTACTACTTCGCTTACCGAAGACGGAAAGGTACCTCAACATTGCCGCATAGACCATTGCAGTTTTACCGATAAGATCACTTTTGACCAGGTAATTAACCTGAACAATACAGCCAGAGCTATTAAAGACGGTTCGGTGGGAGGACCGGCGATGTACCATCGTGTTGATCACTGTTTTTTTTCCAATCCGCAAAAACCGGGTAATGCCGGAGGGGGAATCAGGATTGGCTATTACCGTAATGATATAGGCCGTTGTCTGGTAGACTCTAACCTGTTTATGCGTCAGGATTCGGAAGCAGAGATCATCACCAGCAAATCGCAGGAAAATGTTTATTATGGTAATACTTACCTGAATTGCCAGGGCACCATGAACTTTCGTCACGGTGATCATCAGGTGGCCATTAACAATTTTTATATAGGCAATGACCAGCGATTTGGATACGGGGGAATGTTTGTTTGGGGAAGCAGGCATGTCATAGCCTGTAATTATTTTGAGCTGTCCGAAACCATAAAGTCGAGGGGGAACGCCGCATTGTATTTAAACCCCGGTGCTATGGCTTCGGAGCATGCTCTTGCTTTCGATATGTTGATAGCCAACAACGCTTTCATCAATGTAAATGGGTATGCCATCCATTTTAATCCATTGGATGAGCGCAGAAAAGAATATTGTGCAGCCAATGGGCTTAAGTTCGAAACCCCGCACCAGCTAATGTTAAAAGGCAATCTTTTCTTTAAGGATAAACCTTATGTTTACCCATTTTTTAAAGATGATTATTTTATAGCAGGGAAAAATAGCTGGACTGGTAATGTAGCCTCAGGTGCGGAAAAGGGAATCCCTGTTAACATTTCGGCCAATAGGTCTGCCTATAAGCCGGTAAAAATTAAAGATATCCAGCCCATAGAAGGAATCGCTCTTGATCTCAATGCGCTGATCAGCAAAGGCATTACAGGAAAGCCCCTTAGCTGGGATGAAGTAAGGCCCTACTGGTTAAAAGAAATGCCCGGGACGTATGCTTTAACGGCCAGGCTTTCTGCAGTCAGGGCTGCAAAGTTTAAAGCCGTAATTAAAAGAAATAAAGAGCACTGAGATAGATCATCCCGGTGAATTGATAACCTATAAAACAAATACAAATGAAACCAATCAATTTCAATGGTAAAAGGCGTAGCCTTCTACTGGCTTCTGCGCTTGCTGTCTCGGTATCGGCTTCTGCATTTTTATGGCTTTCGCCGAAGACGGAACTGATCAAAAAAGATTTTACCGTTGCAGAAAAACAATATACCCAGCTGCTCAAAACATCAACAGATCTTACAGCTTTTCCCCGCACGACAAACAAGGATGGCTCAGTAAAGACGACCGATGTTTGGGATTGGACACAAGGTTTTTTTGCAGGTAGCTTGTGGTATATTTATGAATATACGAATAAACCGGAATGGAAAGCTGCAGCGACCAAATGGACAGAAGCATTGGAGCAGGCACAATTTTTAACGCAGCACCATGATGTGGGTTTTGTGATGTACTGTTCTTATGGCAATGCCATGAAGTTTGAAAAAGACCCTGTGAAGTTAGCACAATACAATAAAATATTGATCCAGTCGGCCGAATCGGCTTTAACCCGCTTTGATCCTAAAGTGGGCTTAATTAAATCCTGGAATGCTAAAAAATCATGGGACAATAAAACGACCTGGCAATACCCAGTGATCATAGACAATATGATGAACCTGGAGATGCTTTGTTATGTGTCTAAGTTAACAGGTAACCCGAAATATAAGAATGTGGCCATCAGTCATGCCTTAAACACCATGAAAAATCATTTCAGACCCGATTTCAGTACTTATCATGTAGTAGATTATGCGCCTGATGGAAAAGTGCTGCACCAGCAAACCAATCAGGGCTACGCAGATAACTCTACCTGGTCGAGGGGACAGGGATGGGCCATATATGGTTTCACTATGATGTACAGGGAAACGAAAGATAAACGTTTTCTGGAGGCAGCTCAAAAAGCGGCCGATTTTTACATCAGCCACCCTAATTTGCCAAAAGATAAAATTCCTTACTGGGATTTTAATGCAGGACAAAAAGGTTATACTCCGGATTTTGATTACAATGCCAATAAGCTGTCTTATATTCCGCGTGATGCTTCGGCCGGGGCATTGACCGCATCTGGCTTGCTGGAATTAAGTACTTTTGCTAAAAACGGAAATAAGTATTTCAAATCTGCGGAGCAGATGCTGAAATCTTTATCCGGAAGTGAATACCTGGCTAAACCAGGTACCAATTCAGGTTTTATCCTGAAGCATTCAGTAGGCAGTCTGCCACATAATTCTGAAATTGACGTACCCTTAATTTATGCCGATTATTACTTTTTAGAAGCCTTGCTGAGGTATCAGAAATTGCATGGTTAAACTTTGCTGAAGCAATGAAGGCGAGGTATAAAAATACCTCGCCTTTTTTGTTTGGGGCAAATAAACTTGTTTTTGTAACCTGATTCCACCTTTGTTCGGGGATGATTCGGCCTTTGTTCTCAAAATTACCTTTTTGCGAAGAAAAGGCCGAACCATAGGATAATCAAGAACGAAGGAGGGAGCTAAAATGTGATAAATTATTACGTTCTTTATGCGTTACAAAAATTGATCATGGAAACTGTTAACATCCTGGACGATCTTAATACTACCGCCCGCATTGCTGCAATAGATTCAATATTGGAAATTATTTGCCGCGCTACTGGTATGGGCTTTGCCGCAGTGGCAAGGGTTACCGAAACGCAATGGGTAGCCTGTGCGGTAAAAGATGAAATCAGTTTTGGATTGAAACCGGGAGGAGAATTGGTATTGGAAACTACCATCTGTAATGAGATCCGCAGGCACCACGAGGTAGTTGTGATTGATCATGTAGCCATAGACGCTGCTTTTGCAGATCATCATACACCAAAAATGTATGGTTTTCAAAGCTATATCTCTATGCCGATTATGTTAAGTAACGGCACTTTCTTTGGCACACTGTGTGCCATCGACCCCTTGCCCCGAAAACTCAGGAATGAACAGATCATGGGTATGTTTAAGAACTTTGCAGAACTGATTGCGGTACAGCTGGAAGCTCAGGAAAGGGTTGATGATACAAGGTCCAGTTTACTTGAGGAAAGAAAAACCTCTGAACTCAGGGAGCAGTTTATTGCTATTCTTGGTCATGACCTGCGTAATCCTGTAGGGGCGGTATCGAATGCTGCACAGCTCTTACTCAGGATGCCGCTGGACGACCGGATGAGAAGACTTGCAGGTATCATACAAGATTCTTCCTTGCGCATTAAGGGGTTGATTGAAAATATTCTTGATTTCGCCAGAGGCCGGCTTGGCGAAGGGATCCAGGTTAATTTCAAACCAGAACGTTCATTGGGAACAATGCTTTTTAACGTCATTACAGAACTCCAGCTCAGCTATCCCGACAGGAGTATTGAAACTGATTTCAGGTTAAGTTCAGTGGTAAGCTGCGATGGGTTAAGGATAGCCCAGCTGTTTTCAAACTTGTTGGGAAATGCATTAAGTCATGGCGATCCGGAGCAACCTGTTAAAATCAGTGCGGTTACAGGGCAGGAAATATTTACACTTTGTGTGTCCAATTTTGGAGAAGAGATTTCCCCGGCAGCTATGGGACGTCTTTTTCAGCCTTTTTCCCGCGGTGAAGTAAGACCAGGGCATGACGGCCTTGGGCTAGGGCTTTTCATTTCTTCAGAAATTGCGAAAGCACATGGAGGGACACTTGAGGTCGTGTCTGAAAACTATCAAACATCTTTTACTTTGAAAATCCCATTGGTTAAAGAACTGGACTAACTTACAATAAAATATGGTTAAACATTTTACTCCGAGCGACCTCGCTGCTTTTGTTTTTAAAGAACTGAAGCGCGCTAAGATCAGGGAAGAAAAACCTGCTGAGGCCATCCTGAATGAGTTGTTTAATACGTTGTATTATACCAGTCTGCAGACTGAAGAAGGGCAGTTCATCAGAGTTACTGTCACCTTGCTTGACCATAAAACTATTGATCTTTCTGAAGAGGGAATGGAAAGATTTGACAACTGGAAATTTTTCCCTTTTGAACCTGCTATAGAATTTTCAATCAAAAATCTGGTAAAATTGTCAAAAGCCGCTGATCCATGGAGCTCGAGCCTGTCCGTTTATTATGATGAGCACAATAAGCTTTTTATTTACGGTATGGTTGATCAGACAGTGCATTATCAGAGCTTTCTAAATTACGAGCGGGAAGAAAAACCTTTATATCCGGGGATTATTCAAACGATGATCAATGGCATTGGTATTCTGAACGTGATGTTGGATTACCATCCTCTTGCTACGCTGAACCAGCATTCGCTGGTCAAACTCTATCCTAATGTTTTTGAATATGGTCCGGTCTCGACATTTATCCAGCAAAAAGCTGAATATTCAAATGCTTTTCTGGAAAAAAAGTTTGAACATCGGCTAAATGCAAATGAAACCGAAATATTTAACGACATTATTTTTGAATATGTGATCCAGTCGATCAGCAGGATCCTGCTCAAAATAAAAAATTATGATCATGGCGGCGCAATATTAATCACGGAAGATTTTGAAACGGACCTGAGTACCAAGTACCGGCTGACATACGACAGGATTGAATCCGCGATCATGAACATACTGACCAGTGTTACGCACAGCGATCTGCTAGTAGAAGAGATTAAAGCACTGAACCGGCAAAAGGGATTGATGCCTGTAATATTACACGAAGAATGTGAAGATAATGAGCTGGACATAGAGGATAGCTATAATGAGCTGATCGGGGCCATCAGATTTGTATCATCCTTAAGCTGTGTAGATGGTTTGGTACTGATGTCACCCCACCTGGAAGTTAAAGGCTTTGGCACTGTCATTACTGAAAAAGAGCAACCACCCCAGGTTTGGGTAAACAGATCTTCTAAACCCACACAGGCCAGTATTAAAATTGACCCGTCCCATTTTGGCACCAGGCACCAGTCTATGTTCGCCTATTGTTACAAACATGCCGATAGTCTGGGGTTCGTCGTTTCACAGGATGGGGAAATCAGGGCAATAAAATGTGTAGACGGTAAAGTTATGATGTGGGAAAATATTAAGGTTTACCAGTTCCTGAGGAGCAATAAAATGCCTAGGCTGACATCAAGAAAGTTCTCCCGCTAAAGTTGATAACTTACCAAAGGTTGAAAAGTATTGTAAACATCTAAAATTTAGCAATGTTAAGCTTATACATCAAATTCATGATGTGTTGAAACCATTATAAAGACTTCAACACCATTGGACATAAATTGTATAGAGATGAAAAAATGTATTTATGTTGTAGAAGACAACGCGGCAATCAGAGATATCATTGAATACATGCTGACTGAAGATGAGTATGAAGTAGTGGCATCGCCTACTGTTAATGATTTCTGGAAACAGATGCAAAAGCGTAATCCCGACATGGTAGTTCTTGATATCATGCTGCCGGATGGGAGCGGACTGGAAATTTGTGAAACACTGAAAAGAAATGTAAAGACCCATGACATTCCGGTAATGATGATGTCGGCCAACAATTACCTGAATAAGGTAAAGGCGAAATGTATAGCGGATGAGTTTATCAATAAGCCATTTGACCTGAATGATTTTGCCAACAGAATTGAGCATTATGTGCACAATTAATTTCATTAATGCCAAAATCACTGAAGCTATAGCCAATTTGAAAAGCGGTTAATATATTAATTTAGAGATTTCTATTAACCGCAATTTAATGGCTGTATGAAGTATAAATCATTTTCTATGCTGGCTTTTGTGTTTTTGGTAACAACTGCCGATGCGCAGATCAAAAATATCTATCATAAGGGCTGGATAGATTTTAATAAAAATGGGAGGATGGATGTTTTTGAAGATCCGTCAAGGCCTGTTGATGCAAGGGTGAAAGATTTGCTGGGGCAAATGAACCTGGACGAGAAAACCTGTCAGACAGCAACACTTTATGGTTACGGAAGGGTTCTAAAAGACGAAATGCCGACAGCGGAATGGAAAACGAGTATCTGGAAAGATGGTATCGCAAATATAGATGAGGAACTGAATAGCCTGCCTTATAATAAAAAGGCCGTTACACAATATTCTTTCCCTTTTAGCAAACATGCCCATGCCATTAATACCGTGCAAAAGTGGTTTGTAGAGGAAACCCGCCTGGGTATTCCGGTAGATTTCAGTAATGAAGGTATTCATGGTTTATGCCACGATCGGGCTACCCCTTTTCCGGCCCCTGTGAATATCGGCAGTACCTGGAACAAAAGTCTTGTGTACCAGGCAGGAAGTATTGTTGGCCGTGAAGCAAAGGCATTGGGCTATACCAATGTATATGCACCGATCCTTGATGTTGCCCGCGACCAGCGCTGGGGAAGGGTAGTGGAATGTTATGCAGAAGACCCTTTTTTGATTGCAGAATTAGGTAAACAAATGACCATGGGTATCCAGGACCAGGGAACTGCTGCTACCTTAAAGCATTATGCTGTATATAGTGTGCCTAAAGGCGGACGCGACGGACAGGCACGTACTGATCCGCATGTAGCGCCAAGGGAAATGCATGAAATGTTCCTATATCCGTTCAGAAGAGTAATCCAGGAAGCTAAACCTATGGGCATCATGAGCAGTTATAATGATTGGAACGGAGAACCTGTAACCGGAAGTTATTATTTTCTTACAGAGCTGCTGCGTAAACAATACGGTTTTGATGGCTATGTGGTTTCGGACAGTGAAGCGGTAGAATTTATTTCGGGTAAACATCATGTGGCAGAAGATTACAAGCAGGCTGTTAAACAGGCTATAGAGGCTGGCTTAAATGTGCGTACCCACTTTACCAAGCCCGAAAACTTTATCCTTCCGCTAAGAGAATTGGTTAAGGAAGGTTCGGTATCTATGAAAACGCTTGATGAACGTGTGGCTGATGTATTGCGTGTAAAGTTCAGACTGGGCCTTTTTGATGACCCTTATGTAAAAGACCCGACCGCTGCAGACAAAAAGGTGCATACCAGGGCGGATGAAGAGCTGGCGGTACAACTGAACAGGGAATCTATGGTATTGTTAAAAAACGATAAAAACCTGTTGCCACTTGATATTGCTAAATATAAGCGCATCCTGGTTAGCGGACCATTGGCTACAGAGATAAATTACACCACCAGCAGGTATGGCCCCTCAAATAACCCTATTGTTTCTATCCTTGATGGAATAAAAGCTTATGCAGGTAAAAATTCAACAATAGCCTATAGTAAAGGCTGTGAGGTGATTGACGCCAAGTGGCCGGAAAGTGAGATTATTCCTGTCGAACTTACCACTGAAGAACAGCTGCAAATTGACCAGGCTGTGGCAGCTGCAAAAGCATCAGATGTTATTATTGCTGTAGTAGGAGAGACCGATGAACAGGTTGGGGAAAGTAAATCCAGAACCGGCTTAAATTTGCCGGGGCGCCAGTTAATGCTGTTACAGGCCTTGCATGCTACAGGCAAGCCTGTAGTAATGGTTATGGTGAACGGACGTCCTTTGACCATCAACTGGGAAAACCGCTACTTGCCGGCCATCCTGCAGGCAGGATTTCCCGGGCCATCAGCAGGTAAAGTAGTAGCCGAAACATTATTCGGTGATAACAATCCCGGAGGTAAACTGACAATGACCTATCCAAAATCTATCGGGCAAATTGAGCTGAATTTCCCTTTCAAACCAGGATCGCAGGCTGGTCAGGGTAAAAATGACGATCCAAACGGGAACGGAAAAACCAGGGTGCTTGGTGCGCTGTACCCATTTGGATACGGCTTAAGTTATACCACTTTTGAGTTCAGTAATTTAAATCTGGACAAGAAAGAAATCCATAACCAGGCCGATGTACACGTCAGTGTTGATGTGAAAAACACCGGTCAGCGCAAGGGTGATGAAGTGGTACAACTGTACCTGAAAGATGTAGTCAGCAGCGTGACTACCTATGAATCTGTATTGAGGGGATTTGAACGTGTGAGTCTGGCACCCGGTGAAACCAAAACCCTTAAGTTTACCCTTCATCCGGACGATCTGGCCATCCTTGATAAAAACATGAACCGGACTGTTGAACCCGGAAAATTCATTGTCATGATTGGTAACTCTTCAGAAGATATTAAACTGAAAGAGGAATTTACAGTAAAATAGAACCCGAGCAGATCATGCAACCTGCAGGACCTCTCTGCTTTGAAACAAAAATTACCTTCTCAGAAAGAGCCTAAGCGTTCTTCGCTTCTTCAGCGAAGTAATGCAGCTCTTGAAGAGCATGGTTATTTTTGACTTGCCGCTGCTGCCTCTGCTTTAGCTTTTTTCTTAAAGAATCCCCTCAACAAGAAGTTATGCTGCAGTGCCTCCATATTTTCGTCTAATTTCTGGCTGCTGGTTTCCAGGTTTTTCATAATGCCTTTTATGTGGTCGGCGGTTTGCTGGTCATTGATGAGTAAACCTACTGCATTATCTGTCTGGTTAAATTTTGAGGTTGCCTTATTCAGGTTCTCTGTCATTGCAGAAGCAGATTCCGCAGTTTTTTGCAATTCATTTACCGCAGTTTGCAATTTTGCAAAAACAGCCGTATCTGTCATAAGTTTATCTGTTAAGCCACCCTTGGTGTTCAGGGTTTTGGTAAACGTATTCATCTCAGCAGCCATTCTGTTTGCCGATTCAGTTGTAGTTTTCAGATTTTCTACAATAGCTTTAAAATTCTTTGCAATCTGCTCATCAGTAAGCAATGCACCCGCTGCGCCTTTGCCCTCTACAAGATTTTGTGCCAGTACTTTAAAATCAGAAGTTACATCAACCAGGTTTTTATTGTTCACCTGGAAAGTTTTCATTATATCGTCTGTAGACAGTGTGCTGGCCACCTGAAGCTGATCTCCATCTTCAACAAAAGGAAATTTCGGATTTCCTCCACTGATGACTACAATTTTGTTTCCGATCAATCCGTCAGAGCTGATGCTTGCTGCCGCATTTTTATGGATATATTTGTGGGCATCCTCTTCGATGTTCATAAACACCTGGACCTGGGAAATGCCGTAAAACTGGATCTTTTTGATCGTTCCGATCTTAACACCTGAAAACCATACATTATTTCCGGCTTTAAGACCTTGTATATCGCTAAAAACAGCATTCACAGTAAAGCTTTTTACAAACGCTTTTCGTTGGCTTCCTAAAGTGAAAACCCCTAAAACGAATATGACCAGGCCCAGGAGTATAAAAACTCCTACTGTTATCTGTTTACGGTTGTCTGTTACTTGCATATATTATTGAATAAAATTATAATCGTAAAAGGGTTTCACCCTTTCATCGTTTGTGTTAAATACTTCTTCAAATGTACCCAGGCGCTGAAATTGCCCGTCCAAAAGCATGGCCACCCGGTTTCCTACCGCTTTTGCGCAGGTAAGGTCGTGTGTTATTACAATTGAACTGGTATGGAAACGCTCCTGTACCTGGTTAATCAGGCTATTGATCTCCAGGCAGGTAATGGGGTCAAGACCTGCTGTAGGTTCGTCGTACAGCATAATTTCAGGCCGTAAAATAAGTGTGCGCGCTATACCAATCCTTTTTCTTTGTCCACCCGATAATTCAGATGGCATTTGATTGATGGTTTGCAATAGGCCAACGGCATCCAGCATTTCTTCCACAGCAAGGTTTACTTCAGCTTTGCTGAGGTTTCTCTGGTTTCTTACCAGTGGGAATTCAAGGTTCTGCCGCACAGTCATACTGTCATAGAGGGCACTGTTCTGGAAAGAGAAACCCACTTTTAGCCTTAAGGCCAGTAGTTCTTTATAAGTGATCTGATCTACATACTGGTTCAGTACTTTAATCATACCGGCGTCTGGAGTAAGCAATCCTACTATGATTTTAATCAGTACTGATTTCCCGGTTCCGGATTTTCCAAGAACAACCAGGTTTTCTCCTTTATACAAATCCAGGTCTACACCTTTAAGTACATGGTAGTTGCCGAAAGATTTGTTCAGTCCTTTGATCTCTATTACCTTTTCGTTCTGATGAAATGATTTCTTTTCCATAATTTATGATCAGCTTCTGAATAAACCAAAAAATTGTACGGAAACCACTTCTTCTATAAAAATGAGGAACATGGCAATCACCACGGCAGAATTAGCCGCTTTACCAACACCTTCAGTTCCTTTAGACGAATTATAGCCCTGATAGCAGCCAACCATACCAATGGTAAAGCCAAAAAGAATAGCTTTAACTGTGGATGCAGTGATATCCAGGAAAGTGATTTGTTCCAGGGAGGACTGAAAAAAGGCTCTTGCACTGGTACCCTCACTTAAAGAAACATTAAGTAAAGCACCCAGCATCCCCACCATCGCAGTATAAAAAGTAAGAATGGGTATGGTAATGGTTGCTGCCAGTACGCGTGTAGAAACGAGGAATTTAAAAGGATTGGTTGCCGAAACTTCCATGGCATCAATTTGCTCTGTAACGCGCATAGATCCAAGTTCGGCCCCTATACTTGAACCCACTTTACCAGCTGCAATCAAACCGGTTAATAGGGGGGCCAGGGTTCGCAATAAAGCTATTCCAACAAGAGAGGGCAGCCATGAAGTGGCACCAAACTCAGATAATGAAGGGCGGGATTGTTTGGTAAATACAATACCGGTAATGAAGCCTGTGGTAGAGATGAGCAAGGCCGAGCGATAACCAATTTCATAGCATTGGCGGAACAGTTCTCTTGCTTCATAAGGTGGAAGAAAACCCTCTTTAAAAAAGCGGGTAATAAACTTATAAACATCATATAAGGTTAAAAACATTCGGGCTAATTTGCCCGGTCCCTTAACTTCTTCTTGCATTAATGCTGGGCTTTCGGCTTTTTTCTCCATGAATCAGGCTCTTGCTTTAGGGCGTTACTATCAAACCATAAGCCAGAATTTTGTAAAGTTAGTGCTTGCATTATAAATTGAATGTAAATTTATAGTTTGGTTTACCGTTTTTTATTTATTTAGAATGATTATAAAAAGTTGGTAAGTTTGTATCAGAATCAGCTCATTATGAAAGAAGCACTTAGTGAAGAAGTATTGATGTATATTGCCAGCCAGCTGAGCAAGCCGGAAGGGGTAGATGGTATTTTAACCGCCGAACGTATGGCGCATACCAATAATAACATGACAAATGCAGCCATTAAAGCATTGAATATTGTTGATAAAAATGTAGTGCTTGAAATAGGGCCGGGTAATGGCAGACATGTCATGCATTTAATGAGCACTGCGGCCGGTTTGCGCTATTATGGGGTGGATATTTCCGATACCATGATTACCGAAGCCCATAAAATAAATGAAAAGATAGTGAGCAGCGGACAAGTTTCTTTTAAACTGACCAGTGCTGCCCAACTGAATTTTACTGCCGGGTTTTTTGACAGGATTTTAACAGTAAATACGCTTTACTTCTGGGAGAACCCGCTTTTGTATGCCCGGGAAGTGCTGCGGGTGTTAAAGCCTGGTGGTGTGTTTTGTCTGGCCATTGCAACAGCCGCTTTTATGAAAGGACTGCCCTTTACAAAATATAAGTTTAAGCTATATGAGAAGATGGAAGTTGAGCAGCTTTTGAAGGCAGCAGGTTTTGCTATCTTAAATATAGTGGAAGAAAAAGACCTGACCACCAGCCATACCGGAGATGAGGTAGACCGCGACATTATTCTTGTAACTGCGACAAAAGATTAAAAAATAAGTCCTGAATTGATTTTTTTAAAAAAAATACAAAATTCTTTCAGTTGATTTGGAATAAATCTAAATAATAATCACCTTTGTGTCAATCCATAATGATCAATGCAAAACTTAACCATTCAGTCTTCAGTCGATTTTGTTGAGGTGTTTAGTACTAGTGCCGGTGCTATTTTTCAATCGGATAGCGAGAACTGCTGGTATGTAGACTTTGCAGGCAAGCTGGCCCGTTTTGATTATCGTAACATATTGAAGCTAAAAAAGGCAGTATACCATATCGATATTGAGGCCATGCTGCTTGATAACACCAAATCGCCCGATGTAGAGATCATTTTTATATGTGCCTGCGATCACTGCTATGTGTTGTCCTTAATACAGATCATTGAACTGAAGGAATTGTTGCAGGGCATGTTCGTTATGCTTGAACTTAACCACATCATTCATGACCGGCTTTGCCGCCTAATCAGCTGATCAGGCTGGAATTAGATTCTTTCCATATTAACCTTATTTTCACCATTGTAAATTCTTAGCCGTATTTTTGTATAAGGAAATAAGAAAATTAATATATAGTATTATGAAAGACATCATGCGTGTTAAGTGTTTACTCTCTTCAGATGTAGAGACACTTATAAACCAACAAATAAAAAAAGAAGCACACTCATCGGCTATTTATCTTTCAATGGCATCATGGTGCAACAGAAATGGCTATGATTTTTCTGCTGATTATTTCTTTAAACAGGCAGAAGAAGAAAGAATGCACCAGCTTAAATTCTTTAAGTATGTACTCGATATGGGTGGCAATGCTGTTTCTCCTGAAATAACAAATGTTAAAGCTGAATACAATTCTTTCCGTGAAGTTTTTGAAGAGGCCTTGGAACAGGAGATTAGCGTTACACAATCCATTAAGAACATTGCGGCCCGTTGTCACAAAGAACAGGATTATGTAACCCTGGAATTCCTGAACTGGTTCTTCAGAGAACAAAGAGAAGAAGAATACAAAGCACGTCGTGCCCTTGAATTGTTTGATGTGATTGGCGAAGAAGGAACGGGAAGATGGCAGATTGACAAGCATGTAGGACAAATTACCTACAGCAGCGAAGCCTAATAAATATTGTTCCCGGGTTTTCCGGTGATAAAGGTACATACTCATGCAACAGGCAAAACAGTATGTACCTTTTTTTGTTTATAATTTATCCATGGGGCCATGTCAAAGAAAAAAGATAAAAAGAAGAAAAAGGATAAAAAGAAAAAGGAATGCTGTGAAAAGTATCTGACAGGAAAAAGGTGTAAAAACTGTCCAAATGCCTAGATTAAATGTGATAACCCTGGCTGTGCATTTCTGTTGCAATAAAACGCTGATATTGCTTGTTGTTTAAAGGATAATCCCAGCAACCCATTCTGTGGTACAGCTGTCCGCCAAAACCACTTTTAAACTTATACAATCCATACAAGGGATGAGCAGGGTCTGGCCTGGGCGCCACACCAAACAAATCATATTCTATGCAGCCTTTTTCTTTAGCAATTTTCATGGCTTCCCACTGCAGGGCGTAGGTGGCCATGTAGTTGCGGTTTGAAGAAGAAGAGGCCCCATACAGATAGGTACCTCTGTTGCCAGAGATCACCAGGAACATTGCGGCCAAAGGCTGTCCATCCAGTTCAGCCAGCAAGAGTTCCACATCGGCAGGTGAAGCGGTATTTTCGGCGCGTGCAGTTAATACCGTTTTGAAATAGGTAATGTCGTTGATATGGATGCGGTTGCGCAAGGCTGTTTCCTGGTACAGTGCATACCATACCTGCAGGTTCTCCATCCCTACTTTTTTAACATTAATCCCTTTTCTGTACGATAGGTTAATGTTGTATCTTGTTTTTGGCTTCATGGCGTCGAGCAGCAGGGTGCTGTCGCTCTGCAGATCCAGGAATATGGTGTTTGACGGAAGGATATCCGAATTTGCTTTTCTCAGGTTCCAGTTAACCGTGTTAAAATTAAAGCGGAATTCCTGGTATTTCTTTTCAGGAGGTCCATTCCAGTTACCCAACTGATCAAAATCATTATTGTCTTTAGCCCAATGGGACTGCCAGGCCAGATCGTACCTGATCAATATGCATTTTGAGGGCAGATGGGGACGAAGAGATTCTGAAAGTTCTTCCAGAAATTTGCCCTGGTATTCTTCATTAGGTTCTATTTCCGGGCCATATGGTACATAGGCCACAGTATGTTCACGGTCTAAAGGTTGTAACAGTACCAGGAAATCGGCATGGGTATAGGTATTGTTTAAGGCACTGGTATAAATGCTTCCATCTTCTACCTTAAAATTAAATGCTTTTGATTGCAGGCCTTGCTTGGCTTTTACTTCAGACCAGAATGCTGTTTGCTGGATAATGGCAGTTTCATAAACTTCTTTAATGTCTTTTTTCTCAATAACAATATTCATCTCATTTGCTTAACCTGCAAAGTTCGGGAATATAATTGTGATAAGCCAATAATCACCTAAGCCATGTCGCCCAAATGATAGCAATGCCTGCACCTGGGTTCATAACTATCCTTTTCGCCTAGCAGGATCGTACTTTCACTGGCAGCTGTACGGTAAGAGTATACAGCCGGACTTCCACAACGTACACATACTGCATTTACCTTGGTTACCAGCTCGGCAATAGCCATTAATGCGGGTACTGGGCCAAAAGGTTTGCCCTGAAAGTCCATATCGAGACCAGCAACGATTACCCTGATCCCTTTCTGGGCAAGTTTATTACAAACTTCAGGCAGGTTATCATCAAAAAACTGTGCTTCATCAATACCAACAACCTGTGTATTGGCACCCAGCAGCAGAATTGCAGCAGAGTTTTCGACCGGTGTAGACTGGATGGAATTCAGATCGTGCGAAACTACAGCGGTTTCATCATAGCGGGTATCTGTTTTGGGTTTAAAGATCTCTACATTCAGTTTAGCAATCTGCGCACGTTTTAGCCTTCTTAACAATTCTTCGGTCTTACCCGAAAACATAGAGCCACAAATCACCTCAATGCTGCCGCAATACTCACCCCGCCTGTAATTTTGTTCGCTGAATAACATTTATAATAGGATCTTAAAGCCTGCTAATATCGAAATTTTGTAGTACTTTTGAGTGTCAAGTTACTAACATAAAACATCAATTCTACCGTTATTAAGTTATGATGAACCAAGAGGATATTTTCAAAAAAGTAGGGCAGATATTAAACGAACTTCAGGATCAGTACGAGTTTTTAGCTCAAAATCCGAAGCAACTCAATGAATTAGAACTGGAGCTCTTTCTGGCAAATGCAAACTTTTTATCAGATCATGTTCAGATAGTAAGAAAAATTAATAGCAATAAAGTAATAAAAGCAATTCCTGAGCATACGGCTGCTGAGGTTAAAGAAGAACCTCAGCAGAAGGTTGAAAATGAGATTTCTTTACCTGAACCTGTAACAGCAACAGAAGAAGTACCTGTGCAGGAGGCTGAAGAAATTGTTGAAGAGGTTTATGAAGAAACACGGGAACCTTTAAAGTTTGAATTTATATTAAGTGAAACACCGGAGACCGATAAGTTTGAGTTTGAAGAGAAACCAGTTGATGCTATTTTTGACAGGCCCTTAAGTAAAGAAGAAGAACAGATCATTGCGCAAAAACAACAGCAGATGTACACCCGGGTTGAGCCGCATACAGAAAAAGAACCTGAACTTTTCCCGGCATCAGGAAAACCTGAACCCATAACAGAACTGATACCCGATAAGGTTGAGGAAAAAATTGTGCTCCCGGTTACACCAGAACCTTTAATGGACCAGGCAGCAGAAAAAATAATTGAACCCAATCCGGTAAAACCGACTTTAAACGATCTGCTGGCGGGTAAAAATCACCAGCCTGCCAGTTTTAATGAGGGCAGCAGCAAGCCGCCGATAACTGATCTGAAACAGGCCATCAACCTTAATGAGAAGTTATTATATATTAAAGATCTTTTTAATGGCTATAACCTTGCTTATGCAGAGGCCATTGAACTGATCAATAAAATGCCTGATTTTAAAACGGCCGATGCTTTTTTAAAGAATAACTATGCCGTTAAAAACAACTGGGCGGCAAAACAAGGCACTGTTGATCAGTTTTATGAACTGCTGAACCAGCGTTTTCCTTCTAAATAAAACCCATCCTGTTTGAATCAAGTTTCAGGAAGATAAAGAGCAATACGGTAAAACTCCATAATGAAGAACCCCCATAACTGATAAAGGGCAGGGGAATCCCTATTACAGGTACAATTCCAATGGTCATACCGATGTTGATGAATACATGGAAAAAGATAATGCAGGCTACGCAGTATCCGTAAACACGTGAGAAGGTAGAACGTTGCCTTTCTGCCAGGTTGATGATCCTCAACAGCATAAACAGGTATAAGGCAATCACAACGAAGCAACCTGCAAATCCCCATTCTTCCCCGATAGTAGAAAAAATAAAGTCTGTACTTTGCTCAGGTACATAACCATATTTGGTTTGCGTACCTTCTAAAAATCCACGGCCGGTAAGCTGTCCTGAACCAATGGCTATTTTTGACTGGTTTACGTTATATCCTGCCCCACGTGGATCAGTTTTAAGGCCAAGTATCAATTCGATCCTTGTACGCTGGTGCGGTTGCAATACATTCTCGAACATTAATTTGGCAATAAACAGATAGCCTATTGCCGCAAGGGTAATTACACCGATGGTAATCATCCTCTGCTGTTTTCTTTTGTTAAAATAAATGAACAGGCCGCCAATAGCCAGAATGGCAGAGATCAGTATCCAGGGGGTAAGGAAAAGGTTAAGAATAAACAACAATACCATTCCCCAGAAAATCACCAGCAGATAGCCTGGTAAGCCTTCACGATAAAGCGGAAACATAAACGATAAGAATACCAGCATAGAGCCTGCATCCGGTTGCAGCATAATAAGGCACATGGGCAAAATAATAATTATTGCAGCCATCAGCACTGGTTTCAGGGTGGTGAGTTTTGGGTTAAAGGAGCTGATATACCTGGCCAGCAGCAGGGCTGTGCCAAATTTGGCCAGCTCAGAGGGCTGTAACCTAAAAGAGCCCAGTGGGATCCAGGCCTGGTTGCCACCCACATTGCGGCCTACAACCAGTACTATAAGCAGCAGTAGCATGGTAACCCCATAAATGATGGGCGAGAAAACACTGAAAAATTTGGCATCAAGCAGTAATATAGATAAACCCAGTATCAGGCCGGTGATGATAAAAATAAGCTGTTTGCCATAGTTGGACGCGAAGTTGAATGTGGCCGACTCATCAGGGTTAAATACTGAAGCATAAATGTTTACAAAACCAATTGCACACAATGCGATATAGATCAGAACGGTTACCCAGTCTACATTAAAAAAGAACCTGTTGCTTTGCTGATTGCTCATTTTGTAGTGGGTTTGTTTACCGTTTTTTCTGTTGATTTATTGTCTGGCTTTATTACCTGCGGAATTATTTTTAATGTCGAGTCGGTTGTATCTACTTTGGGTTTTACCTTTGGCTTAGGCGGTGCCGGAAGGATCACCTGTTTTTTCATCCATTCTACCTGGGCCAGTTTATTTTTAGGCAGGCTTCCTTTCAGGTATTGTTCTGCAATATAGCTGGCTATGGGGGCAGCGTAAGTGCTGCCATAACCAGCATTTTCCACAATTACGGCAATCGCAATTTTTGGATTGTCCCGCGGGGCAAAACCAATAAATACAGAGTGGTTTTTACCACGTGGATTTTGTACCGTTCCGGTTTTACCACACATCAGAATGCCTTCGATCCTCGATTGGATAGCGGTTCCCCATGGTGCATTTACAGCATCCTGCATACCATCAATTACAGGGTCAAAATGTACCGCATCCACATCTACGTAATTCTTTTTGACGTATTCTTTTTTGATCACCTTGTCTTTACCGATGGCTTTTACCAGGTGGGGTTTAATGTAATAGCCCCTGTTGGCGATAATGGCCATAATATTGGCCATTTGTAGTGGGGTAGCATCCATTTCTCCCTGTCCTATGGCCAGGGAAATCACTGTGCCAAAGTTCCAGTATTTACTGTATTTTTTAGAATAATAGGCGGCGTCGTATAAACGTCCGGCACGTTCAGATGGCAGGTCTATCCCTGATTTTTCGCCCAGACCAAATTTTCTGACCTTCTTTTGCCAGTCGTCATAGGCAAGCTTCTGGTTTGCGTATTTCCGCTGTGTAATCAGCTTTTGAAACACATAGCAGGCATAAGTGTTACAGGATCTGGCAAGCCCCCTTCGCAAAGCGATATTGCCATCTACGTGCTCACATTTTACTGTGTGGTTCCCTACGCGGAAATATCCGGGACAGTTGAATGTGGTGTTTGGGTCTATAACACCTTCCTGCAGACCGATCAAAGCGTCCAAAGGTTTGAAAGAAGATCCAGGTGAATAGTAACCTTGTATCGGACGTATGGTGAAAGGTCTGTTCGGTGCAACCAATATTTTCATATAATTATTGCCTGATTGCCTGCCTACCATCAGGTTGGGGTCGTAACTCGGACTGCTTACAAAAGCCAGGATTTCCCCGGATGCTGGTTCTATGGCTACAATGCTGCCCACTTTATTGTGCATCAGCTCTTCACCAAGCTTCTGGAGCTTAAGGTCGAGAGAAGAGATGAGCCTGTCGCCAGACACCGCTGCAGTATCAAACCGGCCCTCTGCGTAGCTTCCCTTAGGAACATTCCGGGCATCGTACAGCATGTTAACCACGCCCCTTTCTCCCCTTAACAAAGTCTCGTACGATTTTTCTACTCCTGATTTACCAATGTAATCACCAGAGCGGTAATAGCCTTCAGAGTTTTGAATGTCGGTAGAAGATACTTCTTTAATATACCCAAGGAAATGGGCGGCTACACTATCAGGATAATGCCTGATCGTTCTGCTTTGTACAAAAAAACCGGGAAACCTGGAAAGCTGTTCCGATAAAGTGGCATAAGTTTCGACGGATAATTGCCGCTCAAAAATGCCTGGCTGATACCTCGATTGGTTGGAAACTTTTTTCAGGTTTTTTCTGAAAGCGACCGTATCTATACCTATAATATTGCACAGCGCTAATGTATCCATTTCCTTTACCTGGTTGGGAATCACCATTAAATCATATACAGCTTCATTCTGGGCCAGTGGTTTTTCATTACGATCAAATATTACCCCCCGTGCCGGAAAAGTATAGATCTTGCGCAGTACGTTAAATTCTGCAGAAAGAAAATATTTATCACTCGCTATCTGAATATAAAACAGGGTACCCAGCAAGATTAAACCAATGGCAATGAATAAACCCTGTATTACATATTTACGGCCAAACAGATTATCCATCAGCGCATCTTTCTGTTATAGAATATGAATTCTATCAATACAACACTAAACAAGGTAAATATACTGCTAAACAAGCACCTGATCAAGGTGTAAGAGAACTCTGCCAGTCTGAATGTTTCTAAAAAGAACAGCACCAGGTGGTGGGAAAAAGTGCAGAGCAGGGCATAGATGATAAACCATTTAAAGCCCATGTTACCTAAAGTTGGTTCAGGCTCATCAAAGCCATCTCGGTTTACGGTTACTGATATGAACAGGATGCGTACAAAGGCCAGAGCTATGCAGGCAGCAGTATGAACACCAAGGGTATCGTAAAAAGCATCCAGTGCAAGGCCGGTTATAAAGGCAATCAGGTACAGCAGGAGGTTAGGGATACCAAAGGGCAGCAATAATAAAAACAGGATGTATACAAAGGGTGTAGCGATGTTGTAAAAGCTCAGGTTCCTCAGCAACAGGATCTGAATTAAAAGGAGTACAAACCACCTGACTATGTTTACCAATACTAATTTACTATTCATTTGGCAATTTTGCTTCTAATTCTTTCTGTTCTGCGGCATATTTATCAAGAATTACGTACACATATTGTAAGGTACTAAAATCGTTGAAAAGTTTAATTTCTACGGACATAAAATTGTCACCCGTTGGTACTGCTGTATTGGTCACTATTCCTACCGGGATCCCCGGAGGAAAAGATGAAAAACCGGAAGTTACAATGGTATCTTTCAGGTTTACCTTAAAATGATTGGGTACCTCTTTTACATAAGCCTTTGTAAAATCGGAATTGCCAATGCCCCAAACCAATGAGCCCAGGGCATTATTACTTTTTATATTTACACTTATTTTGGTATCCTTGTGCAGTAGGGAACGTACTGTTGCCAGGTGTTCTGAAACATCCATTATAAAGCCCACTACCCCTTTGCCCGGCGATATTACCGGCATATTGCGTGCAATCCCATCTGCGGTACCTTTATTGATAGTGATGACGTTGTTTCTGAGTGTAATGGAATTCTTAATTACCCTGGCCGACAAATAGGTGTATTGCGGATTATTTAGCGTATCCTTAACGGTAATTTTTTTAGCGCTGTCTATACTTTTGAGTGTAAGCAGTTCTGTTTTCAGCTTTGCATTTTCCTGAGCAAGACTGTCGTTCACATTTCCCAGGTTAATGTATTTCTTCAGAACATTCAGGTTTTGGTATACCTCGCCAACTACCTCGTTGGTAGAGTTAACAGTTACACTGCGCTGGTAGGCGTTGTTTTTTACGGTAAGGATAATTCCAATTGCAAAAAAGATAATGAATAGAAAAAATGCGTTATATCTGTTTATGAAAATCCAAAGGTTACGCATTTTGATTTACAGTTTAGGCAGTAAAGTTTGGGTTTAACCCAAACTTTACTGCATTAAAAATTTAAAACCGCCAATGTTTTTTAAAGCTATACCTGTTCCGCGTACCACGGCACGAAGCGGATCTTCGGCAACGTGTACGGGCAGTTTGGTTTTAGCCGCTACACGTTTATCTAAACCACGCAGCAATGCTCCACCACCTGTCAGGTAAATACCTGTCTGATAAATATCAGCAGAAAGCTCGGGTGGCGTGATCTCTAAGGCTTTAAGGATAGCTTCTTCAATTTTAGAGATTGATTTATCCAGGCAATGTGCTATTTCGGTATAGGAAACGGTAATCTGCTTAGGCACACCAGTCATCAGGTCACGACCTTGAACGGCAAAATCTGCCGGTGGATCTGCCAGTTCAGGCAATGCAGCACCAACCTCTATTTTAATTTTTTCGGCAGTCCGGTCGCCAATCATGATGTTGTGCTGGCGACGGATGTAATTTACAATATCGGAGTCGAAATTGTCACCCGCAACGCGGATACTCTGGTCGCACACAATACCCGATAAGGCGATAACTGCTATTTCAGTAGTACCACCACCTATATCGATGATCATGTTTCCCATTGGTTCTTCTACATCAATCCCAATGCCTACTGCAGCAGCCATAGGCTCATGGATCAGGTAAACCTCTTTGGCACCGGCAATCTCTGCCGAGTCCCTTACCGCACGCTTTTCAACTTCTGTAATTCCTGAAGGGATACAGATTACCATTCTCAGCGAAGGGAACATCCAGCCTTTACCACCGTTTAGCATCCTGATCATTCCTTTGATCATGGCTTCAGCAGCATTGAAATCTGCTATCACGCCGTCTTTAAGCGGACGGACGGTACGGATATTATCATGGGTCTTACCTTCCATCTGCATGGCCTGCCGGCCAATTGCAATAATTTTATTTGTCTGTCTGTCAAAAGCAACTATTGAAGGTTCATCAACTACTACTTTGTCATTATGTATAATCAAGGTGTTTGCCGTGCCTAAATCGATAGCAACCTCTTGTGTAAACCAATTAAATAAACCCATTTATAGGTGATAATTTAAGTATTAATAATTCTGTGTACTATAGTAATGTAAAACTACGGCTTTTTATTGTATTCGTGGATAAATAAATTAGTGTTTAAAATGTCTTACACCTGTAGTAACCATGGCAATTCCTTTTTCATTGGCCATATTTACAGAATCGGCATCTTTAATAGAACCACCCGGCTGTAAAATGGCAGTAATCCCTGCTTCGGCAGCAATTTCTACACAATCAGGGAAAGGAAAAAAGGCATCCGAGGCCATAACTGAACCTTTCAGGTCAAAGCCAAAGGCATCGGCCTTAACAATAGCCTGCTTTAAAGCATCAACTCTTGAAGTCTGGCCTACACCGCTAGCCAGTAACTGATCGTTTTTAACAAATACAATGGTATTTGATTTGGTATGTTTTACAATTTTGTTGGCAAAATAAAGGTCTTTTAATTCCTGTGTGGTCGGCGCCTTATCAGTTACCGGGCTCATTTGTTCAGGGCCTTCAATAATCAGGTCTTTATCCTGCTCAATCACGCCGTTCAATAAAGTCTTGAACTGTTTTTTGCTCAGTTCAACATCATTACGCTGCAAGATCACCCTGTTCTTTTTAGCGCGAAACAGCTCAATTGCTTCAGGTTGGTAAGATGGGGCGATCAATACTTCGAAAAATAATTTATTGATCTCGGTAGCCGTAGCCAGGTCAATTTCCCTGTTGGCGATCAGCACACCGCCAAATGCCGATACCGGATCGCAGGCCAAAGCCACATTCCATGCATCCAGCAGGTTTGGTTTTGAAGCCACACCGCAGGCATTGGTATGTTTTAAGATGGCAAAGGTAGGCTCCTCAAACTCATCAATTAAGGCAACGGCTGCATCTACATCAACCAGGTTGTTGTACGAAAGCTCTTTACCATTCAGCTTGGTAAACATGGCTTCCAGATCACCATAAAACACGCCTTGCTGGTGCGGATTTTCGCCGTATCTTAACGTCTGTGCCTGTGCAATGCTGTGTTTAAATACTGTAAGTGGTTCTTCTGTATTAAAATAATTAAAGATGGCCGTGTCGTAGTTAGAAGAGGTATGGAATGCTTTTTTAGCAAAAGCCTTACGCTGGGCTAAAGTCGTTTCACCATTTTGTGCTTCCAGCTGTTGTTGTAAAGTGGAATAATCATCTTTAGAAGCCAGGATCACCACATCATTAAAGTTCTTGGCTGCAGCCCTGATCAATGAAATGCCGCCTATATCTATTTTTTCGATGATCTCTGATTCAGAACCACCAGCTTTAACAGTTTCTTCAAATGGATAAAGATCTACAATAACCAGATCAATTTCAGGTATTTCATATTGGGCAATCTGCTCCTGGTCCGATCCGAGTGCCCTGCGGTTTAAAATGCCACCAAAAACTTTAGGGTGCAAAGTTTTCACACGTCCTCCTAAAATAGAAGGGTAGCCGGTAAGGTCTTCAACAGCAGTAACAGGTATATCGAGGTCTTTAATAAACTGTTCTGTACCTCCGGTAGAGAATAGCTGTACACCCTGGCTGGCAAGTAAACGAACCAGAGGTTCTAAACCATCTTTATAATAAACTGAAATTAAAGCGTTTTTGATCTTTTTAGATTGACTCATTGGTGAAAAATTTTGAGCCGCAAAATTAAGATTTATTTTTTACTTTTTTATCTTCCTGACAATTGAGTCAATTATACGCGGATAATGCTGATGTTCAAGTTGCTGTCCTTTAAATTTGACCATCTCCAGATTGTCGTCTTTTTCAATTTTATAACGTGCCTGGTAAATGTATTCGCCTTCATCATAATTTTCATCCACATAGTGTATGGTAATGCCCCCTTCGGATTCTCCGGCTGCCATCACGGCATGGTGTACATGGTCGCCATACATGCCCTTACCACCATATTTGGGCAACAATGCGGGATGAATGTTGATGATGCGGCCCGGATATTCTGCAATCAGGTTTTTAGGAATCAGCCATAGAAAACCGGCCAGTACAATCAGGTCTATTTCTAAGTTTTTAAGCATATCAATCACGCTGTCTGTTTGATAAAATTCCTTTTTATCAAAAATATGTGAAGGGATCTCAAAGTTATCTGCGCGCTGTAATACATAGGCATCGGGATTGTTGGTCAGCACAAGTGCAATTTCCACATCAGGACTTTTTTTATAAAGTTCCATAAGTTTTTGAGCATTTGATCCTGATCCTGAGGCAAATATGGCGATGCGCTTTTTCATATAGAGATGGTTTTTAGGCTATATAGCAATAATAGGCCCATTTATTGGTGTCCAAAGATAAAAATTTATCACAATTTGAAATAGTTTTCGGGCTGATTAGGAATTTCCGAAGGTTTGTTGGGCTTTTAAGGGTTAAAAGTACCTTTTATCCCCACAGTATCCCGGCCTTCCATTACCTTAACTGAAATGGAAAAAACAATCAAATACAAATAAAAGATGGTGGAACACCAGCATTATTGTTAAATTCACAATTATGAAAAAACTAGGTATAACCATTATATTGTGCATCATTTGTGGGACTTGTTTTGCGCAGAAAAAGATACACATCCTGATCATTACCGGGGGACATGGATTTAAGCAGGTACCGTTTTACCAGATGTTTGATTCATTAGGTAGTCATATTAGTTACGATAAACTGGAACAACCGGCAGCCAATGCACTGATCGCCTCAGCAGCTGTCGACAAATATGATGCACTTGTTTTTTATGATATGTACAATTCTATTACTGCATCACAAAAACAGGCTTATCAGCAATTGTTAAAGAAAGGAAAGGCAATGCTATTTCTGCACCATTCTTTGGTATCTTACCAGGATTGGGATGAATTTCAAAAGATCATTGGGGGTAAATATTATGAGCAGGCAACACTTGTAAATGGTGATACCATAAAATCGAGCTACCAGCACGATGTCATTATCCCGGTGAAAATAGAAAGCCCTAAGCACCCTGTTACCAGAGGGCTTAAAGATTTCGAAATCTACGATGAAGTATATGGGCATTTTGGTACGCAGCCAAATATCAGGCCATTGCTTAGTACCACTCATCCGGGGAGTTCCCGTTACATCGCATGGATCAATACTTATGGTCGCACTGATGTCCTGTTTATCCAATTGGGACATGGACCGGAAGCCTTCAAGAATCCCAATTACAGGAAATTGTTAAAGCAGGGTATTGAATGGTCGGTATTGCGGCATAAAAAAAATATGGATTAAACAGTAGGCTGGTTGAAATGCCCACTGCAAATATAAAAAAGGAAATTTTTTGTATAGGGTTTGTTACAGTTGCTGTTTTTCGGCCCAATTTGTTATTTTTATAGGTAATCAATTCTTTAAGCGTATGGAAGATCTAAAAGAAAAAAAGAAAATTCCGGCTTTTCTTAGCAGGATCAGGGCAGAATGGCCGGGAAAGATTGAACGTTTTGAGTTTAAGACCGCTACAGTGATCTATGTGTATCTGAAAGAAGGGATCTCGAGCCTGGATTTTTCAGAATCCCTTTCTATGAAAATGGACCGATTGGTTGATTTTAGTATCCCGTTGATTCTTTATCATGTAGAAAGTGATGGATTTAGGTTAAGATCTCAGCCGGTAAACTGGTATTCCAGTCTGGAGGTTAGAAGGTAGGTATTCCTTTAAACGATACTATTCATTGCTGGCAGCATTTTGTAAATGCCGGGGGGAACGTTGTAAGTGCAACTGTTTATTTAGGAGCAGTGGTGCTTGTTTGAATTGTTAAACTGCCTCCAGGTTTAAGCTGAATTTCTTTTTTTACTCCGTTATAGATCAATTGTGTCTTTCCTCCTTTTTTTGAGGTGATGGTATATTTTTTTACTGACTTGTTTTGCCACTCCATCTCGATCTCAAAACCTCCGCGGGCACAGATGCCCTTAATTTTTCCGGTATCCCAGGCATCAGGAAGTGCAGGAAGCAGTCTGATCTGGTTTTCGTTTGATTGCACCAGCATCTCGGCTACAGCAGCTGCCCCACCAAAATTTCCATCTATCTGGAAGGGGGGATGTGCATCCAGCAGGTTAGGATAAGTGCCTCCTCCTGTCTTTTTATCAGGGCCCTTATATTGATCAGGATCTACATAGCTCAATAAAGTACGGTACATCTGGTAGGCATGATTTCCATCAAGTAACCGCGCCCAAAGATTGATCCGCCATCCTTTAGACCAACCTGTTGTTTCGTCTCCTTTAATTTGCAGTGTTTTTTTACAGGCATTTGCCAGCTCAGGGGTTAACCCGGGCGTGATATGGTGTCCGGGAAACAGACCAAATAAATGAGACTGATGCCTATGTTTTGGATCGGCATCGTCCCAGTCGTAATACCACTCCTGTAAATTGCCGTTTTTCCCGACCTGATAGGGCTGAAGTTGCCTGAGTGCAGATTCAACTTCCTTTCTGAAAGTGATATCTGTACCTAAAATTTGCGATGCCCTGATGGTTTGCAGGAAACATTCTCTGATCATCGCAAGGTCGGCAGTTCCACCATACAATGTTGAACCTTTAGAACCATCTGCTGTAATAAAGCTCGCTTCCGGTGAGGTTGAGGGTGAGGTAATCAGGTTTCCTTTTTTGTCTTTTACCAACCAGTTCAGGCAAAACCGGGCAGCACCTTTCATCAGGGGGTATGCCTTTTGTTTTAAAAAATTCTTGTCAAGCGTAAATATATAATGCTCCCATAAATGTGTGCTAAGCCAGGTACCGCCCATATTCCAGTTTGCCCAGACCGGATCGCCCTGGCCAAAGCCCCCAACCGGATTGCTCATTGCCCATATATCACTATTGTGGCAAAGTGCCCAGCCCTCAACACCGTAGAATGTTTTTGCCGTTACCTTACCGGTATGGGCCACATGCCCTATAAATTTCATCAATGGTTCATGAAGTTCAGAAAGGTTGGTGTTTTCTGCCAGCCAGTAGTTTTCCTGCAGGTTGATGTTGGTGGTGTAGTTGCTGCTCCAGGGTGGCCTGATGTAAGGGTTCCAGATGCCCTGCAAGTTAGCGGGTACACCGGCTGTTCTGGAGCTGGATATAAGCAGGTAGCGGCCAAACTGAAAATAAAGGATCTCAAGGTTTTTGTCTTCTTTTCCTTCTGCATATCGTTTCAGCCGTTCATCAGTGGGTAGTTCAGGAGCATTTGTTTTTCCCAGATTGAAGCTAACCCGGTTAAAATAATTTTGATAATCGTTGATGTGGGCATGCTTTACGGACTCATAGTTGACTGGGACAACCTTTTTTAAACAGCTGTCGGCCAGTAAGGCATCACTTTTGCCTTCAGTGGCAGGATTTTTATCAAATCCATTAAAACTAGTTTCAATAGCGATGTATAGGATTGCTTCAGTACCGTTTTTTAACCCTATAGATCCATGCTGTATAATGACTTGTCCATCTGTATTTTTAATACGGAAAAGGCTGCTGAAACGGGTGCCGCGGTTTTCGTCAAACTTTACTGCATTTGCGATGTTTCCCCTATATACAGGTTCTGCATGATAGGGGGCATAACCTTTAACCCTCAGCGTGTTTCCCTGGTTTGTTATTTCAAATTTTAAAAGGCTTTCAAAATCGACATTGAAGCTCAAGGCCCCCTTCTTACTACTGGTAAGTTTTATCATCATTACCCTGGCTGGTTTTGAAATAAAGTATTCTCTTGTAAAAGTGACTCCCGATACATTATATGTTATTTTTGAAAGGGATTTACTGATATCCAGTTCTCGGCGGTACATGGATGCAGAGTCGGTATGGTTAAATTTAATGTGCATAGTACCTAAAGGTGCATAGGACTGGGAGAAAGCGCCCTGTACTTTCCTGTTCAGTTCGTTTGCAAGTTTGTAATTTTCGTTTTTAAGTGCCTCTCTTATTGACGGAATTTGCTTATAAGCCTCAGGGTTCATATATGGATTTACGGGTTCTCCAGACCAAAGGGTTGCATCGTTCAAAAAGATCTTATCAGATTTTATACCTCCAAATACTGCCGCACCAAGCTTGCCATTGCCAAGCACCATAGTTTCTTCAAAAAATTGAGCAGGTTTGTTGTACCAGAGGAGGTGATCAGATTGTGCGGAAGCTGGATTTTCTATTCCAACAAATAAGGTAATTGCTGTAATTATCAGGTGAATCCGATTAATCATCTTCTATAATTTAAGGTATTTTATTGGTTCTATGATCGAAATGGTATAAACCGCTGTTAAAATACCCATTATTACTATAGAACCCAATGCAAAACTGGTACTCATTTCATTTTTAGGTTTGCCGGGGGTAAAATCAGGGTGTTTAAATTAGAATGCTTTTGGAAAATATTGCTGATGTTTTGTAAAAATTATAAGATCAAAGAACATTTTACTGTAAAATAAAGTTACTTTGTTTTATACCCATAAATATATTGATCATGGAAACAAACACGCGTAGAAATTTTATTAAAAATACATTAACTGCTTCTTTGGCTGTTGCCATAGGGACACCTGTTCTGTTAGAAGGGGGCACTGCTGCGGCTGCGGGCCTTGCTGCTGAAGAAAAATATACAGGTGCTGCATTGAAGTTTACGCAGCTTCCTTTAAAATATGCATACAATGCTTTAGAGCCTAATATTGATGCGTTAACTATGGAAATTCATTATACCAAGCACCATACGGCTTATATTAAGAATGTAAACGATGCCATTGCAGCTGAAAATATACCTTATGCAACAGAAAAAGAATTTTTTGACAATGCTTCCAAACTTTCGGCCAAGGCACGTAACAATGGTGGTGGTGCCTGGAACCATAATTTCTTTTTTGAAACATTAAAATCAGGCCCTTCGGCCGGCCCGCAGGGAAAACTGAAAGCTGCTATAGATAAAACCTTTGGTTCTTATGATAAATTTAAAGAACAGTTTTCGGCAGCTGCAGCTTCGCGTTTTGGCTCAGGGTGGGCCTGGCTGGTAAATGATAAAGGAACTTTAAAAATTACTTCCACAGCCAATCAGGACAATCCTTTATTTGACAATGCAGAGGTAAAAGGTACACCTTTGCTGGGACTTGATGTTTGGGAACATGCTTACTATTTAAAATATCAGAATAAACGTCCGGATTATATTTCTAACTGGTGGAATGTAGTAGATTGGGATGTAGTAGCAAAAAGGTTAAAATAACATAAGCTAATTTAGCTTCAAACAAAAGGGCTGGGCATTTTTATGTCTGGCCCTTTTGTTTTTACCCTAAGAAAGCCTTGGTTTTTGTCGGTTATGTTTCGGGTTTGTCGAGAAGTTTCGGGAGTTTGTCGTGAGGTTTAGATAGCTGGTATAATGCGACAGAAGAGGCTGAAACGTTTTGCTGTTGATGTGGTCTTAATTACAAACAATTAGGAAAAACCTTAAAACATAAATTATGAAAACCCTTACAAAAACATTATTCGCAACAGTATTCGCAGCAATACTTTTAACCTCTTCATCTATAGCAACCTTAGCTGCAGGTAAAATAGAGCTTGTAAAACCTGCCAAAGGATTTAAAAAAATATGGGTGAGCGGAAACGTTAAAATCATATTGACACAAAGTGAAAAAGAAGGCGTATTTGTAGGTGAGGACTTTAACGCTGAAAAAACATCAGTGTTGAGTAAGGGAGAAACATTATATGTCAATTCTTTCGAGCGTCAGCAGGTGATCATCAGGGTTGCTATGAAAGATCTGCTTAGGATACAGGCGGCGGGAATGGCAGTAGTGGTTACAGATAACAATTTTAATTTAAAATGTTTGCAGGTGATATTAAGCCAGAGTGCTGTTGCAAAAGTAAATGCTGTAACAGGGAGTTTGTACACCAATATAAGTGACGATGCCAAATTAAGAATGAGTGGCACGACAGATCAGCATACTTTAATTGCCAGTAACCCGAAAAATGTGAGGTTTGATAATTTTGTATGTCTGGGTGTAAATCAGCAAGATACACTGCTGGCACTGGCAGTTAAAAGTAGATTGTAATTAGATAAGATGAGTGGATAGAGCGGGTAAGTATAAAGCGGCAGGTGAAAATCTGCCGCTTTTTTATTTTATTGCTATGAATTAATTTTATCTGGATTAATTTTAAATAGTGTTGTTTAGAATTGTTTTAAATAGTAGGTTTGTGCCAATCAAACAATATTCACCATGATAAAAATCATTACCAATTGTATAGTCTTGCTCTTACTTTCTGCAAGTCTGTCCTTTGCACAAACAGGAAATATCAAAGGTTCCGTAAAAACTTCAGATGGAAAGCCAGCTGAACTGGTGACGGTAAACATTAAAGGCACAGGAAAAACAGCGTTGACCGATAAAAGGGGAGCGTATCAGCTAAAGGGCATTAAGCCGGGTACATATAGCTTAATTGCAACATTTATCGGTTTGTTAAAACAGGAACAGACGGTTGAAGTGAGAACCGGTGAAGCAACAGCAGCCGACTTTATCCTGAACGAAAATTCGGATCAGTTGCAAGAAGTGATCATATCTTCAAGAAATGTAAATAAAGTAACAGCTTCGATAGCAAAAATGCCTCTAAAAAACCTGGAAAACCCACAGGTGTATAGTTCTGTTTCTTCAGAAATATTGAAACAACAAGCCATTAGTAACTATGATGATGCGATGCGGAACATCCCTGGGATATCGAGAACGTGGGAATCTACAGGAAGGGGTGGTGATGGCGCCTCTTATTTTGCCTTACGTGGTTTTGAAGCACAGCCAAGCCTGATCAATGGGTTGCCGGGCTTAACCAGCGGTAACCTGGATCCTGCCAGTGTAGAAGATATACAGGTAATGAAAGGCCCTTCAGGTACCTTATTTGGCGCAAGCTTTTATGGCTATGGCGGGATCATCAATACCATTACCAAAAAACCTTATGATCACTTTGGTGGGGAAGTGGCCTACAATTTTGGAAGTTTTGGATTAAACCGGATTACGGCAGACATTAATGCGCCTTTAAGTAAAACGCAAAAAATAGCACTGCGTGTAAACACGGCCTACCATACAGAAAATAGTTTCCAGGATGCAGGGTTTAAAAAATCTTTTTACATTGCGCCGAGTTTAGCTTATGAGGTGAATGACCGGCTTTCTTTTCATGTTTTTACTGAGATTTTGCAAGAAGAAAGGGCAGTTGCACCGGTATTTTTCAACTCCAATAGAGACACTACACTCATTTTTAAAAACCTGAAGGAGTTGAACCTGAACGGGAACCTCTCTTTTACCAGTAATGATGTTGGGATAAAGAATCCGAGGTATAACCTTCAGGGCCAGATGCTGTACAAATTGTCGGACCACTGGACCTCACAAACTGTGATTTCCAGAGGAAATGTAAAATCAGATGGCTATTATACCTATGTCTGGGATGACGCATATCTGGAGACAGCAGGTGCCAACAGGGATAATTATTTTGACCAGTATTTCCACAAAGAACAGCAAACTACCAATACGACAGACATACAGCAAAATTTTAATGCTGATTTTAAGATCGGAAACCTGAGAAACCGGCTGTTGATAGGCCTGGATTATTACAGCCGCAATGTGATTGACAATGGCTCTGGATGGGCAGCTGTAAGACAGATTACTCCTCAAAGCAGCGAAGTTGAACTTGATAAAGATGGCCATGAAATTGACCCGGTATTTTTAACCCAGGCGGTGGTAGACAAAGCATTGGCAGAGGCCGGGGGTGGAAGCCACACCAATATTAAAAACAGTATATCTAGTGCTTATGTATCGAACGTGCTTAATTTTACCCCTTCGTTAAGCGTAATGGCTAGCCTGAGGATGGATTATTTTGATGCTAAAGGCGATATCAACAAGCCTAAAGATCCTACAGATGCTTATCACCAGTTGACGCTGTCGCCTAAATTTGGCGTGGTTTTTCAGCCTGTTCTGGATAAGGTATCTGTTTTTGCGAATTATATGAACGCATTTTTTAATGTAAATCCACGTGAAGTATTTGATGATAATAAAGTAAGCCAGGGCGTAAAGTCATTTAAGCCGGAACAGGCCAACCAATGGGAATTTGGTGTGAAAGCCAATCTGTTTGCTGATAAGTTGTTTGCCACTTTCTCTGTATATGACATTAAGGTATCAAACAGGGTTTATGATACGCCCATTACTGCTGTGCAAGGTGGAAAAACAGGAAGTAAAGGTTTTGATTTTGATGTAAGTGCAAATCCCTTTCCTGGTTTTAATATGATTGCAGGAGTTAGCCATTCGAGCATTAAGGTGCTTAAAGGTAATACAGGTACGCCTACAGATTTTTACAACGAGGTGGGCAGAAGTCCGGGCGGACAAGGCCCTCAGGACCTGGCCAATTTATGGGCCACCTATAAATTTGGCTATGGCAAATTGAAAGACTTTGGTATTGGGTTAGGCGGAAACTATGCCGGGGTATATAAAGTAATAGACAATAGTGTAACGGGAGTTTTTGAATTGCCAAGTTATACCCTGATCAATGCCAGTTTATTTTATAATTCAGATAAATACAGGTTTACTTTTAATATGAACAACCTGACCAACGAAGATTACTATATTGGTTACTGGTCTGTTAACCCGCAGAAACCAAGAAACTTTGCTGCTAGTTTTGCTTACAAGTTTTAACTAGAATATTACATAATCCATGTTCCTATCGTGTACATATGAAAGCTAAAACAATAAAGAAGTGGTTTGATGTTCATAAATGGACCAGTCTGATATGTACGGTCTTTTTGCTCATGCTGTGCCTGACAGGTCTGCCGCTTATATTTTATGAGGAAATTGACCATTTGCTGGGCAAGGAACTGGAATTGCCTGCCGTTGCGCCCGGAACACCGACAATTTCGAAAGATGTTGTGCTGGAAGAGGCTGTAAAACAGGTGCCCGTAAAGGCGGTGAAGTATGTGTCATGGGACCTGAAAGAGCACCCTGGTCAGATGTTTGTTGTGGTGGCAGACTCAAGTGAGGCACCTGTTCAGGCCGACCATTATTTGACAATGAATGAGTATACGGCAAAGGTAATGGCCACGCCGCCTAATGAAATGGACTTCATGCTGGTGATGTATTACCTCCATGTTGAAATGCTGGCAGGTATACCCGGTAAACTTTTTCTGGGTTTAATGGGCTTACTTTTTATTGTGGCCATCGTTTCGGGTGTGGTGTTATACGGTCCGATCATGAGGCGTTTTGATTTTGGTATGATCCGTACGGAGAAATCATCAAGGTTGAGATGGCTGGACCTGCATAACCTGCTTGGAATTGTAACACTGGCCTGGGCATCGGTTGTAGGGCTTACGGGAGTGATCAATACACTGGTAGATCCGGCACTGGACAGATGGAAGGCAAGTCAGCTTGCTGAAATGGTTGCCGGATACAAGGATAAACCAAAGGTAACAGGCACATTAAGTTCCCTGGATGCAGCTGTTAAAACAGCTAAGGCTGCAGCGCCCGGCATGGATGTGTCTTTTGTAGCTTATCCGGGTACGCTATATTCCAGTAAATATCATTATGCGGTGTACATGACAGGGACTACTCCCTTAACTTCAAGGATCATTAAGCCCGCTTTAATAGATGCCAAAACAGGGGAGCTGACAGCTATTCGTGATCTTCCCTGGTACCTGAAAACAATCTTTATCTCTCAGCCTTTTCATTTTGGCGATTATGGGGGAATGCCTATGAAGGTGCTTTGGGCTATTTTTGATATCGCTACCATTATCGTATTGATTTCAGGGATTTATCTCTGGCTTGCCAGGCGCAAATCGAGGTCCGCACAGCTGAAAAGACTGACGGGGGAATCCGGATCGTTAACTTTATCAACCGTTCAGGAAAATGCAGAAAAAAAATAGATCGTTTTTTAAAGTATGGGGTGTCCCTGTTTTGTTGTCGGTGATCACCTTTATAGGTCTGTTGCTGGCTATAATGGGTATAGGTATATGGCATGTTTTTTCATGGACGGCACTAAGTATTCCGGTTTACATCATGGTCAGGTATGGGTTAAGGTTTTTTAAATAGCGGACATGGTATGTTTTTCTACAGACAAAAAAATATTTGCATAATGCTTTTGCATTTTAAAAACATTAATTCTATATTTGCAGTCCGAAAATTAGAACAATAAAAGGGCGTAAGCCTGGATTAAAATATTAAGAACAAAAAATGGCAAATCATAAATCTTCACTAAAAAGAATTAGAGCTAACGCAGCTAAACGTTTACGTAACAGGTATCAGGCAAAAACAACGCGTACGTTTATCAAAAGATTGCGTGCTGCAGAAGATAAAAAAACAGGATTAGAATTACTTCCTAAAGTAGTTTCTATGCTGGATCGTTTGGCCAAAAAGAATGTGATCCATAAAAACAAAGCAGCTAACAATAAATCTAAGCTGACTAAATTTGTTAATGGCTTAAAATAAACATAGCTTTACAATATTATAAACGGGATATGCATTGCATATCCCGTTTTTTTGTTCTAAGAAATTAAAAATGAAGGCATATCCGGAGAAATTAGGTATTAAACTGTGGGCAGAAGCCGACAGGCCCCGTGAGAAATTATTGCTGAATGGAAGGCGGCACCTTACAGATGCAGAGTTGATTGCCATTTTAATCGGTTCAGGTAATAAGAACGAAACGGCGGTTGACCTGAGTAAGCGGGTGCTTTTGTTTTATAATAACGACCTGGATGCCTTGGGTAAGGCCTCGGTAAAAGACCTTTCTAAGTTTAAAGGGATTGGCAGCGCAAAAGCAATTTCCATAGTGGCTGCTTTGGAACTGGGCAGGAGAAGAAAAGAAACCGAAGGGCGGGATGTGGTTAAGGTGTTTTCTTCAAAAGATGCCTTTGAAGCTTTGCTTCCGGTATTTGCCGACCTGAACCATGAGGAGTTTTGGATATTGATCTTAAACCAGGCTAATTACATCATTGGCAAACAGCTGATCAGCAAGGGTGGAATGGCCGGTACAGTAGCAGATCCGAAGGTTATCTTTAAAATTGCGCTGGAACATAATGCCACTTCTATTATTCTGGCACACAACCATCCTTCTGGTAACCTGAAGCCGAGTGCGCAGGACCTGAGCATCACTAAAAAAATGGTTGAAGCCGGTAAAATGCTGGATTTACCAGTGCTTGACCATCTGATTGTAACGAATAAATTATTTTTTAGTTTTGGGGATGAGGGCTTAATTTAACATTGAAGCTGTAAATTGGCATTATGAAGATCAAGATTCAATTGTGTATGGCTATGCTGTTGCTGGTGGTAACGGTAAAGGCCCAACGGAAACCCGCTGATTATATCAATGTAATGAGTTATAACATTCGTTATAACAATGATAAAGATGGGGAGAATGCCTGGCCAAACAGAAAAGATGAGGTAAAGGCACTCGTAAGGTTTCATGATGCCGATATTTTATGTGTGCAGGAGGCCCTGGCTTTGCAGGCAGACCAGTTGCTGGAAAATACAAATTACGAAATGGCCGGTGTAGGGCGCACTAACGGAAAACGTGAAGGGGAATTTTCTGCTGTTTATTTTGACAAAACCAGATTTGTTAAAAAGGATGGTGGTACCTTCTGGCTGTCGGATACGCCCGAAAAACCATCTAAAGGCTGGGATGCAGCCATAGTAAGGATCTGTACCTGGGTCAGGCTATATGACAAATGGAATAAGAAGGAATTTATGGTTTTTAATACCCATTACGACCATGTTGGTGTACAGGCCAGAATTGAATCGGCCAAACTTATTAAAAAGAAGATCCAGGAAATTGCACCAGCTTTGCCGGTTGTTTTAACAGGTGATCTAAACGTTACACCTGAAACAGAAGCCATAACTACCATAAAAACTTTTTTAACGGATAGCAAAGAAGTGTCGGAAGAGCCAGCTTATGGGCCGGAAGGGACTTTTAACGGCTTTAAGTTTAATGCCCCGCTTAAAGAGAAAATTGATTATATCTTTATAAATAGAGGTTTTAAGGTGCAAAAGTTTGCCGTGCTTACCGATAGTAAAAACCAGCGTTATCCATCAGATCATCTGCCTATCATGGCGCGCTTGTTTTTTAAGTAACTGGTGTTTTGACTTTTCCTGTTCAGTTTACTCTTTTTGATGAAATCTATCACTGGCATTACATTTTTGAAGTGTTTGCCTTTTTTGTGGGAGTACGGCTTTACTATTTTTTAAAGAAAGGGATTGAAGATCCTATTTCTGATGAGAACCGGCTATGGATTATGCTGGGAGCGATGCTCGGGGCCTTAATTGGTTCGCGGGTAATTGCTGTATTGGAAGACCCTGCGCATATACGACAGATCAGCTTTTTTACCTTATACCAGAGTAAAACCATAGTGGGGGGCTTGCTGGGCGGTTTGTTTGGGGTTGAACTGATCAAAAAGATCATCGGGGTAAAAATAGCCTCAGGTGATATTTATGTTGTTCCCATAATTGTAGCACTGTTTATAGGCCGGATAGGTTGTTTCCTGATGGGGGTTGATGAGCCGGTGTTTGGCAAAGAAACTTCTTTTTTTATGGGAATGGACCTGGGGGACGGCTTAAAAAGACATCCTGTAGCGCTATATGAAATGATTTATATGGTGCTGTTGCTGCTCTTTTTTATTGGTATAAGAAAGAAAGAGCTGCTGAATGGCGACCGCTTCAAGCTGTTTATGGTGCTGTATTTTTTGTATCGTTTTGGTATTGAGTTTATTAAACCTTACCAGCCGCTGGTGTTAAATTTAAGCAGCATCCATTGGTCTGCTTTGTTTATATTGCTGTATTATTATAAATTCATCATCCGCATTGTGAAACAATTATGAAAGTAAGAGATTATATTTATTACGATTATACTAAAAGTCTGTGCCCGGAGTGTTTACAACTCTGCGATGCCAAAATTGTGTTTCAGGACGCAAAGGTATTTATGCTGAAGAACTGCAGAACGCATGGCGACAGCAAGGTAATGATTGCTGATGATGTGGAATATTATAAACAGATCAGGAATTATAACAAACAGTCGGAAATGCCTTTAAAATTTAATACAAAGGTGCATTATGGCTGTCCCTATGATTGTGGCCTTTGTACAGATCATGAACAGCATTCCTGTTTAACCATTATAGAGGTAACCGACCGGTGTAATTTAAGCTGCCCGACCTGTTATGCCATGTCTTCGCCAAATTATGGCCGGCACCGTAGCCTGGAAGAGATCAATAAAATGATGGATGTAGTGGTGGCCAATGAAGGAGAACCGGATGTGGTACAACTTTCCGGTGGAGAGCCTACTGTACATCCCGATTTTTTCAGGATATTGGACCTGGCTAAAACCAAGCCCATCAAGCACCTGATGGTGAATACCAATGGGATCAGGATTGCGAAGGATATTGGTTTTGTAGAGAAGCTTGCAACTTATATGCCCGATTTTGAGATTTACCTGCAGTTTGACAGTTTTAGTGCTGAGGTGCTGGAAAAATTGCGTGGGGAGGACTTAACGGAAGTAAGGAAAAAGGCAATCGACCATTTAAACCAGTTTAATGTATCGACCACCCTGGTAGTCACTCTTCAGAAAGGGGTAAATGATCATGAAATTGGCGATATTCTGAATTATGCCCTAAAGCAGAAATGCGTGCGGGGGGTAACTTTTCAGCCAACCCAGGTTGCGGGAAGGAATGACAATTATAACGACCAGCAGGGCAGGATCACCTTGACAGAAGTACGGCGGAAAATTTATGAGCAATATCCTTTATTTACCCCTCAGGATCTGATTCCGGTGCCCTGCAACCCGGATGCCCTTTGTATGGCCTATGCATTAAAGCTGGATGATGAAGTGATCCCGATGACACATCTGGTTAATCCGGAAGACCTGCTGAACAATTCAAAGAACACGATTGTATTTGAACACGATGAAAGGTTAAAAGAACATCTGCTCAATTTGTTCAGCACGGGCGTCTCAGTTGATTGTGCAGAAGGTACCTTTGGTGAACTGATGTGCTGTTTGCCGAGGGTACAGTCGGACCATTTAAATTACAATAACCTGTTTAGGATTATCATCATGAACTTTATGGATCCACTTGATTTTGACGTGCGGGCCGTTAAAAAATCATGTGTGCACATTGTGAGCGATAAGATGAAGATCATTCCTTTTGAGACCATGAACATTTTCTACCGTGATCATAAAATAGATACCATCCGGGAAAAATTAAATCTCAATTAGTTATATTTACCATATGGAAGGCATTGTTTTATTATCTGTGATTTACTGGATTGTTGTTGCTGTGGTTTTTTTAATAGGGATTATTAAGATTATTGTAGCTTCTGCAGACAATAAGCCTGTTAAGCCTGCCCTAAAATTGGTGATCGCTTCGGTCATCATGCTGGTTATTGGTGTGGGTGCATGTGCTGCCATTCTTGGTGGTATTAGTGTCATATAGGCTTTCTGCTTTCAGCATTAAATAATATCTTTGCGTTTTACAGCATAAAAAATGAAGATATCATACAGTTGGCTTAAACAGTTCATTCAAACAGATCAAACACCGCAGGAACTTTCATTAATATTGACCAATATAGGTTTGGAGGTGGAGAGCCTTGAGACAGTACAAGCTGTTGCAGGTGGATTGGAAGGGCTGGTTATAGGCCATGTACTGAGCTGTGTGCAGCATCCGAATGCCGACCGCCTGCGGGTAACTACGGTTGATGTTGGCGGACCGGAAATTTTACAGGTTGTTTGTGGAGCTCCTAATGTGGCCCAGGGCCAAAAGGTAGTAGTTGCAACAGTGGGCACTACAGTTTATCCGAATGAAGGGGAACCTTTTAAGATCAATAAATCAAAAATAAGGGGAGAGGTCTCTGAAGGTATGATCTGTGCCGAGGATGAGATCGGTTTGGGCATTTCTCATGATGGCATTATGGTATTGCCCGGGGATGCACAGGTAGGTACCCCCGCTAAAGTATATTTTAAGCTTGAAGATGATTTTCTTTATGAAATTGGCCTTACCCCAAACAGGGCTGATGCCGCATCGCATTTAGGTGTGGCCAGAGATCTGGCTGCTTATTTCCGTACGGACATCAGGATGCCTGATGTTTCCGGCTTTAAGGCAGATGAGGAAAGTTTGCTGATAGACGTTAAAGTTGAAGATACTGCTGCCGCCCCAAGGTACAGTAGTGTAACCATTAGCGGAGTTACTGTTAAGGCATCACCAGACTGGTTGCAGAATAAATTAAAAGTAATCGGTATCCGGCCGATCAATAATATCGTAGACATTACCAATTATGTGTTGCACGACCTTGGTGTGCCACTTCACGCTTTTGATGCAGACCAAATCAAAGGAGCTAAAGTTATTGTGAAAAAATGTGCAGCAGGAACCCCTTTTGTAACGCTTGACGGTGTAGAACGCAAATTATCTGCAGAAGACCTGATGATCTGTAATGCGGAAGAACCGATGTGTATTGCAGGTGTTTTTGGCGGAAAAAACTCTGGTATAAGCGACACCACAACCAACATATTTTTAGAGAGCGCCTATTTTAATGCGGTATCGGTTCGTAAAACCTCGAAAAGACATGGTTTAAAAACCGATGCTTCTTTCAGGTTTGAGCGTGGTACCGATCCGGATATGACGGTTGTTGCTTTAAAGCGTGCTGCTTTGCTCATCGCTGAACTTGGGAATGGGAAAATCTCCTCCCCGGTTTCGGATATTTACCCTGAACCGGTAAAACCTTATGAGGTAGATGTAAATTACAGCAATATCAACAGGTTAATCGGTGCCGAAATTCCTGCTGAAGAAATTAAAGCCATTATCATTGCACTAGGAATTCATGTTGCAGCTGAAACTGCAGATGGCCTTAGCCTGAAGGTTCCTGCCTTTAAGGTAGATGTGACAAGGGAATGTGACATTATCGAGGAGGTGCTCAGGATTTACGGTTACAACAATATCGAAATCCCAAGCAAAATAAATGCTTCCTTATCCTACAGCTCGAAACCTGATAAAGAGCAGACACAGCATGTGATTGCGGATATGCTTACTGCAAATGGTTTTTTAGAGATCTGGTGCAATTCATTAACTAAAGGGGCCTATTCAAAAGCTCCTGATGAAGCCGTACAGATCTTAAACCCTTTAAGTTCAGACTTGAATGTAATGCGTCAGGAACTGTTGATGCCTGCATTGGAAAGTGTTGCCTATAACCAGAACAGGAAAACAGCCGACATTAAGTTTTATGAATTTGGTAAAACTTATCATTTAATAGCTGGCAAATACGTAGAGCGTCCGCGTTTATTGATATTGCTTTCTGGTAATAACCAGGCCGAGCAATGGAACCAAAAACCGGCCCCGGTCAGTTTTTATCATTTAAAGGCTGCTGTTGATGCTGTTATTGGTCGCTTGGGTATTGCTACTTATCAGCTGGAGGAAGTAAAAGATGAGCGTTTTGCTTTCGGACTTAGGTATTTCAGAGGGGATAAAACGCTTGTAAGCTTTGGTGCGGCAACAGCGGCAGATAAAAAGAAAGCCGATGTAGATAAGGATGTTTATTATGCAGATTTTGACTGGGCTTTGCTTTTAGACCTGGTAAGGAAAAATAAAATTGTAAATAAAGAAGTGCCGAAATACCCGGCAGTACGCAGAGATCTGTCTATGCTGGTGGATACAGATGTAACGTTTGACACGTTAAAATCTATCGCATTTAAGACCGAGAAGAAGCTGATCCGGAATGTACAGGTATTTGATGTATACATCGGAGATAAACTGCCAGCGGGTAAAAAGTCGTACGCCCTTAACTTTACACTTCAGGATGAAGAGCAGACCTTAACCGATAAACAGATTGATGCGGTTATGCAAAAAATTATGTATAACTTAGCACAAACAGTTAATGCAGAAATTAGAAAATAAAAAATACTTTCATGTCATCAGTTGCAGATCAATTAACCTCCGTATTGCAGAAAACAGCTCGCTTAATAGAGCTTTGTAGTGCATTACAAGAAGAAAATGACCTGTTGAAACTGGAAAATGAATCCGTAAAAGTTGCGCTAAATGCTTCCAGAAATAAGCATACAGATCTGGAAGAAAAGCTCAGGGTTTTAAAGTTGGCGAAAAGTATTGAAGGTACAAGTGAAAAGACACTTGATATAAAGCAAAAAATTAACGATTTTGTGCGTGAAATAGATAAGTGTGTTGTATTGCTTAAAAAATAAGTAATATCAGAAAAGTGAAACAAAGCTAAGAAATGGGAGAAATCTCGATAAAAATAACTATTTCTGATCGTATTTATCCTTTAAAGGTGAATACGGAAGAAGAAGAAATTGTAAGGCGGGCAGCCAAAATTATTAATGAGCGCATAAAAGACTATCAGGAAAATTATGCGGTCAGAGATAAGCAGGATTTACTTTCTATGGCAGTATTGCATTACGCAACGGCAGTACTGAGGGTAGAGAATAAAGTTCAGCACCAGGATACAGCTGTTGCCGAGAAGGTGGAAGAACTGGATAGTTTATTAAACGATTTTTTTTCTAAATAGAGGTACGTTCTTTATATAAGTTAAGATTAGCACAAAGATATAGCCGCAGCTAGGTTTTTGGGTTTCACTATTTTTAAAACTTAACACTTCAATATTTATAGGATTGAGAGGGTGTATTTCATCTGCATTCGTGCACCTGAAAATGACTTAAATCCTAATTTTAATTAGTTGAGGTTTTTAAAACGAGGGGCCCAAGGAATTAGTTGCGGTTTTTTTTTAAAATAAAATATAAATGATCAGATAGGATTAACGTCCCGGAGGGATGATACTGCTCAAAGGATTGTATCTGATTAAACAATAAATAAAAATAGAGAATGGAAATATTAGGATATGTACTGGCCGGCCTTGTGGTTGGTGTTCTGGTGGGGAGGTACCTGTTAAGGAACCTGCTCAAAGCGCAAGAAATTGCAGCCCAGACCAAAGTAAAAAAGATGCTGAAAGATGCTGAAAGCAAGGCTGAGATTTTAAAAAAGGACAGACTGCTGGAAGCAAAAGAGAAATTTTTACAATTGAAGTCGGAACACGAACAGGAAGTAAATGCAAAAAACAACCTGATCAATCAACGCGAAAACTCCCTTAAGCAAAAAGAACAATCTTTAAATTCTAAACTGGAAAATGCCAGCCGCAAAGAACAGGAACTGGATAACCATAAGAAAAACCTGGAAAAGCAAACTGAAATTGCCATAAAGAAACAGGAAGAGGTTGACTTACTAAAAAACCAGCATGTTACCCAACTGGAAACAATTGCCGGTTTAAGTGCTGAGGAAGCCAAAAGCCAATTGGTAGAGACCATGAAACAGGAAGCCCGTACTCAGGCCATGATCCAGGTAAAGGACATTGTGGATGAGGCTAAACTGACTGCGACTAAAGAAGCTAAAAAGGTGGTTATCCAGACCATACAGCGTACTGCGGTAGAGGCTGCGATCGAAAACACGGTGTCTATCTTTCATATTGAAAGTGATGAGATCAAGGGCCGTGTAATTGGCCGCGAAGGTCGTAACATTCGTGCACTTGAGGCTGCTACAGGAATCGAGATCATTGTAGATGACACTCCTGAGGCCATCATTTTATCGGGATTTGACCCGGTAAGGAGAGAGATTGCCCGTTTGGCCCTGCACCGTTTGGTAACAGATGGCAGGATTCACCCTGCTCGTATTGAAGAAGTGGTTGCCAAAACCAAGAAACAGATTGAAGATGAGATTGTAGAGATTGGCGAAAGGACGGTTATTGACCTAGGTATCCATGGTTTGCACCCTGAACTGATCAGGATGGTTGGACGTATGCGCTACCGTTCTTCTTATGGACAAAATTTATTGCACCACTCGCGTGAGGTAGCTAATTTTTGTGCTACTATGGCAGCCGAGTTGGGTTTAAATGCAAAAATGGCCAAGCGTGCCGGATTGTTGCATGATATAGGTAAGGTGCCTGATGATAATCCTGAATTGCCACACGCAATTTTGGGCATGCAGCTGGCAGAAAAATATAAAGAGCATCCAGAAATCTGCAATGCAATTGGCGCTCACCACGACGAGATCGAAATGACTTCAATGATCTCGCCGATTATCCAGGCTTGTGATGCCATATCCGGTGCCCGTCCGGGTGCCCGCCGTGAAGTTGTTGAAAGTTATATCAAACGTTTAAAGGAACTGGAAGAACTGGCACTTTCTTATCCCGGAGTAGAAAAAACTTTTGCCATACAGGCAGGTCGTGAGCTTCGTGTAGTGGTAGAAAGTGAAAGGGTAACAGACCAGCAGGCGGAACTGCTTGCTGCAGATATCTCTAACCGTATACAAACGGAAATGACTTATCCCGGACAGATTAAGGTAACAGTAATCAGGGAAACAAGATCGGTAGCTTTCGCAAAATAGCGATCTCCTGAACTGCAGATAAGATTTAGTAAAGCGATGGATTATTCCATCGCTTTTTTTATTTTTACATACGTAAATTAAAATAAGATGAAGAAGGCGAAAAATAAAGGAACGGTTGCCGCAGTATCTAAAAAGGCTGTGGATGTGCTTTTTGACAAGTATGCAGAAAGTCACCAAAACCCTACCAATGAATTGATTCACTGGATTTGTGTTCCGCTAATTGTTTTTAGTCTGCTTGGTTTGGTATGGGCAATTCCGTTTCCATATCTTGAGTTTCTGGGTAAGTTTAATGGCTTTCTGAACTGGGCATCATTTCTGATTGCATTTTCCCTGTACTATTATTTTACTTTGTCGCCCGTATTGTCTTTTTTGATGCTGTGGGTAATCAGCCTGATGAGTTATCTCATCGTTCAGCTGGAATATTGGCAGGCCGGTGGAGGCCCTGCGGTCTGGTTAGTTTGTCTGGTGATTTTTGTACTTGCTTGGATCGGACAATTTATCGGGCATAAAATAGAAGGAAAGAAGCCTTCGTTTCTGGAAGATGTTAAGTTCCTGTTAATTGGCCCTATTTGGTTATTGCATTTCATCTGCAAAAAAGCAGGCTTGAGGTATTGATCTGAAATGGTATTAATATTAAATTAACATTTGGGTAAACGAATGGTAATTTGTTGCTAACACATAGCTAACATTGTGGTAATAGCTTTGCTGGAAATTAATATACGGCAAATTGAAATCACAACTACACCTCAAAAAAGCATTAATTACGGCTCTATTTGTAATTATCGGCGCAACGGTATTTGCGCAAACTGGAAAAATTTCGGGTAAAGTATCGGATAAGAAAACCGGTGAAACACTGATTGGTGTTACGGTTAAAATTAAGGGTACAACAAAAGGGATGGCTACCGATGTAGATGGAAAATATTCTATAACCGGATTGGCAACAGGAAAATACATCCTGGTTTTTCAATATGTAGGTTATACGGGCAAAGAGATTAGCGGGGTTGAAGTGGTGACAGGAAAGAATACCATATTTGATGTGATCCTAGATGAAGCTGGAGGGCAGAAGCTGAATGAAGTTGTGATCCAGGGGAGCTTTAAAAAGGAGAGCATCAATGCATTGTATGCACAACAAAAAAACAGTGCGGTAATTTCTGATGGTGTTTCATCTGAGATTATTAAACGCTCACCAGATAAGAATACATCGGATGTTTTGAAACGTGTAAGCGGAGCAACAATACAAGACAATAAGTTTGTAGTGATCCGCGGTTTAAGTGACAGATATAATACTGCCACACTTGACGGTGCTTCATTGCCAAGTACAGAACCTAATCGTAAAGCATTTTCTTTTGATATTGTCCCTTCAAACCTGGTAGAAAATTTAATAGTGAGTAAAACGGCTACACCCGATCTTCCTGCAGATTTTACGGGTGGTGCAATCCAGATCTCGACTAAAGATATTCCAGATAATAACTTCATCAGCATTGGTGTGGGTGCAGGTTATAATTCTGCTTCTACTTTTAAAAATTTTAAAAGCGGAGTAAGAACAGCAACCGATTATTTCGGCTTTGACAATGGCGATAAATCATTACCTTCAAATTTTCCGTCACGTAATAGGATTATAGGTGGAGCATTAACAACAGAACAGGGTATTGCCGCGATGAACCGTCTTCCGTCTGATTGGAAAACGTACAATAATACTGCTTTACCCACTCAAAACTACCAATTTACATTGGGTAGGGTTAAGGATTTTAAAGATAGCAACAATAAGTTTGGTGCGCTAATCTCGTTGACCTACAGAAATTCGCAGACAATCAGTAATGATGTAATACGCGATTATGTAAATGTTGATTATCATGATAATATTTATAAATTCTCAACCAATATAGGTGCACTGGCAAATTTCGCTTATACCTATGGTAAAAGTAAGATCACATTTAAAAATATCTATAACAGAACTTTTGATGATCAATATTTGAGTAGAGCTGGGTATAATAGTGATAGAAACCGGGATATCAAGTTCTATGCATTCGATTTAATGCAAAAATCGTTATTTAAATCTACATTAGAAGGTACACATGCATTGGGTGAAAATAATTCAAAAATCAATTGGTCCTTGAGTTATGCCAACATTTTAAACGATCAGCCAGATCAGAAGAAGATTTCTTACCAAAGAAATCCGTCAGATATCGGTACTGATAACTATGCTTATATAGCAAGTACAGGTACAGTAAGTAAAGAAAATTCGAGGTTGTTCTCAAAATTAAATGAAAACAACTTTAGTGGTGGATTAAATTATACGCTACCTGTAAAGATGTTTGGTCAGGGGGCAACATTTAAGACCGGCTTAAATTCTATCTATCGCGATCGTAAGTTTGATGCAAGATTCATAGGGTTTAGGGCAAACTCAAGTTCGCCAGATGCAGATGCGATAAGCAGAAGACCGTTAAGGAGTTTGTATGCTAAAGATGCAATCAATAGCGGCGCCTATTTTTTGGATGATATTTCGGCGGATGCAGATAGTTATACTGCTCATTCATTAACCAATGCAGGTTATTTAATGTTGGATAACAAATTCGGAGAAAAATCCAGATTGGTATGGGGTGTAAGGGTTGAACAATTTAATGTAGTATTGGACGCTAAAGTTCCTACTCCACAAACATCAGTTGATGACAATTATATAGACGTTTTACCATCGGCAAATTATACTTATAGCTTAACAGATAAAATCAACTTAAGGGCCTCTTATTACCGTACCCTGGCAAGACCAGAGTTTAGAGAGTTGGCTTCTACTTCTATTTACGATTATGAATTATTGGCCCTGCAACAAGGTAATCCAAATCTGAAGGAGGCAAAAATTGATAATGCTGATATTCGTTTCGAATTCTATCCACAGGCAGGGCAAATCATTTCGGTATCTGCTTTTTATAAAAAATTCAACAATGCTATCGAATCATTTAACAGCGACGGCGGCTCATCAAGAATCATCACTTATATTAATTCAGATAAGGTGAATGTATATGGAGTTGAACTGGAATTCCGTAAATCCCTGGATTTTATTGCCAAAACCGATTTCTTGGAGAAAACTATTTTTTATACCAACCTTTCCTTAATTAAATCGAAAGTTGAAACAAATAATACGGGTATCAACCTAAAAGATACAAGCAGACCAATGGTTGGGCAAGCACCATATATTATCAATGCTGGTTTACAACATAGTTTTTTAAGCGATAAACTGAATTTTAACGCACTTTATAATAGAGTAGGCCGTAAGTTAAATGTTGCTGGGGGTGTTTTGTTTCCTGCAATTTGGGAAGCACCTAGAAACGTGGTCGACTTACAGGTGGCGTTGAAAGTAATCAAAAACAAAGGGGAAATTAAATTTAACGCAGGCGATATTCTGAATAACCGTATTACGCAATATTACGATAACGATTCGGATAAAAAATACAACCGAGCTAAAGGTGATGAAACGATCAGCAGCTACAAGCCAGGCAGCAATTATTCTGTATCCTTTAATTACACATTCTAATGTTAAGTAAAGATTAATAGTGACCGGTAATATTTAATGATTATTTAAACAGCTATTAATGTCTGATTTACATCTAATTAACAGTTTTGTATATAATAAATTAAAACATATAAAAATGAAAAAACAGTTACTAGCTTCTATTTTTGGCCTGCTTGTATTCTTAACAAGCTGCTCAAAAAGCACTGATGATGATGGAGATATAAATCCACCTGCCACGGGTACGGTTGAGGTTTCAGGAGATATTACGACAAGCACAACATGGAGTGCAGATAAAATCTACCTTTTAAAAGGAAATGTTTTTGTAACCAATAATGCTACATTAACCATTGAGCCAGGGACAATTATCAAAGGTGATAAAGGTACTAAAGGTGCTTTAATCATTACCAGAGGCGCTAAAATTATGGCTGTTGGTACAGTTGAGAAACCAATTGTATTTACTTCAAGCATTACTGCTGGTGCCCGTAAAGAAGGAGATTGGGGCGGTGTAATTTTATTGGGTAAAGCGCAAAATAATTTGGGTACCTCAGTGCCGATTGAAGGTATTTCTGATGCAACTGATAAAGGTAAACACGGTGGTACGGATAATACTGATAATTCGGGTATAATGAAATATGTACGTATAGAATTTGCAGGTATTGCGCTAAGTCCGGATAACGAAATCAACGGTTTAACTTTTGGGTCTGTTGGGTCTGGTACTACAATCGATTATATCGAGGTGTATCGTTCGGGTGATGATGCTTACGAATGGTTCGGTGGTGCCGTTAACTGTTCTCACTTATTGGCTATCGACAGCTGGGATGATGATTTTGATACAGATAACGGTTTCTCTGGTAAAGTTCAATTCGGGTTAGCACAGCGTTTAGCTGTAACTGCCGACGTTTCTGGTTCAAACGGTTTTGAATCAGATAACAATGCCGCTGGTGATAACGCTACACCACAAACATCAGCTGTGTTTTCAAATATGACCATTTTAGGTCCGGTAGCCTCTGGTGGCAGCAGTATTAATGCTAACTTTCAGCATGGCGCTCAAATCCGTCGCAACTCTGCAATGAGCTTATTCAACTCAGTAATTGTTGGTTACACAGAAGGTGTGTTTTATGATGATGGATTGCCAACTACACCTGTAGGTGGTGTTCTTTTGAATTCCTCCCTTAACCTTACGGCGGGTAGATCTGTATTTGCTAACAACTTAGTTTATAACAGCAATAGTAAAAACAATCAGATTAAAGCATCTAATGCAACAGCGCTAGGTGTAATTACTCCATTGTTAACAGTTGCGAATACATTTGATGCAAGTGCTACAGCAGAGAGTATCTTTATCAGTCCTTATAAATATTCTGCAGATTTAGTTGCAGCCGCCAGAGTTGGTACACCAGATTTTACTGTAAAAACTGGCTCTGCCGCAGCTTCAGGTGCTGCATTTACCAACGCAAAATTAGCGTCAGGATTTACATCTGTAGCTTACAGAGGTGCTTTTGGTACTGATAACTGGGCTGCAGGCTGGGCTCATTTCGATCCGCAATCTTTACCTTACACTACGCCTGGTGCTGTAAAATAATATTTTAAACTATATAAAAAGGGCCTTCATGCATTTACATGGAGGCCCTTTTTGTTTATCCTGCAGGATATATATAAAAGTAGTGGATGAATACCTATACGGCTGTAGTTAGTAAAACTTAATATAAGCTTAACACAGCAACTGTAGCATTAACAGGCATACTTGCGTATAAGCTATAAATAAATCAAAACAAATTATGAAAAGAACACTTATTCAGCTGGCAATGCTATTCACCATTGTTTTAATCAGCTTTTCCTGCAAGAAGAAAACGGAGCAGGAACCTAAAATTGAAATTGATGAAACCAATTTAACTGTATGTCCGGAAAAGGGCACCTGTCAATACCTGTTTACAGAGTATGCCGATGTCAGCGAGCAGCCTGCAATATTTAAAAGTGGCGACTACAGGATATTCTGGTCCGAAGTTCAAAGTCCGGGAATGACTGCAAGAATTTATGTTAAGGCACCTATGCATAGCAACACATTTTTGCTGGGAAAAGCTGATATACTGGATGGTAGGGTGGAATTGTTCACTTCATGCCCTGCTTGTTTAACGGCCCCTTTTAAACCTGTAGACGGATATGTTAAAGGAATTAACTTAACGCCAGACAGACCTGCCGATCAGACAAAATGGCTTTTGGAGATAAAGATAGTCAGCAGGATTGAGGGATCTCCAAATCTGGAAACGTTACTGATTAAACAATATTTTTATCCGAATTTTGTTTACAATTAAAACAATAAAGGGGCGCCGCCCCTTTATTGTTTTAAACCCGGGTCATAAGCATAAACAACTTTATAAGGTATATTTTTTAATTTGGTTGAGATTTGTCCTATGCTCAGGTCCTCTTTTTGCGGGGTAGGTTCACATACAGAATAAGTTTTGCCATTGTAAAATATAGGTGAACCAACAGGTTTGTCAAATTGAACGGCCATGGTAATGTGGGTAGGATATAACAAGGCAATCATGGGCAGATTATAAATTTCTTTTACCAGGTAAAAGAACAAGGCTGCCCTGTCATCGCAATCACTGTATTTTGCAAACAGCGTTTCTTCGGGTGATAAGCGTTTCTCTTTACCAAAGTTTTTATCATCATCTTCATATAAAAAAGAGTACCGCGTAAAACGCATCAGGTAGTCAATACCCTTTTTCTGGTTCATATCTTTTACATTCTTTTTTAAGATTGGTATTAGGGACCCGTAGGTCTCCTTGCTTAAGGGGATATTAAAATACGATTCAAAATCTACAACCGGATAATTGGCAAAAATGGTTTCAACTTCAGGGTTTAGTTTAACGTTGAAGTGGTAAACTTTGTGTTTGTAGCTAAACTGCAGTTGTTTTTCATAATAGGCTTCAGGTTTAAAGTCGGGCATGCGGGTTACTTTGTAAGAAAAGGCGCCTTTTGCTTCGGGCATACTGATCATGCCGTAAGGCGGGACCTTATTTAAATCGGCATAAGCATAATCATGATGGTTTAAACACATATATTTTTTGTTTTCAAACATCACAAAAGGAATATCCGAAATGTCCTCATCATTATATACATAAAATATGATCCGGTTGTCGGCAATGGTTAGCCTTGCATCATAGCCAGACTTACACAGTAAAAACCATTTATAAAAAGTATAGCGTTCATAGTTCTCCTTCTTTGGGCTAATGGCCTGGGCGGTTTTCCGGATCAGCTGATAATACATCCAGTCGTTTAACTGTTGCCGGGTTTTGTAAGTGAGCAGGGTGTTGACTATATCCCTATACCTGCCCTTACTAGCCTTTTCGTAGCAGGTATTAATGTATTGTTCGGATAGCGTTGTGCTGTTATCAACAATTATCGAAGAATCAACCTCAAGGTTAAACGTATCATTATAAAAGTCAAAGCTTGTGTAATAGCCCGATTGCTGACCATACACCTGTTGCAGAGCCAGTATCAAGCAGAGCGAACCGAATATTTTGAGCAAATGGTTCATGATACATTGTTTTATTATAAGATAACATTAAATATACATAAAAGTAACCCGATATGTGTATTAAGCTTTCAGTTGCTTATTGGCAATAGTTAACAAAGATTTAATGAGCTTTTTATTAACACACAGGAAATCTTTATCATAATTAATTTTTAACAAAGCCTTAACATCATGACTTTACTTTTGTGATATAAATATTTGGTTAGTATTTATAAAGTTTAGGTTTAGTTGATACAAAAAAAGCCACGATGGATGTCGTGGCTTTTTTGTTTAAAAATTCTTTCCGATCTTCTCCAGCATTTCGGCTGGGATATTCTGCATATCGACTACCAGAAAGCCATCCAGGCAATCGGAAAACTTAGGGTCTATATTGAAGCAAATAATCTTGGCATTCAGGTTCATGTACTGCCTTAACAGTACCGGAATTTTGATGTGAGAGTTTTCAATATCAGAGATCAGGCTGTCAAGATCTTTTAAAGATTCACTGCTTTCAATCAGCAGGTCCTTATCAATGGCGGACAGGTCGGCCTTAAATTTGTTCTTTGGTTTTACGTAATGGGCCAGTTCGTAATCAAAGTGGTTTTTAGTGATATAATCAACGATCAGCGATTTAGAGAACTTGGAAAAGTTGTTGCTGATGCTAACCGGCCCGAACATGTACCGGTATTGGGGGTTATCCAGCAGGTACTTTAAAATGCCTTTCCACAATAAGAACAAGGGAAGTGGCTTTTGCTGGTATTCTTTACGGATCCAGGAGCGTCCGAGTTCTATGCCTTTTCTTAGCAAGGGATAAAAAGGCTCTTTAATTTTAAAAAGCTCAGAAAGATAAAAACCTCTTCTGCCCATGGTGTTTAGGATCTCATCTCCCTTACCAATGCGGTAAGCCCCAACAATATTCTGCAGCTCTTTGTCCCATATAAATAAATGGTGGTAATAGATATCGTAATTGTCGAGATCTATTTTTTTATTGGTACCCTCACCAACCTCCCTGAAGGTGATTTCCCTGAGGCGGCCAATTTCCCTTAAAACGTTAGGTATGGCTACTGTAGGTGCAATATATACCTCATAATTTTTTTCCTGCCATACCCTGAAACCTTCCAGCTCTTCAATTTCGTTAACAATTAAGTTTCGGTCTGTTTCCTCAATAATAGGCTCTGGTTTTTTCTTGATTTTAAACAGGTTGATGGGGTTGAACAGTTTTTTTTCTTCTTCCAGTCCGGTACCCAATGCATAAGTACGCGCACGTAAAAAATCGAGCAGCTTATTCGTATTTTTATGGTAAGAGATGTCTTCTATATTTATAGGTTTGCCAATTCTGACCTTTATTTTAAGTCCCTGTTTGTTTAAAAATTCAGAAGGTAGTTTTGCTGTTCTTAAGGTGGGGTGTATAAAACTTAATATATTAAACAATACCCCATTGTTGCCATGAAAATAGATGGGTATTACAGGCACTTTTGCCCGGGCAATCAGTTTACCCACTACAGGATGCCATAACCTGTCGGTAATTTCCTGTTTATCCAGGCTAAAAGTAGAAACTTCGCCTGCGGGGAAGATGCCAATGGGTGTGCCACTCTGTAACAGGTCGAACGTTGCTTTTAACCCGCTGATGCTGGAAGTGTGCTGCACGTTTTCGAAGGGATTGACCGCAACAAAGAACTCACTCAGATTGGGGATCTTTTTTAGAATGAAGTTGACCATAACCTTGGCTTCTGGTCTGACTGTACAAAGTAGTTTTACTAAAGCAAGTCCCTCAACACCACCATAAGGGTGGTTGGCAATGGCTATAAAGCCTCCGGTTTTTGGTATATTTTTAAGGTCATCTTCATCAAAATCGATACTTACACCAATAGTTTCTAATATTTTGTCGACAAATTCAAGTCCGTTAAAATGTTCATTCTGAGAAAAAACTTTGTTGATGTCGTTTAATTTCATCATCTCCATGAGCAGAGCTGCCAAGCCTGGTACACCTAATTTATCTATCTTTGTGGCTTTTGCAAACTCTTTGGTAGTTATGATCTTCATTTAAATTTTGATTAATGAATCGTAAAGCAATTTCAAAAATAAGATTTATATTTTTAAAGATCATGACAAGCTAAAAATAACCTGGAAATAACAGTATAAAATGCCGGAAGCTGTGGAGGGTGTTAAATTATCTGGTTAGATTAGCTATAGTTAATCAGGTTGCAAAGATGATGAAATGGCTAAACCTTTACTTTGATTTTACAAGACGGGAATTTAATGGGCTGATGGTGTTGATATCGCTTATTTTTCTGGTGATGCTGTGGCCATACACTTATGGATGGATAAGGGGGGAGGAAACCTTTACTGAGGAGGAACAGCTGGCTGTACTGAAACTTTTGGCAGCCGAGAAAGAAAAGCCGGCGTACAAGGGCTATGACAAGAAATATTTTAGATACCCGGCAAAAAAGAAACACAGTCTGTTTGTTTTTGATCCGAATACCATTGGGCAGGCCGGTTGGGAAAAGTTTGGCCTGTCGCCTGGACAGGCCAGGGCAATTTTAAAATACAGGGATAAGGGTGGGAAGTTCAGGAAAGTAGAAGATCTGCAAAAAATGTATACCATAAATGATGCTTTATATGCAAAACTGATTCCTTATGTAAAGATTGTAGCCGCGGAAGTACCTGATCATCCGGGAAAATTTAATTTGAAAACTAAGTTTGTAAAACCTGATATTGTTGTGGAGATAAACGGGGCCGATACTATTGAACTGGATAAAATAAAAGGGATTGGGATGAGCTTTGCCAACCGGATTGTGAAATACCGGGAACGCCTGGGTGGATTTTATAAAAAGGAACAGCTGATGGAGGTATTTGGTCTGGATTCTGTAAAGTATGAGGAGATTAAAGGGCAGATAAAGGTTGATGCCGGCAGGCTTAAAAAGATAAATGTCAATGCAGCCCTGTTTGATGATTTCAAAAACCATCCTTATATAAGATATAAACAGGTGAATGCATTGATACAATATAGAAAACAACATGGAAATTATAGTAATATTGCAGACTTATATAAAGTTGTCATTATGAACCAGGAAACAATAAACCGTTTGGCACCTTATCTTGAATTTTAACCATGATCGAAACAAAAATAAAAGCTACTGTACGGGATGTGATCGATTTTCCGAAACCTGGAATCGTTTTTAAGGACATTACTCCGATATTAAAGGATCCGGCTTTGTGTATAAACATTACAAGGGCACTGGCGGAACAGCTTAAGGGGGTTGAAATAGATGTGGTTGCCGGTATTGAAAGCCGGGGTTTCTTGTTTGGGCCTGCGCTGGCGCAGCTGTTAAATGTGCCTTTTGTGCCGATACGTAAAGTGGGAAAGCTGCCTTATAAAACCGTGCAGCAATCTTACGACCTGGAATACGGCAAGGCAACGATTGAGGTTCATGAAGATGCCCTGTTGAAAGGGCAAAAAGTATTGATCCATGATGATCTGCTGGCTACCGGGGGTACTGTTGTGGCGGCATCTAAACTGGTCATGCAGCTGGGTGCAGAAGTGACCGGTTATTCTTTTATCATCGCGCTTGACTTTTTAAATGGAAGGCTGCGGCTGGAGCCCTATACCAGGCAGATCTTTTCGCTGGCTTCCTATTAAAAAAGCTTCTCTCACTTTTGTGCAGTATCAGCCGTTACTACCCGCCGGGGAAAAAAAATAATAAAAATCTTTTTTGGCTGTATTTATTTTGTCTAAAATGACAGGGTAAGGTTAATGGACTAAATACCATTTCGTTCTATCTTTTAGCGAATTTTTGACTGGTGATGCTCTGGTTTTATTTGTTTATAATTGCCTGGATTCAAACAATAAGATATGTTAGAAATGATGGATGGTTCTGTAGGATACAACTTTAGTATCTCAGAAAATCAGGAGATGATCAGGGGCATGGTAAAAGATTTTGCCGAAAAAAATATCAGACCAAAACTGATGGAATGGGACGAAGCACAATATTTTCCTGTTGAAGTTTTTAAAAAGCTTGGTGAACTTGGACTGATGGGTGTATTGGTTCCGGAAAGCTACGGCGGTTCGGGGTTCGGCTACCAGGAATATGTAGATGTTATTGTAGAGGTAGCAAAAGTTTGTGGTTCCATAGGTTTATCTGTAGCCGCACATAATTCTTTGTGCACAGGTCATATCCTGGCTTTTGCCAATGAGCAGCAAAAACAAAAATGGTTGCCTAAGCTGGCAACTGCAGAATGGATAGGGGCCTGGGGATTAACAGAAGCAAATACCGGATCGGATGCTTTAAGGATGATGACTACTGCCGTATCTGATGGTGATGAATATGTAATTAATGGCGCTAAAAACTGGATTACGCATGGTAAAACAGGTGATGTGGCTGTGGTAATGGTCCGTACCGGTGAAAAAGGTGATTCAAAAGGAATTTCTGCTATTGTTGTAGAACGTGGTACACCTGGTTTTTCGGCAGGTAAAAAAGAGAATAAACTTGGCATGAGAGCCTCAGAAACGACGGAAATGATATTTGACAATTGCAGGGTTCCGGCAGCAAATCTTTTGGGGAAAGTTGGTGAAGGCTTTAAACAGGCGATGAAAGTATTGGATGGTGGCAGGATTTCGATAGCTGCATTGTCTTTAGGTATTGCCAAAGGTGCTTATGAGGCTGCAGTTGCATACGCAAAAGAACGTCATCAGTTTGGACAGCCTATAGCCAGTTTTCAGGGGATTAGCTTTAAGCTGGCAGATATGGCCACTGAGATTGAGGCTGCGGAGCTGTTGATCAGACAGGCGGCCGATTTAAAGAACAGAGGACTGCAGATGACGAAGGAATCGGCAATGGCTAAATATTTCGCCTCGGAAGTTGCCGTAAGATGCGCTACTGAAGCAGTTCAGATTTTTGGGGGCTATGGGTATACCAAAGATTTTCCTGTTGAGAAGTTTTATCGCGACAGCAAATTGTGCACAATAGGAGAGGGAACCTCAGAGATTCAGAAAATTGTAATTGCACGGGAAGTACTGAAAGACTAGTATTCCATTTGCATTATGCTGATTCGTATAAAAAGGGTACATCCGGCTATTTTACACGCCGGATTTATCCTTTTTTATTTTACTGAAATGATGCTGTCGACCACAAAGGGGCTATATCCTCTCCAGGGTAAGCTGCTTACATATTCTTTATAATGCAGTTCGAATACTTTTCCGCTGTTTAACATCATTTTTTCGGCAACGGCCTTATCTGCAACAGAAAATTCAAACTCATTGGACTGGATGGCTCCAGGTTGTCCGGTGCGGAATCCACTTTGGATAAGCTTGCCTTCATAAGTTTTAAACATATAGCCTTTTTTTACTACATAATTGAGTTGACCGGCTTTTACGCCTTCTCCAAATACAAAATAGTACCGGTAATACAGAAAGCCTGCTAAGATCAGGAAAACTATGCCGAGTACAATGAACAGTGTTTTTTTAGATTTCATAGCTAAACAAATTGACGTTTTATAAAGATATATAAATAATATAGTTATAAGATGATGGATGGTTATTAATTAAAATGAATTTATTGTTTTGATTATCGTATAAAAGCTTTATCTTTGCAGTCCTAAAAACAACGAGAGGAGGTATTTTACGTTATGATCATTATTAATATTAAAGACGGCGAATCATTAGATAAGGCGTTAAAACGTTTCAAAAAGAAATTTGAAAAAACAGGGGTGTTAAGAGAATTACGTAGCCGCCAAGCTTATGAGAAAAAATCTGTAGCACGTCGTACACAGGTGAAACACGCCATTTACAAGCAAAACATGCAACTTGAAGGAACGATCTAGTTCTGAATGGTTTATATAATATTAAAAGGCCGCCGGATTTAGGTGGCTTTTTTTTTACTTTAAAAAAACGCTTATTAAATTATTGTTTTGTATATTCACTTAACGAGCATTACTAAGCGTTTCTATGACTGTTGAGCATTTTCTGACCTACCTTCAGCACGAGAAGAGATATTCTTCACATACCATCCAGTCTTATCAAACAGATCTGCTACAGTTTACTGATTTTATGCAGCAAACTTTTGAACTGCCCTTAACTGAGGTGAAGTATGTGCATATAAGAAATTTTATTGTTGCACTGATGGAAGATGAAATTTCTGAGAATTCTGTGGGCCGGAAGCTATCTGCCCTACGCAGTTTTTATAAGTATCTGTTGCGCGAAAATGTATTGTCCTCAAATCCAATGGCGCTTGTTAAGGCACCAAAGGTACCTAAGAGATTACCTGTATTTGTGGATGAAGGTAAACTTGACCTGCTGCTGGATTCAGAAGAATTTTTTGATGGTAGCTTTCCTTCACTGCGCGATAAAACGGTTATAGAAACTTTATTTGGTACCGGGATCCGTTTGGCCGAACTGCTCTCGTTAAAGGAAACAGATATTAATTTTTATGAATCTACGATCAGAGTGATGGGGAAAAGAAGTAAGGAGAGGATCGTTCCAATAGGTAAAACGCTTAGGGAACAGTTCAGGGTTTACATGGAACTTAAAACATTACAAAATTTTGATAACAAAACGACCATGTTATTCGTTACTGATAAAGGAGCTGCTGCTTACCCTAAACTGATATACAGAACTGTGCAGCGTTATTTGACTTATGTTTCGACACAAGATAAAAAAAGTCCCCACGTGTTGCGCCATTCTTATGCCACTAGTTTATTGAACAGAGGGGCCGATTTGAATGCCATTAAAGAATTATTGGGACATGCAAGCTTAGCGGCAACGCAGGTTTATACGCACAATTCAGTAGAAAGATTAAAAACAATATATAAACAGGCCCATCCAAAGGCGTAAAAAAGGAGGAAAATATGAAAATTACAGTTCAATCGATCCATTTCAATGCAGACCAGAAGTTATTAGATTTTATTCAGAAAAAAGTGGATAAGTTAGATCAGTTCTTTGATCAGATTATCAGTGGTGAAGTGTATTTAAAATTAGAGAACGTAGAAGATGAGGCCAATAAGATCAGTGAGATCAAACTGATTGTTCCTGGGGGTACGATGTTTGCGAAAGAGCAGTGTAAGTCGTTCGAAGAAGCGACGGATTTGGCGATAGAATCCTTGAGAAAACAAATAACCAAACATAAAGATAAGACAAGAATTAAGCTGAGTGAGCACAAGGTGCTTTTGAATGAGAATGAAGTGTCTGATTATTAGATACATATTTTCAAGCTTTTTAATATGAAACTGGCAGATTTACTTCTGCCAGTTTTTTTTTGAAAATAATTTTGTGTAGTATATAAATTCTTGTAGATTTGCATTCCATTTCAGAGAGGGCGTTGCCCTGGTAAGAAAAAGGGAATGTTCTGTGAAAGATTAATATTGTAGAATACATTGCTTAAATTGACGCAGTGGATAATATAAGCCTCCTTAGCTCAGCTGGTAGAGCAACTGACTTGTAATCAGTAGGTCATTGGTTCGATCCCGATAGGAGGCTCTTTTAATATAGTATAGGAATATGCGATAATTAAAATGGGGAGATACCAGAGTGGCCAAATGGGACAGACTGTAACTCTGTTGTCGCAAGACTTCGAAGGTTCGAATCCTTCTCTCCCCACAATAAAGAAGCGGAAGTAGCTCAGTTGGTAGAGCGATAGCCTTCCAAGCTATAGGTCGCGAGTTCGAACCTCGTCTTCCGCTCAAAATGGAAAAAGCTGGGCAGATTGCAGCTAAGAATAAAAAGCCGAAGTAGCTCAGCGGTAGAGCACTTCCTTGGTAAGGAAGAGGTCGTGGGTTCAAGTCCCATCTTTGGCTCAAAAAAAAGAGATGCTTTGTGAATCTGTTTATAGACAGCAGCTGAACAAGGTTTTTCGTGTTGAAATAGTATCAAAACAAATAATAAATAAAAAGTTAACCTACTAATAAGTATAAAAACATGGCAAAAGAAAAGTTTGACCGCAGCAAGCCGCACTTAAACATCGGCACAATCGGTCACGTTGACCACGGTAAAACAACCTTAACAGCAGCTATCACTAAAGTGTTATCTGATGCTGGTTTATCTGAGGCGCGTTCATTTGATTCTATTGACTCTGCTCCAGAGGAAAAAGAAAGAGGTATCACCATTAATACAGCACACGTTGAATATTCAACGGCTAACCGTCACTATGCACACGTTGACTGTCCAGGTCACGCGGATTATGTGAAAAACATGGTTACTGGTGCTGCGCAAATGGATGGAGCTATCATCGTTGTAGCGGCTACAGATGGTCCGATGCCACAAACTCGCGAGCACATCCTTTTGGCTCGTCAGGTAGGTGTACCTTCATTGGTTGTATTCATGAACAAAGTGGATATGGTTGATGATCCTGAGTTACTAGAATTAGTAGAGATGGAAATTCGTGAATTGTTATCTTTCTATGAATTCCCTGGTGATGATATTCCTGTTATTCAAGGTTCGGCTCTAGGTGGCTTGAACGGAGATCCAAAATGGGTTGCTAAAATCATGGAATTAATGGACGCTGTAGATAGCTATATTCCAATTCCTCCGCGTTTGACAGACCTTCCATTCTTAATGCCTGTTGAGGACGTATTCTCGATCACTGGTCGTGGTACTGTTGCAACTGGTCGTATTGAGCGCGGTGTAATCAACTCTGGAGATCCTGTTGAGATCCTGGGTATGGGTGCTGAAAATCTTAAATCAACTGTAACAGGTGTTGAGATGTTCCGTAAGATCCTTGATTATGGTGAGGCTGGTGATAACGTAGGTTTATTATTACGTGGTATTGAGAAAACTGATATCCGTCGTGGTATGGTTATCTGTAAACCAGGTTCGGTAAATCCGCACACTGATTTCAAAGCTGAGATCTATGTATTGTCGAAAGCAGAAGGTGGACGTCACACTCCATTCTTTAATAAATACCGTCCGCAATTCTATTTCCGTACTACAGACGTAACTGGTGAGATTTCACTGGCTGAAGGAACTGAAATGGTTATGCCAGGTGATAACGTTACGATCACTGTTAAATTGATCAACGCTATTGCAATGGAAAAAGGTCTGCGTTTCGCTATCCGTGAGGGTGGTAGAACAGTAGGTGCCGGTCAGGTAACTGAAATTTTGAAATAGTCAATATCTCCTTAGGGAAATAGAGATGATAAAGCAAAGTACTTGGGCTTTGATTGCCTGAGTACTTTGTTCTAAAAAAAGTTCTGATTCTTAAAATAAGAATTTAATACACACGGGAATAGTTCAATGGTAGAATAGAGGTCTCCAAAACCTTTGATCAGGGTTCGAATCCTTGTTCCCGTGCAAAAAAATAATTATGGCTAAAGTAGTTCAATTTATTAAAGAATCATACGAGGAAATGACCCAGAAGGTTACCTGGCCTACATGGGGAGAATTGCAAAATTCTGCAGTGCTGGTTTTGGTAGCTTCGTTAATCATTGCATGTGTTGTATTTGCAATGGATAAAGGGTCTACTTTTGTGTTGGATACTTTTTATAAATCACTTTCTAATTAATATAGCTAGATGGACGGTCAGTTGAAATGGTATGTAGTTAGAGCTGTTAGCGGTAAAGAGAAGAAAGTAAAACAGTATATAGATTCTGAAATCAGTCGTTTAGGTTTTTCTCATCTGGTACCTCAGGTACTGATACCGATGGAAAAATACTATCAGATGAAGGACGGGAAAAAGATTGCCAAAGAGCGCAACTTTTATCCGGGTTATGTTTTGATAGAAGCTATTTTAGATGGAGAATTGGAACACATTATTAAGAATATTAATAGTGTGATTGGCTTTTTAGGGGATAAGGGCGGAAATCCGGTTCCTATGCGCCAGGCGGAAGTTAACCGTATTTTAGGTAAAGTTGATGAGATGAGCCAGCAAGGTGAAACCATGAATGTTGCTTATTATGTTGGAGAGAACGTTAAGGTTATGGATGGACCATTTAATGGTTTTACCGGCGTTATTGAAGAGGTTAATGAAGAGAAGAAAAAATTAAAAGTTATGGTTAAGATTTTTGGAAGGAAAACTCCGCTGGAACTTAACTATATGCAGGTAGAAAAAGAATAAAGACCTTAAATGTTACATGCTTCCAACATTATAACATTGAGTATTACTATTAACAAAACAGAAAATGGCAAAAGAAGTCAGTGCGCTTGTTAAATTACAGATCAAGGGTGGAGCTGCAAATCCATCGCCGCCGGTAGGACCTGCATTGGGTGCTAAAGGGGTGAATATCATGGAGTTTTGCAAACAGTTCAATGCTCGTACCCAAGATAAGCCCGGTAAAGTATTACCAGTTGTAATTACTGTTTATGCTGACAAGTCTTTCGAATTTATCATCAAAACCCCTCCGGTTGCTATCCAGTTAAAGGATGCTACTAAATTACAGAGTGGTTCTGCTGAGCCCAACCGTAAGAAAGTTGGTTCGGTGACTTGGGATCAGGTTAAGTCAATTGCTGAAGATAAAATGACTGATTTAAATGCATTTACTATCGAATCGGCAATGAGTATGGTTGCCGGTACAGCACGCAGTATGGGAATCACCGTTAGCGGTGATGCACCTTGGACAAATTAATTAACAAAAAACAGTTTACAACAGTGGCTAAATTAACAAAAAATCAAAAAAAGGCACATGCTAAACTAGAATCTGGTAAAACGTATTCTTTAAAGGATGCGGCTGCTTTGGTAAAAGAGATTACTACAACTAAATTTGATGCATCGGTTGATATCGATGTAGCTTTAGGTGTAGATCCGCGTAAAGCGAATCAAATGGTTCGTGGTATCGCTACTTTACCGCACGGTACAGGTAAAACTGTACGTGTATTAGTTCTTTGTACTCCTGATAAGGAAGAAGAGGCTAAAGCAGCAGGTGCAGATTTTGTAGGTTTAGACGAATATGTAGCTAAGATTGAAGGTGGATGGACTGATGTTGACATTATTATCACTACTCCTGCTTGTATGGCAAAAGTAGGGAAACTGGGCCGAGTTTTGGGTCCACGTAACCTTATGCCAAACCCAAAATCAGGTACTGTAACCAATGAAGTTGGTAAAGCAGTTACTGATGTAAAAGGCGGTAAGATTGATTTTAAAGTTGACAAAAGTGGTATTATACACGCTTCAGTAGGAAAAGTATCATTCCCGGCAGAAAAAATATATGAAAATGCATTAGAAGTACTTCAGGTAATTTCTAAGCTAAAACCATCTGCTGCAAAAGGAACTTATTTTAAGAGCATTCATGTTTCTTCAACTATGAGTCCTGGGATTGCAATCGAAACTAAATCAGTAGCGGGGATCTAATTATGAACAGAGAAGAAAAACACGAATTAGTTTCTGCGCTTCAAGTGAAGATGCAGGAGTTTGGCAATTTTTATATTGCTGATACATCGAGCTTATCTGTTGAGAAAGTAAACAGTATCCGTCGTAAATGTTTTGAAAGCGGGATTGAAATGCAGGTTGCAAAAAATACTTTGATCAGAAAAGCGATTGAAGGATTGGAAGGCGATGCATCAGAGATTTTCGTGGCACTTAAAGGTCAGTCAGCCTTATTATTCTCAACAGTAGGCAATGGTCCTGCTAAGCTGATCAAAGCGTTGAGGAAAGGTTCTGATAAACCTGTGCTTAAAGCAGCTTATATCGATTCGACAGTATTTATCGGTGACAACCAGTTAGATACTTTAGTAAGCCTGAAATCAAGAGAAGAGCTTATTGGAGATATCATTGGATTACTACAGTCGCCAGCTAAAGACGTTATATCGGCATTACAGTCTGGTGGTAGCAAAATTGCAGGAATTGTTAAAACTCTTCAAGAGAGAGAAGGTTAAGGACACCTTAAAAGTTCATATTAAATAATTATTTTTACGTAAATTTTTAAAAATCTATAAAAATGGCAGATTTAAAAGCGTTTGCTGAGCAATTGGTAAACTTAACAGTTAAAGAAGTTAACGAATTAGCTCAAATCTTAAAAGACGAGTATGGTATTGAACCAGCTGCTGCTGCAGTTGCTGTTGCAGGTCCTGCTGGTGATGCTGCTCCTGCAGCTGAAGAAAAATCTACTTTCGATGTAATTTTGAAAGAAGCTGGTGGTCAGAAGTTAGCAGTTGTTAAATTGGTAAAAGACCTAACTGGTTTAGGTTTAAAAGAAGCTAAAGATTTAGTTGATGGTGCACCAAAAGAATTAAAAGCTGGTGTTGCTAAAGACGAAGCTGAAGCTTTGAAAAAACAATTAGAAGAAGCTGGAGCAGTAGTTGAAATTAAGTAATAGCTTAATTTTAATATAACTTAAACATAGACTCCGACTATATAGTCGGAGTCTATACCTGTTTATAAACATTTCATTTAGTTTGATTGATGAGATGCATTTAACGGCAAATCAAACAAATAGTTTATTCTTAAAGTAAATTAACTTTAGTCCATTGGCAAATAAAGTCGACCAAAGAGTAAATTTTGCACGTAGTAAGCATATTATAGATTACCCGGATTTTCTAGATGTGCAGTTGCAATCATTCAGAGAATTTTTTCAGATAGAAACCACTTCGGATAACCGTCATACAGAGGGTTTATTTAAGGTATTTGCTGAAAATTTTCCAATCACAGATTCCAGAAACATCTTTGTTTTGGAATTCCTTGATTATTTTATTGACCCGCCGCGTTATGATATACCTGAGTGTATTGACCGTGGGTTAACTTATAGTGTTCCGTTGAAAGCTAAATTAAAGCTTTCGTGTAATGATGCTGAGCACGAAGATTTTGAAACCATTATTCAGGATGTGTATTTAGGGACCATACCTTATATGACCCCAAAAGGTACATTTGTGATTAACGGAGCAGAGCGTGTAATTGTTTCACAATTGCACAGGTCGCCAGGTGTGTTCTTCGGCCAAAGCCGCCACACAAATGGAACTAAATTGTACTCAGCCCGTGTAATTCCTTTTAAAGGTTCATGGATCGAGTTTGCTACAGACGTAAACAACGTGATGTATGCTTACATTGATCGTAAGAAAAAGTTCCCGGTTACCACCTTATTGCGTGCTATTGGTTACGATTCTGATAAGGACATTCTGGAGCTGTTCGATCTTGCCGATGAGGTAAAGGTCAGCAAATCCGGCTTGAAAAAATATATCGGGCGTAAGCTTGCAGCAAGAGTATTGAGGAAGTGGGTAGAGGATTTTGTAGATGAAGATACTGGTGAGGTAGTTTCAATAGATCGTAATGAAGTGATCTTAGACAGGGATACTGTATTGGAAGACGACCACATTGATATGATCATTGATGCTGGTGTGAAGACGATCATCTTATCTAAGGATGATGGTGCTAGCCAGGCTGATTATACCATTATATATAATACTTTACAAAAGGATACATCTAACTCAGAAAAAGAGGCTGTTGAAAACATCTATCGTGCTTTGCGTAATGCAGAACCACCTGATGAGGAAACTGCAAGAGGTATCATTGAGCGTTTGTTCTTTTCGGATAAACGTTATGACTTGGGTGATGTGGGCAGGTACCGCATTAACCGTAAGTTGAAAATGGATACTCCCGATCATGTAAAAGTTTTAACGAAGGCTGATATCATTGCCATTGTTAAGTACCTGATCAAACTGATCAACTCTAAAGAAGAGGTGGATGATATTGATCACTTGTCGAACCGTCGTGTTCGTACAGTAGGTGAGCAATTGTACGCTCAGTTTGGTGTTGGTCTGGCACGTATGGCAAGAACCATCCGTGAGCGTATGAACATCCGAGATAACGAGGTATTTACACCAACTGATCTGATCAATGCCCGTACTTTATCATCGGTGATCAATTCATTTTTTGGTACAAACCAGTTGTCACAGTTCATGGACCAGACGAATCCTTTGGCAGAGATTACGCACAAACGTCGTTTGTCGGCCTTAGGCCCGGGTGGTCTGTCGCGTGAGCGTGCAGGTTTCGAGGTACGTGACGTTCACTATACGCACTATGGCCGTTTGTGTACAATTGAAACGCCAGAGGGACCAAACATTGGTTTGATTTCTTCTTTGTGTGTTCATGCGAAGATCAATAATTTAGGTTTCATTGAAACTCCTTATAAGAAAGTAGAGAACGGTATTGTTTCGGTTGATGAACCGGTGATTTACTTATCTGCTGAGGATGAAGATGGTAAAACCATTGCGCAGGCAAATGCAGCTTATGATGATAAAGGTAATTTCACCACTTCACGTGTAAAAGCACGTTATGAGGGTGACTTCCCGGTTATTGAGCCAGAGAAACTGGACTTAATGGACGTGGCGCCGAATCAGATTACTTCAATTGCAGCTTCCTTGATTCCTTTCCTTGAGCATGATGATGCGAACAGGGCCTTGATGGGATCGAACATGCAACGTCAGGCCGTACCATTGTTACGTCCTGAGGCTCCTATCGTTGGTACAGGTTTGGAAGGTCGGGTAGCCCGCGATTCAAGAACGCTGATTAACGCTGAGGGTGACGGTGTGGTGGAATACGTTGATGCAAATGAGATCACCATTAAATATGTGCGTAATGACAGTGATCGTTTAGTTTCTTTTGAAGGTGACAGTAAAACCTATAAGTTAATCAAATTCAAAAAAACCAATCAGAATACCTGTATCAATTTAAAGCCAATTGTTAAAAAAGGCCAGAAGGTTGTAAAAGGACAGGTGTTGTGTGAAGGTTATGCTACTGAAAATGGTGAGTTGGCATTGGGAAGAAACTTAAAAGTTGCTTTCATGCCTTGGCAGGGATATAACTTTGAGGATGCGATTGTAATCAGTGAGCGTATTGTCCGTGAAGATATCTTTACTTCTTTACACATCGAAGAGTTTGAGCTGGAAGTACGCGATACCAAACGTGGGGAAGAGGAATTGACTCCAGATATTCCTAACGTTTCTGAGGAAGCAACTAAGGATCTTGACGAGAACGGTATCATCCGTATCGGTGCTGAAGTGAAAGAAGGTGATATCCTTATTGGCAAGATTACCCCTAAGGGAGAATCTGATCCTTCACCGGAAGAGAAGTTGTTGCGTGCTATATTTGGAGATAAGGCAGGAGATGTTAAAGATGCATCTTTGAAAACCCCTCCATCTATCAGGGGTGTGGTAATTGATACCAAATTGTTCTCAAGAGCTAAGAAAACTACTAAAGCAGAAGAAAAATCTGCAATAGAAAAACTAGATAAGAAATATGATCTGGCTGTTTTAAACCTTAAGAATGAGCTTGTAGATAAATTGTTCCAGATTGTGAACGGTAAAACGTCGCAGGGGGTATACAATGTTTATAAAGAGCTATTGTTCCCTAAAGGTGCGAAATTTACGCAGAAAAGCTTATCAGACCTTGAATACGCACACATCAATCCATACAAATGGACTACTGATGACGACAAGAATGAGCAGATCAAAATGTTGTTGCACAACTACGGTATTCGTGTAAACGAGGAGCTGGGTGCTTACAAACGTGATAAATTTGCCATTAGTGTTGGTGATGAACTTCCATCTGGTATTGTACAGATGGCCAAGGTTTATGTTGCCAAGAAACGTAAGTTAAAAGTAGGGGATAAGATGGCCGGACGTCACGGTAACAAGGGTATTGTAGCCCGTATTGTTCGTGATGAAGATATGCCATTCCTTGAAGACGGAACACCTGTTGATATTGTGTTGAACCCACTGGGTGTACCTTCACGTATGAACTTAGGTCAGATCTATGAAACTGTACTGGCATGGGCAGGTAAAGAATTGGGTGTAAAATTTGCTACTCCGATTTTTGATGGTGCCAAACATGACGAAGTAGAGGATTGGATCGCTAAGGCGGGAGTACCTGCTTCGGGCAGAACTTATTTACATAATGGTTTAACGGGTGAGAAATTTGACCAGCCAACAACTGTAGGTATCATCTACATGTTGAAATTGGGGCACATGGTTGATGATAAGATGCACGCCCGTTCAATCGGACCATACTCATTGATTACACAGCAGCCATTGGGTGGTAAAGCCCAGTTTGGTGGTCAGCGTTTTGGTGAGATGGAGGTTTGGGCATTGGAAGCATTTGGTGCGGCCAATATCCTGCAAGAGATCTTAACCGTTAAGTCGGATGATGTGATCGGAAGGGCCAAAACCTATGAAGCGATTGTAAAAGGCGAGAACCTTCCTACTCCAGGTGTACCGGAATCATTTAATGTATTGGTACATGAGTTACGTGGATTAGGTTTAGATATTACGTTAGACTAAGTATTTAGTATGAAGTAGTTGGTATTTAGAAATAGGCATTTAGCTGATCTAACTACTAACTACTAACTACTGGCTGCTAAAACAAAAGAGCTATGTCTTACAAAAAGGATAATAAATTAAAAAGCAATTTCACCTCGATTACCATTAGTTTGGCATCACCGGAAGCTATCTTAGAGCGTTCAAGTGGTGAGGTGTTGAAACCTGAGACTATTAATTACCGTACTTACAAACCTGAACGTGATGGTTTGTTTTGTGAGCGTATTTTTGGTCCGGTAAAAGATTACGAATGTCATTGCGGTAAATATAAACGTATTCGTTATAAGGGTATTGTTTGTGACCGTTGTGGTGTTGAGGTAACGGAAAAGAAAGTACGTAGAGAACGTATGGGACACATCAATCTGGTGGTTCCTGTTGCGCATATCTGGTACTTCCGTTCATTACCAAATAAAATCGGATACTTATTAGGCTTGCCAACAAAAAGACTGGATCTGATCATTTACTACGAGCGTTACGTGGTAATCCAGCCTGGTTTCATGGCAGAGGAAGGTATTCAGTATATGGATTTCTTAACTGAAGAGGAGTACCTGGATATTCTGGATAAGTTACCTAAAGAAAACCAATATCTGGATGATAAGGATCCCAATAAGTTCATCGCTAAAATGGGCGCTGAAGCATTAGAGGATTTATTAAAACGCATTGATTTAGATAGTTTATCGTACAATCTTCGTCACCAGGCTGCAAACGAAACTTCTCAGCAACGTAAAAATGAAGCTTTAAAACGCTTACAGGTTGTTGAGGCTTTCCGTGGTTCAAAAACGCGGATCGAGAATAACCCTGAGTGGATGATCATCAAGATCGTTCCGGTTATTCCACCGGAATTGCGTCCATTGGTACCATTGGAAGGTGGTCGTTTCGCGACGTCGGATTTGAATGATCTATACCGTCGTGTGATCATCCGGAACAATCGTTTGAAGCGTTTGATCGAGATCAAGGCTCCGGAAGTTATTTTACGTAACGAGAAACGTATGTTACAGGAAGCTGTAGATTCGTTATTCGATAATTCACGTAAGGTTAATGCGGTAAAAACTGAAGGTAACCGTGCTTTGAAGTCCCTGTCAGATATTTTGAAAGGTAAACAAGGTCGTTTCCGTCAGAACTTATTGGGTAAACGTGTGGATTATTCGGCCCGTTCGGTAATTGTTGTAGGTCCTAACCTTAAATTACACGAATGTGGTTTGCCTAAAGATATGGCAGCTGAGCTGTTCAAACCATTTATCATCCGTAAGATGATAGAAAGGGGTATTGTTAAAACAGTGAAATCTGCAAAGAAAATAGTAGACAGAAAAGATCCTTTAGTTTGGGATATTCTGGAAAACGTTTTAAAAGGACACCCTGTATTGCTTAACCGTGCTCCTACTTTGCACAGGCTAGGTATCCAGTCTTTCCAGCCTAAACTGGTTGAAGGTAAGGCGATCCAGTTACACCCATTAGTGTGTACAGCTTTTAATGCGGATTTTGACGGTGACCAGATGGCGGTACACTTACCATTGGGACATGCCGCAATTTTAGAAGCACAGGTATTGATGCTTGCTGCACACAATATCCTGAACCCTGCAAACGGTACACCGATTACTGTACCTTCCCAGGATATGGTTTTGGGGCTTTATTACATTACCAAGGGCCGCAGAACTGATGCATCCCGTATTGTTAAAGGACAGGATTTCTCTTTCTATTCTCCGGAAGAGGTAATCATTGCTTATAATGAAAAGCGTGTTGATCTTCATGCATTTATCAAAGTTAAGGTAAATGTGAAACTGGAAGATGGCACGATTGCAAATAAACTGATTGAAACTACTGTAGGACGTGTATTGTTTAACCAGATGGTACCGGAAGAAGTAGGCTATATCAATGAATTGCTAACGAAAAAATCTTTAAGGGATATTATCGGTGAGGTAGTTAAGATTACCGGTATGGCACGTGCATCAAGATTCCTTGATGATATTAAGGAACTAGGTTTCCAAATGGCATTCAGAGGTGGTTTATCATTTAACTTACAGGACGTAAATATCCCTGTAGAGAAACAGGCTTTATTGGAGCAAGCTTCTGCAGAAGTTGATGAGGTAAGGAATAACTATAACATGGGATTCATTACCAATAACGAACGTTACAATCAGATTATTGACATCTGGACACGTATCAACAATCGTTTAACCTCATTCGTGATGAACCAGTTATCGAGCGACAATCAAGGTTTCAACTCGGTATATATGATGTTGGATTCAGGGGCTCGTGGTTCGAAAGAACAGATTCGTCAGCTATGCGGTATGCGTGGTTTGATGGCTAAGCCCCAAAAATCAGGTTCAGGTGGTGAAATTATCGAAAACCCAATCTTATCTAACTTTAAAGAAGGATTGTCAGTATTGGAATACTTTATTTCTACCCACGGTGCGCGTAAAGGTTTAGCTGATACCGCTTTAAAAACTGCCGACGCTGGTTACTTAACACGTCGTTTACATGATGTAGCCCAGGATATGATCGTTAATTCTGAGGATTGCGGTACATTGAGGGGTATGTATACTACTGCATTGAAAGATAATGAAGACATTGTAGAACCATTATATGACAGAATTTTAGGTCGTATTTCTCTACATGATGTATTCAATCCTTTAGATGGAAAATTATTAGTTGGTGCAGGACAGGATGTAACTGAGGAAATTGCGAAAGAAATTGAAGAATCGCCGTTGGAAGGTATTGAGATTCGTTCGGTACTGACCTGCGAAAACCAAAGGGGAGTTTGTGCACTGTGCTACGGGCGTAACCTTGCAACTGGTAAACGTGTTCAGAAAGGTGAAGCTGTAGGTGTAATTGCTGCACAGTCGATCGGTGAGCCAGGTACGCAGTTAACCTTACGTACTTTCCACGTTGGGGGTACTGCATCTAACATTGCTGCGGAATCTCAGATTATTGCCAAGTTTGATGGTATCATCGAATTTGAGAACGTTCGTACGGTAGCTACTAAAACTGAAGAAGGCGATACACAAATTGTACTTGGCCGTTCAGGTGAGTTTAAAATTGTTGAGCCGGGAACAGGTAAAGTGATCATGACCAATAATATTCCTTATGGTTCGTTCTTGTACGTTGAGGATGGAGCAAAAATCGCCAAAGGTGACAGGATTTGTTCATGGGATCCATACAATGCGGTTATTATCTCGGAATTTGCTGGTAAGATTGAATTTGATGCCATTGTTGAAGGGGTAACCTTCCGTGAGGAATCAGATGAGCAAACTGGTCACCGTGAAAAAGTAATTATCGATACCCGTGATAAAACGAAGAACCCTTCTGTAAGAGTTGTAGATAAAAAAGGTGAACTGATCAGAGGATATAACATTCCTGTTGGTGCACACATTGCGATTGATGAAGGTGAGATGGTTCAAACCGGTCAGATTTTAGTTAAGATACCTCGTGCAACCGGAAAAACAAGGGATATTACAGGTGGTTTACCGCGTGTAACAGAATTGTTCGAAGCACGTAACCCATCTAATCCAGCTGTAGTAACAGAGATTGATGGTGTGGTAACTTTGGGCGGTGTGAAGCGTGGTAATCGTGAGATGACCATTGAATCTAAAGATGGAGAGGTTAAAAAATACCTGGTTCCATTGTCTAAACATATCCTGGTACAGGATAATGACTTTGTTAAAGCAGGCATGCCTTTATCAGATGGTTCAATTTCTCCTGCTGATATCCTGGCCATTAAAGGTCCGGCAGCTGTACAGGAATACTTAGTAAATGGTATTCAGGAAGTTTACCGTTTACAGGGTGTGAAGATTAACGATAAACACTTTGAGGTAATTGTACACCAGATGATGCAGAAAGTTCATATCGAAGATCCGGGAGATACCAGTTTCTTAGAGAATAACTCTGTTGACCGTTGGGACTTTATGGTTGAGAATGATGAGATCTACGACAAAAAAGTTGTGGTTGAGGCTGGTGATTCCAATACTGTAAAACCTGGTCAGATCATTTCATTACGTAAATTAAGAGATGAAAATTCTCAATTGAAACGTAAAGATCTGAAACAAATAGAGGTTCGTGATGCAAGACCTGCAACTGCGAGTTCTATGCTGCAAGGTATTACACGTGCTTCATTAGGTACTAAATCATTTATCTCTGCTGCATCGTTCCAGGAAACTACAAAAGTGCTAAACGAAGCTGCAATTGCCGGTAAACGTGATAACATGCTTGGATTGAAAGAAAACGTAATTGTTGGACACTTGATTCCTTCAGGTACTGGTGTACGTGGATATGAGCGTATTATTGTAGGTTCTCAGGAAGAATACGATAAATTATTAGCTTCAAAACAAGAAGAAATAGAAGCTTAATTATCAAATACATTTTTCTAAATCCCCCGGCTTTAAAAGCCGGGGGATTTTTTTTGAAACCCAATACTAAAATTTTATCTAAGTTTGCTTTATGGAAGAACAAAATAACGACAATCAACTGAATATTGAGCTTTCTGAGGAAATCGCAGAAGGTATATTCTCTAATCTGGCTATCATTACACACTCTAATACAGAGTTTGTACTTGATTTTATCAGGGTAATGCCTGGTGTACCCAAGGCCAGGGTAAAATCAAGGATTATACTTACACCGGAGCATGCGAAACGGCTGGTAGCAGCGATGCAGGACAATATTGAAAAATATGAAGCAGTAAATGGAAGGATAAAAACGCAGGAAGAGCCCCCAGGTTTTCCAATGAATTTTGGTGGGCCCACTGCCCAGGCTTAATTTTTATTTTCTATGATATATTTGATGACGGCAGCACCCTGTCCGGGTTGAAACCAGGCAGTGCTGTCATCTCTTCTAAACCAGGTGAGCTGTCGTTTAGCAAACCGGCGTGTATTTTGTTTGATATGGTCTATAGCTTGCTGTAAAGTGATTTCACCATCCAGGTAGGAGAACAGTTCAGTATAACCAACTGTGTGGAGTGCATTATATTTTCTGTACGGCAGTAAACTTTTCACTTCATCCAGGAGACCCATTTCCATCATCTGATCTACACGTTGGTTGATCCGCTGATAAAGTTCGGAACGCTCCATATTCAAACCGATCTTTATGATGTTAAAAGGTCTGACTTTTTTACTGTTGGTGAGATGGGCAGATAGTTTTGTCCCTGTTGACAGGTAAAATTCCAGGCCCCTGATGATACGCTGGGGGTTTGACTGGTCGACTTTCTGATAGTATTCAGGATCGGCTTCGCTCAGCATTTTTTTTATAGATTCCAGGCCTTCTGCTGCCAATTGCTGGTTCAGTTGTTCCCTGATGTTGAGGTCGGTTTCAGGCAAATCATCCAGTCCTTTACATACGGCATCAATATAAAGACCAGAGCCTCCTACCATGATCAACAAATCATGTTCTTTAAATAACTGACTGATGAGCTCAATTGCCTGTACCTCAAAATCACCAGTACTGAAAAAGGTTTTTATACTATGGGAATTGATAAAATGATGGGGTGCTGCACTAAGTTCTTCGGCTGAAGGTTTAGCTGTGCCAATTTCCATCTCTTTAAAAAATTGTCTCGAATCGGCCGATATAATTTCAGTGGAAAAATGCCTGGCCAGGGAAATGGCCAGCGCAGTTTTTCCTATTCCTGTAGGGCCAACAATTACAATTAATGTTTTATTTTGTGCCATCGCTGGCATTAATAATCCTCTTCTTTGTATTCTTCGTCTTCGTAATTGTCATTTTCGGAGAATTCATCGCTATCATCAGCTTCTTCATCGGTATCATCATCAGCTTTTTCTTCTGCATTGATACCTCTCCCGCCCATTGCTTCAAGTTCTTCAGTATCTTCCGGTACAAAATCCATTTCGTTAAGGAAATCAAACTCTGTAGACACCGGGTTTGCCGATACTGCAATAGCACCAGTATTATTTTTGTCGATTATTTTAGGTGCTTCACCTGTACTTTTTACTAAAAAAGGATATTCGATATTCGGATCTGTTTCCAAGATGATCTTAATCAGTTCTACATGGAAATCAAAGGGGCGATCGAAATTATAGATATAATAGAATTTCTGATGAGGATCTTCAATAAATTTATTCAATTTAGAGTTTTCCATTAATGCAACGCCCCTATCTATTTTGCGTTGAACCGGCAGATAGGCAATCTCATCACCTTTTATCCAATTGTCTGTACTTACAAAGAATGAAGAAGATTTTTCAGCGGAATATCCGGTTGAACGATGAACTGCCTTGTGTAAATCTTCAAATGTTTGGGTTGATTTGATATCTATTTCCCTTACTACTTCATCGAAATCTTCGAAACTTATTCTAAATCTATAAATTGCCATTTGAGCCTCTTTTCTAGGTATAAAATTAAAAAATAAAATATACTTTATACAATTGTGTTAACGCTTTATTGGATGAAGTCCGAACTCTTTAGCTTTTTCGAGCATAAACTGTAATGCGTTATCATACGTATTGGTTATTTCGCCTTCAAGAATCGCTTCTCTGATGGCATTTTTGATTAAGCCCACTTCCTTTCCTGCGCTTAACCCGAATGTCTCCATAATATCATTGCCTGAAATAGGAGGCTGCCAGTTCCTGATCTTGTCGCGTTCTTCTACATCCCTGAGTTTTTGTTTAACCAGTTCAAAATTATTACGGTATTTTTTTACCTTATATTCATTCTTTGTAGTTACATCAGCATTGCAGAGCAGCATGAGGCTTTCAATATCTTCTCCGGCATCAAATAATAATCTTCTTACTGCCGAATCTGTTACCACTTCCTGGGCCAGGACAATGGGACGGAGGTGGAGTTGTACCAGCTTCTGCACAAACTTCATTTTTTCATTAAGTGGTAGTTTAAGCTGTGCAAAAATTTTTGGGACCATCCTTGCGCCTTTGTCCTCGTGACCATGGAAGGTCCAGCCATGGCCTTCTTCAAAGCGTTTGGTAGCAGGTTTAGCAATATCATGTAAAATTGCTGCCCAACGGAGCCAGAGGTCTGAAGTGGTTCCACAAATGTTATCCAGCACCTGTAAGGTATGATAGAAATTATCTTTATGTCCTTTTCCGTTAATGATATCAACGCCATAAAGGTTGGCCATTTGAGGGAAAACCAGTTGCAAAAGTCCGGTGTCAAATAGATACTTAAAACCAATGGATGGGACTTCAGATAAAATTATCTTATTCAGTTCGTCGGTAATCCGTTCTTTGGATACGATGCCAATGCGTTCTTTTTGTTTTTTAATGGCATTTATTGCTGCAGCATCTATGGTAAAATTGAGTTGGGTAGCAAACCTGATTGCGCGCATCATGCGCAGGGGATCATCAGAAAAAGTAAGCTCAGGATCTAAGGGTGTCCTGATCAGCTTATTGTTCAGGTCGGCTATTCCATTAAATGGGTCAACCAGTTGCCCGTAATTTTCCTTGTTCAAGGATATGGCAAGCGCGTTAATGGTAAAGTCCCTTCTCAGCTGATCGTCCTCAATTGTTCCATTTTCAACAATTGGTTTGCGGGAATCGGAGCGGTAAGATTCTTTTCTGGCACCCACAAACTCTATTTCCAGATCCTGATATTTTAACATGGCAGTGCCAAAATTTTTAAAAACCGCTACTTTACTCTGAAGCTGTTTACCAACAAGCTCGGCAAATTCAATACCATTTCCCAGCACAACAATATCAATGTCCTTAGACGGCCTGTTCAGAAAAATATCCCTTACATACCCGCCAACAATATAAGCCTCGATGTGATGCATGTCGGCTATACGGGCAAGAGATTTAAAAACAGGGTGTTGTAAATGTTGTTCCATTGATGAGTTTACAAAAGTAGTAAAACTTACCTTCTAATAAAGGAAAATTGCCCGCCGGGAGCCAATTTCATAATAGTTGATGGTTTTTTACTGATTTTTAGCTCCTGTTCCCAATCAACCACATAATCCACAGCTACTTTTATTTCTTCACTGATTTCGTCAAAAAAGCCTGGAGTTGCTGCACCTGATACATTGGCAGAAGTAGAGGTGATGGGTTTTCGAAAACGCTGGATAAGTTGCTGACAGAATTCATGTCTGGCAATTCTGATCCCAACGCTGCCGTCGGCATTGATTACATTTTTTGCCAGGTTTTTTGCGCCTGGAAATACCAAGGTAAGCGGGTTTTCTGCATACTCGATAAGGTCATAAGCTACATCAGGTACTTCAGTAACATAACTTTGGATTTTAGCGTCAGTATCTAAAAGTACAATAAAACTCTTATCCTCCGCACGGCCTTTAATTGCATTTATTTTTGCAGCAGCCTGTTCATTTGTGGCATCACAGCCCAGGCCCCATACGGTATCGGTGGGATAAAGTATAACGCCTCCATCCTTTAAAACAGCAAGTGCTTTTTCAATTTCTGTTCTTAGCATAAGGTAAAATTACAATTTTATACTTACTGTTTATACATTCAGGCTTTCGTAAATTGCCCAATATGCTTTTGCACATTTTTGCCAGGTAAATTGCATGGCATGACTGATAATTGCCTGTTGGGGATTATTTTGCTGATAATGTTCCAGGCCATTTACCAGTACTTTTTGCATGGCCTCCGGATCAAAGCTCTCAAAATAATAGGCCAGGTTGCCGCCTATTTCCGGAAGAGAGGTTTTGTTGGAGATAAAAACAGGCTTCCCAAAAAACATGGCCTCAATAACAGGTATGCCAAAGCCTTCGGCAATGGAAGGGAAAAGAAAGGCTTTACAGTTCTTATAATACAGGTATTTGTCCTGGTTTGAAACCGGGCCGATTATTTTTACCCGTTCGCTTACCCCATACAATTCAGCCTGTTCCATGATCAGGCATTTGTAAGCTTCATCGGCTTTACCTGCAATGATCAGCTCAAGATCATTATTTTGAAGTAAAGGAACCAATACGTGGAAATTTTTCTTTGGTATTACAGTGCCCAGGGCAAAAAAGAATGGTTTTGCATCCGTAATTTGTGTGTTTTTATAGTCGGGAAAAGATTTTACCTCACATCCGTTATAGACAACAGAGATGGGTTTATTTCCAACTTTCAGATGTTTGATAACATCCTGTCTGGTAAATTCAGATATGGCAACAATGTGATCTGCCCGGTTGATATTCTGTTGAATTTTTTTCAGGTATTTTTGTTGCTTTTGAACGGTTTTTTTTTCGTACAGAAAATTAAGGTCGTGTATAGTGAGTACTTTTTTAATCTTCTTATCCTTAGGGATGTATGAGGTAGACTGGTAAGTAGTATGCCAGATGTCTATATGTTTATACCCAGGAAAAATAAACTTGTGGAAGCTTTTTTGGTTTAATGTATGAATGGGATGACCAAAATATTCCTCATCTTCCCTGCGCATGTAAAATGCAAGTCTATCGTCTTTAGGTTTGATCTGAAGAAGGGATTCACCCAATTGCAGGCAATATTCGAACAGTCCTGTAAATGGATATTTCATTCTTTCTGCATCAAAAACAATTTTCATAAAGCATTTTTTGAGTTATTTATTTTCTAATTGTCCTGATGTTATGGAGCGTTTTGAGATATAATTGCATCAACTGCGCACTGATGTCTTCATTGTTAAATTTCTGAACATAAGCACTGCCTTTTTCTTTCATCTCCATTTGCAGTTCAGGGTTATCCAGTATTTTATTTATAGCCTGGGCTAAAGCCTTATCATCTTCAGGGGCTATATATAAGCTACTTTCACCACCCGCTTCTTCCAAACAGGAACCCCGGGCTGCGACTACCGGAACCTTACAGTACAAGGCTTCTATAATCGGAATGCCGAAACCTTCATATAGAGAGGGATAAATAAAAGCTGTAGCCAGCTGATATATGGCAGGAAGGTCGGTAAATGGAACATGCTGTAAAAAAAGAACCCTGTCTTTCAATCCGAGCAGTTCTATTTCATTTTCAACCATTGTGAAGTATCCTGTTTTTTTTCCGATGACTACCAGTTTATAATCCGAATTGACATTTTTAAGTGCTTTTATTAAGGTCAGCAGGTTTTTTCTCTGCTCAATTGTACCCACATTTAAAATGTATTGATCAGGTAAAGTATAATTTTTTTTAACCTGCTCTTGCAGCGCTTCAGTAGCGGGCAATTTAAAGCTGTCATCGCAACTCTGATAAATTACTTCTATTTTATTTGCAGCTATGTTATATAATTCAATAATATCCTGTTTGGTGCGCTCGCTGATGGCAATGATCCTGTTGGCGTGTTTACAGGCATATTTCGTTTTAAATTTATAAATAAGCCGGTCAATGAACCCATAATACTGAGGGAACCTGATAAAAATAAGATCGTGTATGGTTACGATGGATGGGATGCCCGTTTTGTGGATGCCGATTGGAAGTTCATGGCTAAGGCCATGATACAGGGCAAGCCTATCTTTTTGCAGCTGGGTTTTTATGCCCAGGCTTCGCCAGAACAGTCCTTTGGATTCAGGTAGTTTTAAATGAACCTTTGGTGTTTCCTTAAAAAGCCTGATCTGCGGATTGTCTTTTACTTTCGGGCTATAAACAAAATATTGGTTTTGAGGGAAATATTTTGCCAGATGAGCAATTAATGAGCGGCTGTAATTGCCTAAACCCGTCAGGTTATTTGCCGCTCTTTTTCCATCAAAACCAATATTCATCAGCTTATACTGCTACATTATTTTCTCTCAATGCATCATTAAGCGAAGTTTTTTTATCTGTTGATTCTTTACGCTTACCAATAATCAGCGCACAGGGTACATGGTATTCTCCTGCAGGGAATTTTTTTGCATAAGAACCAGGGATAACCACAGAGCGGGCCGGCACAATGCCTTTATATTCAACCGGAGTCGGACCAGTAACATCTATAATCTTTGTAGAAGCTGTTAATACTACATTGGCACCCAATACCGCTTCTTTTTCTACTTTTACACCTTCAACTACAATGGCCCTTGATCCAAGAAAACAATTGTCTTCTATAATTACCGGAGCAGCCTGTATGGGTTCTAAAACACCCCCAATACCCACGCCACCACTCAGGTGTACATGTTTTCCAATCTGTGCACACGAGCCTACTGTAGCCCAGGTATCGACCATGGTACCCTCATCCACGTAAGCACCAATGTTGACATAAGAAGGCATCATAATTACCCCTTTTGCTAAATATGCACCGTAACGTGCACTGGCACCCGGCACTACTCTTACACCCAATTCTTTATAATTGGTTTTAAGTTTCATTTTGTCGTGATACACAAAAGGACCGGTTTCAATCACCTTCATTTGTCTGATAGGGAAGTAAAGAATAACTGCTTTTTTGATCCATTCATTTACACCCCAGGAGTTTAAAATAGGCTCTGCCACACGCAGTTCTCCTTTATCCAACTGCATTACTACAGTTTCTATTGCTTCGCAATGCTCACTATATTCTAATAAAGTTCTGTCTTCCCAAGCGGCTTCTACTAACTTTTTTAATTCTGCTATCATGATTGTTTGTTATTTTTTTGACAAAATAAATGAATTTTATCATAATCCTTCAATATTATCTACTTTTGAATGTTATGACTGAGCAGGAAAAATTAAGAATAGATAAATATTTATGGGCAATAAGACTGTTTAAAACAAGGAGCCTGGCAACAGAGGCCTGCAAAGCAGGGCGCGTTAAATTTAAAGGTCAGAACCTTAAACCTTCGGCCATTGTGAAGCCCGGCGATGTGTACCAGGTATCAAAAGGAATAGAAAAAAAAATGATTGAAGTGGTGGAGTTACTGTACAACAGGGTGGAAGCAAAAATTGCAGTAACAAAATATAAGGACATTACACCTGTTGAAGAGACGCATGCATTTAAATCGATGTTTCATGCCCCAACATTAAAAAGGGACCGGGGCACTGGCAGGCCAACCAAAAAGGACCGCCGTGAAACGGATGACCTGATTGGCGGGATGTTTGAAGAAGAGTAAGGAAACGGGATCAGTAATCTGCACGTCTGGCCGATTTTTCCCACAACCTGAATGCATGAATGGCCTCATCCCTCATCAATTGTTTAATGGGCAACTTCCTTTTGTGCATAGATTTATCCAGTTCATCATAAATGAATTTGTCGCTAAAACCAATATTAGCCGCATCGTCTTTGGTATTGGCAAAATAAATCGCATCTATTTTGGCCCAGTATATGGCGCTCAGGCACATAGGGCAGGGTTCACAACTGGTGTAAACGGTACAACCGCTCAGGTCGAATGTTTTTAATTTTTTACAGGCCATCCTTATCGCCGATACCTCCGCATGAGCCGTAGGGTCGTTGGTTGAGGTTACTTTGTTGGCACTTTTTGCAATCACTTTTCCATTTTTAACAATTACTGCGCCAAAAGGGCCGCCAACTGTATCCAGCACATTTTCTTCTGAAAGCTGTATGGCCATTTTCATGAATTTTTCGTGTTGATCCCTCTTCTCCATAATTATAAATATACAAAAAAAAATGCCTCCGGTTTTACCGGAGGCATTTCATATCATTGTGAGTGTTTATTTTTTGTAAGCTTCATTTAAGCCAATAATAACTTCGCTGGTTACATCTAAGCTTTCATCGGCAAATAGAATTGTACCGTTTCCTTTTGAGTAGCCCAACACCATTTTATAGCCTTTCTTTTTTGCGTATACTTTCAAATAATCAGCCACTTTATCATACAGTTTTTCATTTTCGGCGGCCTGTTCATTTTGAAGTGCAGCACCTGCATTTTGCGAATAGGCCTGTAATTCCTGTTGCTTGCGTGCCAGTCTTTCTTCTGTGGCGGCGCGCTGATCCGCAGGTAGGGTATTTGCCTGCTGCTGATACTGTGCTACTTCGCGTTTAAAAGCATCCTGTTTGGCTACCAGGTCTGATTGTGCTGTTTTAGATTTTCCATCTAATTTTACTTTCAGGTCCTTAAAATATTGATATTTTGTTAGCAGTGAGTCTGAATTTACGTAAACAATTTTCTCACTGTCAGAAACAGCCACAGCATCAGTTGTTTTAGTTGTAGTGCCTTTTGTTTCTTTGTTCTGACACGATGCCATCACTGAAACTATGGCTACCGCAGTAGCAATGCTGCTTAATTTTAATGTTGTCTTCATCTATTTAAATTATTCTAATTGTCAAATGTAGCGTTCTTTATAAGCCCTGTGGCGCTCATTTGAATCCCGCATGGTCTATCCTTTACCGATAAATTTCAACAAATATAAAATTTCAAAATTAGTATCCTAAGGAATATGTTTTTTAGCGCGTTTTTCAATCCTTATTTACTCAAATAGTTATCCACATTTGCCTTAAATTGACCATAATTGGTTAAATTTGAATCTTATTGTTTTATTAAAAAATATGAGCGAAGAAAAAGATCCAAAGTCAAATTATTCGGCAGATAATATACAGGTATTAGAAGGTTTGGAAGCGGTGCGTAAGCGCCCTTCGATGTATATAGGAGATACCGGAATTAAAGGTTTGCACCACCTGGTGTATGAGGTTGTAGACAACTCTATAGATGAAGCACTGGCAGGACATGCTGATACCATTTATGTAAATATTTTAAAAGATAACTCAATCAGGGTTGAAGATAACGGACGTGGTATCCCTACCGGGATCAATACCAAGGAACAAAAGTCGGCTCTTGAAATTGTAATGACCGTATTACATGCCGGTGGTAAATTTGATAAGGATACTTATAAAGTATCCGGCGGATTGCACGGTGTAGGGGTAAGTTGCGTAAATGCCTTATCTACCCATTTAAAAGCCGAAGTTCATCGTGAAGGAAAGATCTGGGTACAGGAATACAATATCGGTAAACCACTCTATGAGGTGAAATCTGTAGGTGATACCGATAAAAGGGGGACTATCGTTACCTTTTCTCCGGATCCGACGATCTTTACCCAAACAACAGAGTACCGTTATGATACACTGGCTTCAAGATTAAGAGAGCTTTCTTTCCTGAATAAAGGTATCAAACTTACGCTGACTGACGAGCGTGAAACCTTGGAAAACGGCGAGTTTCTTTCCGAACTTTTCCATTCCGAAGGCGGCTTAAAAGAATTTGTCCAGTTTCTGGATGGTACAAGACCATCTCTGATTCCTGAGCCTATTTATGTTGAGGGCATAAAAAATGGTATCCCAGTAGAGCTTGCCCTGCAATACAATGACAGTTATTCCGAAAATGTGCACTCTTATGTGAACAACATCAATACACATGAAGGCGGTACACATATTGCTGGTTTTAGAAGAGGCTTAACCAGAACATTAAAAGCTTATGCCGATAAATCAGGCCTGCTGAAGAATGTGAAGTTTGAGATTACCGGTGATGACTTTAGGGAAGGCTTAACCGCAGTAATTTCGGTTAAAGTACAGGAACCTCAGTTTGAAGGGCAAACCAAAACCAAGCTGGGCAACTCTGAAGTGATGGGGGCAGTTGATATTGCCGTTGGTGAAGCTTTGGGTATTTATCTGGAAGAGTATCCTAAAGAGGCCAGAATGATCGTTAACAAGGTTATTCTTGCCGCTACAGCACGTGCAGCGGCCCGTAAGGCCCGCGAAATGGTACAACGTAAAAGTGTAATGGGTGGTTCGGGCTTACCAGGTAAGCTGGCCGACTGTTCTGATAGTGATCCGGAAAAATGTGAACTCTACCTGGTAGAGGGTGACTCGGCCGGTGGTACTGCCAAACAAGGGCGCGACCGTAATTTCCAGGCTATATTGCCTTTGAAAGGTAAAATCCTGAACGTAGAAAAGGCAATGGAGCATAAGATCTATGAAAATGACGAGATCAAAAATATGTTCACGGCACTGGGTGTGAGTATTGGTACTGAAGAGGACGATAAGGCTTTAAATTTAGCCAAGCTGCGCTACCACAAGATTGTGATCATGACGGATGCTGATATTGACGGTTCTCACATTACTACGCTTATTTTAACCTTCTTCTTCCGGTATATGAAAGCCCTGATTGAAGCAGGTTATGTATATATTGCTGCACCACCGCTTTACCAGGTTAAAAAAGGTAAGGAGTTTGAATATTGCTGGAACGATAAGCAGCGCGATGACGCTGTACAGCGTTTAAAGGGTGCAGGAAAGGAAGAAAGTGTGCACATCCAACGTTATAAAGGTTTGGGAGAGATGAATGCAGAACAATTGTGGGATACTACCTTAAATCCGGCTACGCGTACATTAATGCAGGCTACAATTGAAAATGCTGCTGAGTGTGATCATACTTTCTCTATGCTGATGGGGGACGAAGTTGCACCACGCAGGGATTTCATTGAAAGAAATGCGAAGTATGCGAAGATTGATGCTTAGTAAAATTTATTTCAATTTATAAAAAGAGGGGTGCTGATCAGTACCCCTCTTTTTTATGCTTCGTAAAGAAAAAGTTTCATCTTTTTGTAATTGATGGTGGCATTATATTTCAGTAAAAGATCACTGCCAATAATAGCTTTAATGGTCGGGTGGCCCAGACTTTCATAAGCCTGGTTAACCGCTTCCAGGTCCAGTGCCACAGCTTCATAGTCCTTTAAAACCAACCTGCCTATCTTTATTTTGGGAATGACAGCCTGTAAGGTGCTCGAAGTGGTAAACAGGGTAGTGGCCTGGGTTTCTTCGGTATGCTCCAGGTCTCTGATATGGGTTTTGACCAAAGCCATGTCAAAAACAGATCTGGAAGCTCCGGTATCAACCACAGCCAATAATTTTTGTCCAAAAACAACAATTTCCACCAAAAGGTGGAAACCGTCGTCTTGTAAATTTATTAATGTTAAGGGAATTGAAACAGACCTCATTTATTCCCTATATCAATTTCATATCTGTAAGTACATTGTTCATTGCGCGTACAGCATCGGCACTTTGGTTAAAAGTGGCCTGCTCTTCGCTGCTCAGTTTAAAGTCAAGGATTTTCTCTACCCCGTTTTTGCCTAATATTACAGGTACCACCAACGAAATATCTTCCTGTCCGTATTCACCTTCCAGATATACACCAGAAGAAATCAGTTTTTTCTCATCCCGTACAATGCTCTCAACCATTGCAGCAGTACCAGCACCAGGAGCGTACCATGCAGAAGTGCCAATTAGTCCTGTTAAAGTAGCGCCGCCTACCATTGTAGCTTTTACCACTTTATCCTGTTGTTCTTTGCTCAGCAATTGTGTAACCGGGATGCTGTTCCAGGTAGCGTGGTTTATTAAGGGGATCATGGTTGTGTCACCATGTCCGCCAATAACCACTGCATTCAGGTCAGAAGGGGAGCAGTTCAGCTCCTGGCTCAGGTAATATTTAAATCTTGATGAATCTAAGGCACCACCCATACCTATAATCCGGTTTTTAGGAAGACCGGAAGTTTTTAAAGTTAAATAGTTCATGGTGTCCATTGGATTGGAAACGACAATGATAATTGCACCCGGAGAGAATTTGAGGATATTCTCGGTTACCCCTTTTACAATCCCCGCATTAATACCTATCAGTTCTTCTCTTGTCATTCCAGGCTTACGAGGCAATCCGGATGTAATTACAACTACTTCCGAATCCGCAGTACTTGCGTAGTCGTTGGTAACACCTTTAATTTTGGTGTCAAAGCCCAGTAAAGCGGCTGTTTGCATCATGTCTATTGATTTACCTTCGGCAAAGCCATCTTTAATATCCAGTAAGATCAATTCTTCAGCTAGTTCTTTTCTGGCAATATTATCTGCACAAGTGGCACCTACGGCACCGGCACCTACAACCGTTATCTTCATATAAGTAATTTTTTTTATGTATGTTACCTTCCCTTCGAAGTTATAAAATTACATGAGTTTAAAAAATGGTTTTGAAAACTTTATTCTTCCTTGCGGGTTTTATGATAAAGAATTTACATTTGCCAAATACTAGATCATCGGAGGAAAATTTATGGAGAACCAACCTGTACAACGAGTAGATATTATGGCATATGCGGGAAAATGGTATTCGCTGTATTCTATTCCAACCTTTATGGATAAACATTGGAGAGAAAAGGTAGAAACTTATGTAATTCACCCTGATGGATATTATGCCGTGTTTACTACATATAAGGTTACAGGTCAGGACAAACGCAAATACATACGGTCCAAACTTTTTGTGGTAAGGGGCAGTAACAATGCGGTATTCAAGGCCCAGTTTGTATGGCCTTTTAAGGAAGATTATTGGGTTATAGAGCTTGCAGATGATTATTCCTATGTAGTAGTTGGGCATCCCAAACATAAGCACTTATTTATCATGGCCCGGAAGCCTGAAATATCTGCAACATTGTATGCAGAAATTACAGAACGCTGTACAAAAAAAGGCTATGAAACTTCTAAACTTGTATCGCAGGAACATAAGGCCGTTCAGCAGGCCCCTGAGAAAGAACATGTTTAAATCTTTTCCCATATAAATTAAAACCGCCAATATAAGCGCAGGTAAAATTCTGTATTTTTGTTCCTGCTATGTATTTAATATTTGACACCGAAACCACAGGTTTACCACGCAATTGGAATGCGCCAATTACCGATACTGACAATTGGCCAAGGTGTATTCAAATCGCCTGGCAATTGCATGATGAGCTGGGAAATATGATAGAGCATCAGGATTACCTGGTGAAGCCCGATGGTTTTAATATACCCTATGACGCCGAGCGTATTCATGGAATCTCTACAGAGCTGGCTACAGAGCAGGGGATAGAACTGGCTGAAGTTTTAGAGAAATTTAATATTGCTTTATCCAAAGCTAAATTTGTTGTTGGGCAAAATATAGGTTTTGATGTCAACATTATGGGCTGTGAGCTTTACAGGCTGGGTGTAGAAAGCCCGATGGCGCAAATGCCTGTGCTGGATACCTGTACCGAAATTACAGCCGAGTTATTGAAACTTCCAGGTGGGCGTGGGGGTAAATTTAAACTGCCTAACTTAACAGAGCTTCACCAGTATCTTTTTGGTGAGCCTTTTGCCGAGGCCCACAATGCTACAGCCGATGTTGAGGCTACTACCCGTTGTTTTTTACAGCTGATCAAAATAGATGCCTTCAGACCAGAGCAGTTGCAGGCCGATCAGCAATACATAACCCGTTTTAAACAAAATACCCCGCAGGTATTTGAACGTGTTGGCCTGAACCACATCAACCTGAAAGCGGCCTCTGATGAGATCAGGAAACGCCTGCAAAAAGATGATGGAGGAAAAATCTCCAAACGTACTTTAGAAGAAAATAAAGAAGCGCTAAAAGATGCTGCTTTTGTGCATTTGCATAACCATACCCAATTTTCGGTATTGCAGTCTACCATCAATATCCCTTCCCTCATCAAAGCTACGGCAGCCCATAAAATGCCGGCCGTAGCCATAACAGATCATGCCAACATGATGGGGGCATTCCATTTTGTAAGCCAGGTGCTTAACCACAATAAAGGGGTAGAAGCCAGAAATGCTGCTGCAATAGAAAAAGGTGAAACGGCAGAGGAGCAGACCATTAAACCAATTATAGGCTGTGAATTTTTTGTCTGCGAAAACCATGAAGACAAAAAGAGAAAAGACGATGGTTACCAGGTGGTTTTCCTGGCCAAAAATAAAGCCGGTTATCATAACCTGGCTAAAATGTCGTCCATTGCCTATACCAGGGGTTTTTATTACATCCCCCGGATAGATAAGGCCATAGTTGAACAATATAAAGAGGATATCCTGGTTTTATCTGGTAACTTATATGGAGAGATCTCCAGTAAGCTCTTAAACATGGGTGAAAAGCAGGCCGAAGAAGCACTGCTCTGGTGGAAATCCCAGTTTGGCGATGATTTTTATATCGAGCTGATGCGGCACAACCAGGAAGATGAAGATATTGTAAATGCCACACTTGTAAACCTTGCAAAAAAACATGAGGTAAAGCTGATCGCCACCAATAATACCTATTACATCAATAAAAAAGATGCCAATGCGCATGATATTTTATTGTGTGTAAAAGACGGCGAGAAACAGGCTACCCCAATAGGGCGCGGAAGGGGTTACCGTTTTGGTTTACCTAACCAGGAGTACTATTTCAAATCTCCTGAAGAAATGAAAAGCCTGTTTGCTGATTTGCCGGAAGCGATTAGCAATATACAGGAGGTAGTAGACAAGATCGAAGCCTATAAACTGGCCCGGGAGGTACTTTTACCTAAATTTGATATTCCTGAGGAGTTTTTAGTTAAGGAAGATGAAGAAGACGGAGGCAAAAGAGGGGAAAACAAATTCTTAAGGCACCTGACTTATGTTGGTGCAAAAAAGAGATACGGAGAAATTACAGACGACATTGCGGAGCGGCTGGATTTTGAGCTGCAGACCATTGAAAAGACCGGTTATCCCGGATATTTTCTCATTGTACAGGATTTTATTGCCGAAGCACGGAACCTGGATGTATCTGTAGGCCCCGGAAGGGGATCAGCTGCAGGTTCTGCTGTGGCCTACTGTTTGGGTATCACCAATATAGATCCAATTAAATACGATCTCCTTTTTGAGCGTTTCCTTAACCCCGATCGTGTATCCATGCCCGATATTGATATCGACTTTGACGATGAAGGCCGTGGAAGGGTTATGGATTATGTAATCAAAAAATACGGATCTAACCAGGTTGCCCAGATCATCACTTATGGAACCATGGCCGCCAAATCTTCTGTAAAGGATACGGCCCGTGTGCTCGACCTTCCACTTTTTGAGGCAGAGAAGATCGCCAAGCTGATTCCGAATATGAAGCTGGCTAAGATTTTTACCCTCGATGAAAAGAGTTTAAAAGAGGCACTTCGTGCTGATGAATATGAAAAGATCCTGGAGCTTAAAGCCCTGGCGGGTGCCAAAGACCTGGGGGCGAAAACACTGGAGCAGGCGCAGATTTTAGAGGGCTCTTTAAGAAATACCGGTATCCATGCCTGTGGGGTAATTATTACACCAAGCGATATTACCAATTTTGTTCCGGTTGCTACCGCTAAGGATTCAGATCTGTATGTTACCCAGTTCGACAACTCGGTGGTGGAAAGTGCAGGTCTGTTAAAGATGGACTTTTTGGGGTTAAAAACCTTAACCCTCATTAAGGATACCGTTAAACTGGTTAAATCCAGGCATAACATAGACCTGGATCCCGATAATTTTCCGATTGACGATGAGCGGACATACGAGCTTTTCCAGCGTGGGGAAACCATTGGTATTTTCCAGTACGAAAGTACGGGGATGCAAAAATACATGAAAGAGCTGAAGCCTACTGTATTTGGCGATTTAATTGCCATGAACGCCTTGTACAGGCCGGGCCCCCTGGAGTATATTCCGAGTTTTGTGCGCAGAAAAAATGGTGAAGAGGAGATTAAATATGATCTGGATGCCTGTGAGGAATATTTAAAAGAAACCTACGGGATTACGGTATATCAGGAGCAGGTGATGCTTTTGTCGCAAAAGCTTGCTGGCTTTACCAAAGGCGAGGCCGATGTATTGCGTAAGGCAATGGGTAAAAAGCAAAAGGATGTACTGGACAAGATGAAGCCGAAATTTATAAAGCAGGCAGCAGAGAAGGGCCATGATGCGGTGATATTAGAGAAAATCTGGAAAGACTGGGAAGCTTTTGCCTCTTACGCCTTTAACAAATCGCACTCTACCTGCTATGCCTGGATTGCTTACCAGACTGCCTATTTAAAGGCCCATTATCCTGCCGAGTATATGGCGGCAGTACTGTCCAACAATATGAGCGACATCAAGCAGGTTGCATTCTTTATGGAAGAATGCAAGCAAATGGGTGTTCAGGTACTGGGCCCTGATGTAAATGAGTCTGACATTAAATTCTCGGTAAATGCACAGGGCGAGGTACGCTTTGGCCTTTCGGGTATTAAGGGGGTAGGAGAAAAAGCAGTAGAAAGTATTATAGAAGACAGACTGGAGAAAGGCATGTATAAAGACCTTTACGATTTTGCCAGAAGGTCTAATACCCGAACCGTAAATAAAAAAGCCTACGAAAGTTTTGTGTATAGCGGGGCTTTTGATGCATTTGGATATCATCGTGCCCAGTATTTCTTTGTGGGCATTAACGATAAGATGAATGGCATAGAAAAAGTAATTAAATATGCCAATGATTTTCAGAACAATGAATCTTCTTCCCAATCTTCCCTGTTTGGTGGTTCTGTAGCCGATCTGATCCTGGAGCCAGCTTTACCTGTTGCGCCTGAATGGAGTTTAATTGATAAGCTGAAGTACGAAAAAGATGCCATCGGAATCTTTTTGTCCGGGCATCCCCTGGACAATTATAAGCTAGAATTAAAAGAATTCTGCCAGCATAAAGTAAAATGCCTGTCGCTCGTAAATAAAATCAGGACAGGCGATACCAACGAAGAGGTACTGGCCGAGTTTGAAAGCATAAAAAACAGGGAACTTGTGGTTGGAGGCCTGGTGGTAGTGGCTGCACAGCGCATGACAAAAACAGGAAAACCTTTTGGCACATTGGTGTTCGAAGATTATGACGACAGTTGTGAGCTGGCTTTATTTGGCGATGATTTTATCAAATTTAAGCAGTTTTTAACCGATGGTTATTTTTTACAGATCCGTGGAAGGGTAGCTGAACGGTTTAGAAAAGAGGGCGACTGGGAGTTTAAGATTACTTCCATTAATCTTTTGTCAGAACTAAGGGATAAACTGGCCAAAAGTGTAACCATACAAGTACCTATTGAACGTGTTAACGACGACTTTATGGGGCAGATCCTGGCCATTCTGGAAAATAATAAAGCAACTACCGAGCAGCAAAACTGTCAATTGCTGTTCGATGTGTACGACAGGGAACAGAATGTGATGGTCAAATTGCCTTCAAAATCGTTAAAAATTAACCCCACCAACGATTTTCTGAGTCAGATAGAAGCCTTAAATGTGAGTTCTAAGTTGAACTAATGTCATAATGGCACTGGCCGGATTGATGGCATCACAATTGATGATATATTTGTAGTCTGCAAGACCTGCATGTAAACAGATCGGGCAAGCTAAATAAGAGAACTAATATTAAAAAATAGAATTATGGCTTTAGAAATCACAGATGCTAACTTCGAGGAAGTTGTATTAAAATCAGATAAACCCGTTTTAGTTGACTTTTGGGCAGAATGGTGTGGTCCATGTCGCATGGTAGGTCCGGTAGTAGATGAAATCTCAAAAGAATACGAAGGTAAAGCGCTTGTAGGAAAAGTGAATGTTGACAACAACCCTCAAATCTCTACTCAGTTTGGCATCCGTAATATCCCTGCTTTATTGTACTTTAAAAATGGGGAAGTGGTAGACAAACAAGTTGGCGCCGTGCCTAAATCTGTACTGGCCCAAAAATTAGACAAACAGTTGTAAACACAATTATATACGAATGAAAAGCGTTCATAATTATTATGAACGCTTTTTTTATATTTACAGCATGCAGTCGCCAATTGATGAAACAACCTTACATTTTAATGGCAACCTTGAATTACTGGCCAGGCAGGTAGTGGAAGGTTTTATTACCGGATTGCACAAAAGCCCTTTTCACGGTTTTTCTGTTGAATTTGCAGAACACCGGCTTTATAATGTTGGCGATAATGTTAAAAACATCGACTGGAAACTTTATGCCAGGACCGACAAGCTTTTTAGCAAACGCTATGAAGAAGAAACCAATCTGCGCTGTCAGTTCATCATCGATGTTTCTTCGTCCATGTATTTCCCTTTAAAAGCATACAATAAGCTTAATTTTTCTGTACAGGCGGTTGCTGCATTGGTTTATTTGCTAAAAAGGCAGCGCGATGCCTTTGGCCTAAGTCTTTTTACCGATCAGCTGGTATTGAATACCCCGGCTAAATCTACCACCACCCATCAAAAATACCTGTTCGCAAGACTGGAAGAAATTTTAAAAGCCGAGCAGATGAACGTAAAGACCAATCTTGACCAGGCTTTACACCAAATTGCAGAGCTGATCCATAAACGTTCCCTGGTGGTTGTGTTTAGTGATCTGCTCAGTACTGCTCAGGATGAACATCAGATCGAAGGTTTATTCTCGGCCCTTCAGCACCTGAAGTTCAATAAACATGAAGTCATCATTTTTAATGTGATAGACAAAGCAAAAGAAGTAGATTTTAAATTTGAGAACCGTCCTTATCAATTTGTTGATATGGAAACGGGTGCTATACTAAAAGCACATACCTCAAAAGTTAAAGATGCCTATCTGTTAAAGATGCAGGCCTACAGGCAGGCCATTCAGCTTAAATGTGCACAGTACAAAATTGATATGGTTGATGCAGATATTGCCAAAGGATTTTATCCCATATTACAGGCTTATCTAATCAAGCGTCAAAAAATGAGTTAAACCAGGGCGTCTGCATTCTTCAAAATCACTGCACAGGCCCATTTTATCTCTTCCTCGCTAATGATAAGCGGTGGCGCTATCCGCATGGCATTGCTGCAATGTAAAAACCAGTCGCTGATCAGCCCGTCTGCAATACAGGCATCGATGATCTTTTTATTGAGCTCAAAATTTTCAAATGCTATGGCGATCATCAGGCCTTTGCCCCTTACTTCTTTAATTGCCGGGTGTACCAGTAGTTTTTTAAACAGTTCAGCTTTAGCCGTAACCCCCTCTACAATGTTTTCAGTAATGATGGTCTGTAAAGTTGCCAAACCTGCTGCACAACTCACCGGATGCCCTCCAAAAGTGGTGATATGGCCCAGTATTGGATTTGTTGCCAATGAAATCATGATCTCCCGCGAGCTGATAAAAGCACCTATGGGCATACCGCCACCAATGCCTTTTGCCAGCAACAAAATATCCGGAACAATGCCAAAATGTTCAAAGCCAAACATTTTACCCGTCCGGCCAAAACCACACTGTATTTCATCCAATACCAGCAAAGTTCCTGTTGCTGTACATTTTTTTCTCAGCGCTTCAAAATAAGATGGATCAGCCACCCTAATCCCTGCCTCACCTTGTACGGTTTCTATAAACACTGCCGCGGTGCGGGTAGTAATCTGGTCCAGGTCCTCAATCCTGTTGTAATTTATAAATTTAATGTCTGGTAAAAGCGGCCGGTAGGCCTGTTTAAATTCTTCGTTGCCCATCAGGCTTAGGGCACCTTGTGTACTGCCGTGATAAGAATTATGGCAGGCAATAATTTCTGAACGTTGTGTATATCTTTTGGCCAGTTTCATGGCACCTTCTACAGCTTCAGCTCCCGAATTAACAAAATAAGTGCAGTTCAGGTTTTCCGGTAAAACAGCTGCTAGTGCTGCTGCAAAATTTACCTGCGGGTTTTGCACAAATTCGCCGTAAACCATAATGTGCATATAGCTTTCTGCCTGTTGCTGTACCGCATTTACCACAGCTGGGTGGCAGTGGCCAACATTACTTACCCCAATACCGGCAATTAGATCCATGTATTTTTTGCCATCTGCATCATAAAGATACATTCCTTTGGCCCTGTTAAATGCCAGTAGAAGCGGATCTAAAGTGGTTTGGGCATTGTGCTGCAGAAATAATTGGCGTTGTGTAAGCATGGCCAAAAATACAAAAATTTAATTTGGCTGCGGTTTGTTGTTAAATCTGTATTTAGCTAAAATTTCCTTTTTAAAAGTCTCCTGGGCCCTGTAAAACTTACCTACTATTTTAATTGGTAAATTCGATTTTAAGCGGTAATAATATTTTTTTTCCAGATTTAGTTCACGTTGCTTAAAACTAAAGTCGTTCACAATCAGGTTCTGTACCTCAGTGTCCGACAGTTCTTCAATTTCGGTGAGCTTTCTAAAGCTGATCATTTTTTGCACACGCTCTTTACGTAAAGCGGTCTGTTCTTTTTGCCAGTCGTTATAAATGGGCCAGAAAATCTTCGCTTCTTCACTCGAAAGGTCAAGTTTCTGGGTTAAATAACCTATTTTGTACGATTCAATTTCATTGTTGCGTTCTCCATACTTTTGCGCAGTTGCAATAATGGGGAACATGAATAGAAAAGCAATAATTACCTGTTTCATTTGATGATATTTATAAACCCGAAGCAATGTCACTCTGCGTATAGTTGTTAAGGATATAATTTTCCAGCGCTACTTCAGTAGGCGATGGTTTTGTTTGTTGTAAATCGTTGGCTTGTATATGGTCAATGATGACCTGTTCATCTATATCATACAACAGCTGTTCAGTTGCAAAATCCCTGTAAACTGTTTTTTTATGTGGCTGCAGTATATCGTAAAAATAAAAACCGGTTGCACTTAAGATTACAAAACAGGCAGCTGAAGCATATTTTAACAGGCCGGAACGCCATAAACGGAGCACCTTCTTTTCCTTCGTTGTTTTATTTAATATGCTGGCCTGTAGTTGTTCAAAATAATTTTCAGGAACACTATAACCATCGCTGGCTGCAACAGCTTTAAGCCGTTCCGTTACAACCTTAGCCTGTATGGCATTGCCAAGTTCACTAAAATAGTTGTCGGGGGTAGTAAAACCGCTTTCTGTTAATTTCTCATCCATCTCAGATATATTGATACATTATAGCTCAAAAGGTTTAAAAGGTAATGTCTTCATTTAGCATAAAAACTTCAATTTTCTTTACAGCGATATGAAAGGATGCTTTTAAGGCACCTACACTAGTCCCTGTTATTTCCGAAATTTCTTCATACTTCAGCTCATCAAAATACTTCATGTTAAAAATCAGGCGTTGTTTTTCCGGTAGGGTAAGTAAGGCCTGCTGAAGTTTTAACTGAACTTTATCACCATTAAAATGAGAAGAAGCAATCAGGGTTTCTGAAAGTTCGGCCGATACTTCATCCAGGGGTGTATTGTTTCGTTGTTTCTTTTTGTTTAGGAAAGTGATGGATTCATTGGTGGCAATCCTATAGATCCAGGTATAAAGCTGCGAATCGCTGCGGAATTTTTCAAGGTTCTTCCAAACCTTTATAAAGGTGTCCTGCACCAGGTCGTCAGCGTCATCATGATCGATGACCAGCCTTCTGATGTGCCAGTAAATCTTTTGTTGGTATTTATTTAGAAGCAGGTTAAAGGCTTCATCCCGAGTTTTTATATTGGAGAACTTCTCTAAAATCTCTGAATCTTCAACCTGCTTCATTATGATGTGCTTGTCGCTTATTATTTTTTGGCTCTTTTGATCACCTTTTGTACTGCTTCAACAATGTTTACACTGTCTAATCCGTATTTGGTCATCAATTGATCAGGCGTTCCGCTTTCTCCAAAACTATCGTTTACGGCAACAAATTCCTGTGGTGTAGGCAGCTCTGTTGAAAGTAACCTTGCAACACTTTCTCCTAAACCACCATATTTATTATGTTCCTCGCAGGTAACCACGCAACCAGTTTTCTTTACTGATTTAAGGACTGCTGCTTCATCCAAAGGTTTAATCGTGTGGATGTTTATAATCTCAGCATCAATGCCCAGTTCAGCAAGTTTCTCTCCGGCCTCAATAGCTTTCCAAACCATATGGCCGGTAGCAATAATGGTTACATCTTTGCCTTCATTTACCATCCAGGCCTTTCCAATTTCAAATTTCTGGTCAGGATCTGTAAATACAGGGATTACCGGGCGACCAAAACGCAGGTAAACAGGGCCATGGTGTTCAGCAATAGCAATGGTAGCAGCTTTAGTCTGGTTATAATCGCAGGTGTTGATTACTGTCATACCAGGCAGCATTTTCATCAGGCCTATATCTTCCAGGATCTGGTGGGTTGCACCATCTTCGCCCAGGGTTAAACCTGCGTGCGAAGCACAGATTTTTACATTTTTGTCAGAATAAGCTACCGACTGGCGGATCTGGTCGTAAACCCTTCCGGTCGAAAAGTTAGCAAAGGTTCCGGTAAAAGGAACTTTTCCTCCAATGGTTAAGCCAGCTGCAATACCAATCATATTGGCTTCAGCAATACCGATCTGGAAAAAGCGTTCAGGAAACTCCTTAATAAATGCATCCATTTTTAATGAGCCTACCAGATCAGCACAGAGTGCTACTACTTCAGGGTTCTTTTTTCCGGCTTCAAGCAATCCAGCTCCAAAACCAGAACGCGTATCTTTTTTTTCAGTGTATGTATACTTCTTCATGCTTAATAATCTTTTAGGGTACTACTTAATTGCGCCAAAGCTGCGGCAAGCTGCTCATCATTAGGGGCAACGCCATGCCATTTGTGCGATCCCATCATGAAATCAACGCCATAGCCCATTTGTGTGCTCATTAAGTTCAGGATTGGTTTACCTTTCCCAGTCAGTGATTTTGCATAATGTAATGCTTTAACAATAGCATCCATGTCATTACCATCAGAGTTGATCACATGCCATCCGAAAGCTTCAAATTTAGCTTGCAGGTTTTCCAGCGACAATACCTTTTCAGTAGGGCCGTCAATTTGTTGTCCGTTATAATCAATTGTCGAAATCAGGTTGTCTATCTTGTTAAAGGGAGCATACATAATGGCTTCCCAGTTCTGACCTTCCTGTAATTCGCCGTCTCCGTGTAAAGAATATATAATTGAATGATCTTTGTTCAGCTTTTTTGCCTGGGCTGCGCCAATAGCTACCGACATGCCCTGGCCCAAAGAACCAGATGCTATCCTTACACCAGGAAGCCCTTCATGTGTAGTAGGGTGCCCCTGTAATCTTGAATTTAATTTTCTGAAAGTAGCCAGTTCACTTACCTCAAAATAGCCCGATCTGGCCAGGACACTGTAAAAAACCGGTGAAATGTGTCCGTTTGAAAGAAAAAACAAATCTTCGCCTTTTCCATCCATTTTAAAATCAGTAGAGTGGTTCATGATTTCAAAATACAATGCAGTCATAAAATCTGCACACCCTAAAGATCCTCCCGGGTGTCCCGATTGGCAGGCATGTACCATTCTAACGATATCCCTTCTTACCTGAGCAGCGATATCTTCTAATTCATTAATTGTATGTTTCATTAATTGGGGTTGTTGATTAATAAGGCAAATGTAATTAAAAATACTTTGGGCTTAAGCTATTAAGTCGCAAAGTTCAGTTGATAGCAGTGAAATCCGGGGAAAAATTCTGTACTCCTTCATTTTAAACAAACGTTTGCGTTAAAAAAGTTAATTAAGCACGGAATTCCATGAAATTTTATATTTTTAGAGCTTCAAGTTTTTAAAATAGTTAAAAAAGTAACCAACACCCAAAAACTAAATCTAATCATGACAACCCAAACAAAATCGACTGTAATTTCTCCCATTGTAACCATAGGAGCCTTGTTTTTTATTTTTGGCTTTGTAACCTGGGCCAACAGTACCTTAATTCCTTTTCTTAAGCTTGCCTGTGGTTTGAAAACCGATTTTGAAGCCTTTTTAGTTACTTTTGCTTCCTATATCGCCTATTTCTTCCTGGCTTTACCTTCCTCATGGATATTAAAGAAGCTGGGATTTAAAAACGGATTGGTAACTGGTCTGCTTATTTTGGGTATAGGCTCCCTTGTTTTTATTCCTGCTGCAAGTACCAGAAGTTTTGGTTTGTTTTTAACCGGCATCTTTATTCAGGGTGCTGCCCTGTCGTTATTGCAAACCGCATCCAACCCATACATCAGTATTATAGGCCCTATAGAAAGTGCCGCAAAACGGATCAGTATTATGGGGCTTTGCAATAAATTTGCCGGTATCATTGTACCTATCATTATGGGCACGCTGTTCCTTAAAAATGCTGCCGGTATAGAGGCAAAGATCAATGATGCAGCTACTACAGTTGCCGAAAAAGAGGCTCTACTTGCCGAAGTTTTAGGCCGTGTTTACACACCTTATATTGTACTTGCAATTGTATTTGTTGCTTTTGCGCTATTCATTAAATATTCAAATTTGCCAGAGGTAGATGTGGATAAAGAAGAAGTAATTGAAGGAGAGGAAGTGAAGACTGCCAAAACCTCTATCTTCCAGTTCCCCCACCTGTTCCTCGGTGCCTTCTGTATTTTTGTTTACGTTGCTGCCGAAGTAATGGCAGGAGATATCATTGGGGTATATGGTAAAGAATTGGGCATCAGTGCCGATATCAGCAAGTATTTTACTACGCTTACTTTAACCAGTATGCTTGTCGGTTATTTCATCGGTATTTTTACCATACCAAAATACATTACACAACAGGCGGCATTAAAAATATGTGCCATTATAGGCGTTATCTTTGTTTCGGCAGCTTACTTTACAGATGGTTATACTTCGGTCATCTTTGTAGGTCTTTTAGGTTTGGCAAACTCTTTAATGTGGCCGGCTATTTTCCCTCTGGGTATCAAAGGCCTGGGTAAATTTACTAAAACAGGCTCTGCCATCATGATCATGGGTATTGCAGGTGGTGCCATCTGGCCTTTAATTTATGGATATCTAAAAGATTATACCGGTATGCATTTTCAGCTGGCATTTTTCGTTAGTGTATTGCCTTGTTACCTTTATATCTGGTATTTTGCCGTTGCCGGCCATAAAGTAGGAAAACACGCCTCAGCGTAGTTGAACAAAATGAACAGCTCTGGTACGCCTGCTATTATGCGGTAAAAGATTACTTTTATCTATATTGTAATAAAATACAGGGGATTTTAAAACTATTAACGAGCTTGTCTATGTTCATTTCTGTTTTATTCAGGAGGTTGAATGATATATCTATATCAAAGCGATTACTTTTTATAAGCGGCCTTGTGGCCTTATTGCTCATCGGCGGACTTTGTGCTTTGTATTTTCCACAAACAATAGCCCGGACCTATCTGGCTATATTTTTTTTAGCGGGCACTATCGCCAGTTTAATTTTTATTTATTCCATAAAACTGAGCCTTAAAAACGGGATCAGCAGCATTGTAACAGGAGCCGGGCAAATTAAAAATGGCTTACTTAAAACCAGAATTGATGCTTATGCCAAAAACGAGATCAATATTCTGGCTTTTACTTTTAACGAACTGGCTACTAAACTGGAGCAAAATATAGATAAGGTAGAGCGGATTAGTTTAAGCCTGGAAAAGGAACAACAAAGGGCAGAACATTATGAAAAAGTAAAACAATATTTCCTGGTAAATATGAGCCATGAGATCCGCACACCTATGAACGCCATATTGGGCTTTGCGCGACATCTTCAGGAATCCCTTAAAGATAAAGATCAGATGGAATCCATTAAGATGATCATCAAATCGGGCGATCATTTGCTGGTTACCTTAAATGATATTCTTGACTTTGCCAATATCGAGACGGGAGAGATCAGTTTTGTGTGTCTTCCTTTTAACTTAAGGGATACCATACAGTCTATCTGCATGCTGATGGAATCTAACGCAAGGCTTAAAGAAATAGGATTGAGTTATACCATAGATCCCAATATCCCGGATTCTATTTATGGTGATTCCGTAAGACTTACCCAAATTTTACTGAGCCTTACTTCTAATGCAATTAAGTTTACAGAAACAGGTGGGGTTTCTATCTCGGCAAAGGCGGTAACAGATCATGATGACCATGTTGTTGTTGAATTCAGGGTTAAAGATACCGGCATTGGCATACCTTTAGATAAACAGGAAAAGATCTTCAACCCTTTTGAGCAGGGAACCAATCATATGAAACGGAAATTTGGCGGTACAGGGATTGGATTGAGCATTGTAAAGCATTTAATTGCCCTGCAGGATGGGGTAATACAATTGAACAGCCTGCCCGATGAAGGTTCTGAGTTTTATTTCAGGTTGTCTTTCCTTAAAGCACATGCGGGTAAAGACTGGCAGCAATCGGCACACAATGAATTTAACCTGACACCAGAATCAGAAATCGGAAAGGACATCAATGTGCTAATTGTAGAAGACAATGCCATTAACCAATTGCTGGTAATTAAGTTGTTGCAAAAAAAAGGATACCATACTACTGTAGCCGAAAATGGAAAGATAGCGCTGCATAAATACGCCAGCGCTGATTTTGACATTATTTTAATGGATCTTCAAATGCCTGAAATGGATGGTTATGAAACAACTATCCACATCCGTAACATGAAATCCGGTAAAAAAGACATTCCTATTGTAGCCATGACGGCACATACCATAAAAGGGGAACGCGAAAAATGCCTCAGCATTGGTATGAACGATTACATCTCGAAGCCTTTTCATGCCAGTGAACTGTATGAAAAGATACAAGGGCTGGTGGCAATAAATGTTGCGGGTAGAGATCACTTCGCCTGATCGGGGAGATCCTTTAGGACAACCCATACCGGTGCGTGGTCGCTGGAATGGTCCCAGCCGCGTACATGTTTGTCAACACCAGCCACGTCCAGCCTGTCTACCAATTTGTCATTCAGCAAAAAGTGATCGAGCCGCAGGCCAGCATCACGATGATAGGCATTGCGCAGGTAATCCCAAAAAGTATAAATGCGATCCTTGGGATAAAGCTTTCTAAAGGCATCAGTCCAGCCTTGCTTTAAAAGTGCAGTCCATAATTTTCGCGCTTCGGGACGGAACAATGCATTTTCCAGGTATTTTTCTGGCTTATACGTGTCCAGATCAGTGGGTATAATGTTGTAGTCGCCAACCAGGGCTACAGGCAAACCAAATGCATTCAGCTTTGCTGCATGTTTAGTAAGCCTTTTGATCCAGTTGAGTTTATACTCAAACTTAGGTCCGGGAAAGGGGTTGCCGTTTGGCAGGTATAAACAACCAATCACAACGCCATTTATAAATGCCTCAATATATCGGCTGTGCAAATCTTCAGGATCTCCTTCTAAGCCCCGCCGGGTTTCCTTGATCTCAGCGTACCGGGATAGGATAGCCACCCCGTTCCAACTCTTTTGTCCATGCCAGATGGCGTGATACCCCGCATCCAGCAGCAGCTGAGCGGGGAACCTGTTATCTGGCGCTTTAAGCTCCTGCAAACATACCACATCGGGCCGGGCTTCTTTAAGCCAGCGTAGTAAATTGTCCAGACGCGCGTTGATGCCGTTGATGTTATAGCTTGCGATCTTCATCTTTACTTGAAAGGGTTAGCATCACCCGGCGCCCCGCTCATAATAAAGCGTTACTGCACCACCGCTAAAAGTTTTTGTCTTTATCAATTTAAGAATGGTCCTGTCTTTTAGGTTTTCAAATAATGGCAAACCTGCTCCCGCTATAACAGGGTAAATACAAAGCTGCAACTCATCAATCAAATTAAGTTTCATGAGCTGTATAATTAAACTCCGGCTGCCCACTAAAATGTCCTTACCCGATTGTTGTTTGAGTTCTAAAACTTCTTCTTCAAGAGTTCGATCTGACAATTGAGCACTGTCCCAGTCTGTGCTTTTAAGCGTATTTGAAAAAACAATTTTTGGAATTTTGTCTATAGCAATGGCAAAATCATTCATTGATTTTTCATCGGAAGGATTTTTTAACAGCGTTTGCCAAAATTGCATGAGTTGATAGGTTATCCTTCCATATAGAATGCTGCCTGCGTTATTTAGCAGGTTAGTATAATGATAGTGTATTTCTTCGTCGGGAATTCCTGCTGTATGGTCGCAAATTCCGTCAAGTGTCATATTGAATGCGGCAATTACTTTTCTCATTGTACTTTGTTTTAAATCAATTCCTTATTCTAATCTATATATCCAAAATCCCACCCGTAGCGGGTAGTGTCTCTTAGGTTAATGATCACCCAAATTTAAAAAAGGCGAGTTACACAAATGAGGGGCAAACGCGACAATATGAGGGGGGGTTACAACCTTGCTTACGGAAAATACCTTTTCGATATAGCTGATAAAAAAGCTGCTCCGAAAAGGTATTTTTGATTAAGCCAGTGCTAAAACCTGTGCTGTTGAATTTGCTGTATCTACTTTTTTAATGATGTGTGCAATATTGCCCTGTTCATCAATCACAAAAGTAGTTCTTACGGTACCCATATATTTTTTGCCATACATATTCTTTTCAGCCCAAACACCATAATCGGTTACTATTTTCTGATCCGTATCGGCCAGTAAAGTAAAAGGCAGGTTGTGTTTGGTTATAAACTTCTGATGCGATTTTTCATCATCAGTGCTTACGCCTAAAACAACATAGCCCTTAGCAGTCAAGCCCTGGTAGTTGTCCCTGAAATCGCAGGCTTCAGCCGTACAGCCCGGAGTATCATCTTTAGGGTAAAAGTAAAGCACAACTTTTTTACCGGCAAATTGTGCCAATGTTACTGTGTTGCCATCCTGGTCTTTTGCAGAAAAGCCTGGTGCTTTCTGGCCCTCTTTTAATTCGCTCATCGTTTTTATCTATAAAAAGTAATTGTATAATTCTTGTTGTTATCTTTCATATCAGTAACAATTACCTCCAGGGTATGTTTTCCAGGAGGTGTCCTGTCGTCAAAAGTATGCCATAAGGAAGCGGTTTTGGTATCAAATTCCATTAATATCCATTTGCCGTCAATATAGCCATTAAAGCTTTTAATACCCGAAAGGTTATCCCTTATTTTGAAAGACATTTTGCCAATGCCGGCCATGCTTTTGCCATCGGCAATATTTACAGGTATAATGGTAGGTGGAATGGTGTCTATCGCAATAAAAAAGCTTCCAAAATTGCGTGGTTTTGCTTTAACATACCCATTTTCAAAATAACCGCCCTGCGACGACCTGCCTGTATTCACAATCAGCGCCTTTTCCTTGTATTTGTTTAAAGCACTGTCAGCCTTAATCCAGAGCTCGAAACCTGAGTGCAGTGGTGTAAGCGTATTGTGGATTTGGTGTACTTCAGAATAAGCATTGCCCGGTGGCTTTGGCAAACGTTTATATACAAAATTCAGGTCGTTGTATAAACTGCCTTTAGGGATAATTACCTTAACTGCATCATTGTTAAACTCGTTTTGATTTGCATAAGAAAAGCTTAGGGAGCCGGCAGCAGGTTCCGGTACATTGATCACTGCAGCAGCATTTGCCTGTACATTAAAGGCCAGGGTGCTTTTATTGCCTGCCCCATCGGTAACTGTATATTTTAATTTGTGCAAGGCCCCGTCAGTAAATTCGATGCGGCCATTGTTAACCAGGTTGCTGTAAATTTTAAGGGGATTACCAGGGTCTACAAAGCTTTTTTGTATGCTTCGTTTAGTATTCAGATAAGTAGGATAGTCTATATGTGAATTAATGGCTTTACTGTTCTCAAAAGAAAATTTTTCAAGGGCGGATACGTAAACCAGCTTGCCATCCAGTTCAAGTTCTATGGAATATACACCATTGGTTCCTGATGCACCATTGTGCTTATCGGTAGTAATGATGCCAAAGCCCACTTCGCCACTTAAATTAATGGTGCTCACTTTATTCAGGTGGTAAGTGCCTGCCCCGCCAATAACCTGAAAGTATTGTTTCGGAACAAACTCGTTAAAGGGCCTTTTGTTTAAGCGATATACATACATGGAATAGATAACCGGAGAGATGTTGTCGGGTATTTCCAGTCCAAATAGCAGCGGGTTGATGGTGGCTTCTGTTTTGGTGTCCCTGATCTCGAAATGCAGGTGGGGGCCACCCGAGCTTCCGGTATTGCCGGTATAGGCAATTACATCTCCTTTCCGTACCGGTATTTGTATGGAATTTGGAAACTCATCTATTTCGTATGATTTTTTCTGATACTGGATGGCTTTTACCTGCTGGGCTATTTTAGGGTTAAAACGTTGTAAATGTCCGTAAACTGAAGTAAAACCATTTGGATGGTTAATGTATAAGGCCAGACCAAAGCCACTGTTCTGTACACGCAAGCGTGAGATATAGCCATCGGCAATCGCATATACCGGATAGCCTTCGCGCTGGTTGGTGCGGTAATCCATTCCCGAATGGAAATGATTGGCCCGTAATTCGCCAAAAGAGCCTGCCAGGGCGGGTGGTACAATGTCTAGGGGCGACCTGAAATCTACCAGCGGATATTTGCTGCCACTAAAGATTTGCTGACTGTATGCGTTTATTGAAAATAAAACGATAAATGCAATAATTATATTTCTTTTAATCATTAAAGCACTATTTTATATCAAAATTAAGTAGTTGTTGGCCCTGCAGCCAGCCTTCCAGTTTATCACCTGGTTTAACCTGGCCAACCCCTTCCGGGGTACCGGTAAAAATCAGGTCTCCCTTTTTAAGGGTAATGTATCGGGATACAAAAGCGATTATTTTTTCAAAGGAGAATAAAATATCCCTGGTATTGCCATTTTGCCGGGGTTCTCCGTTAATGTTTAAGGTAAAAGAAAGATCAGAGAGATCTTTAATGGCTGTTTTAGGAATAAAATTGCTGATGGCTGCTGAATGGTCGAATGCCTTGGCCAGTTCCCCGGGCAATCCTTTTGCTTTATGTGCACTTTGGATATCCCGGGCGGTAAAATCTATACCCAAACCCAGTTCTTCATAATACTTGTGCGCAAATTTTTCAGCAATGTGCTTTCCTTCTTTTGCTATCTTTAATACCACTTCAATCTCGTAATGGATGTCGGAAGAGAAATCGGGAATGTAAAAAGGTTTGTTGTCTTTTAAAACGGCGGTGTCGGGTTTTAAAAATATAACCGGCTGATCGGGTATGGGGTTATTTAATTCTTTGGCGTGTTCTGCGTAGTTGCGTCCTATGGCAATTATCTTCATGCGAGATCGGTATTTTATATGAAATAGCTAACAAGGATTAAGCCATGATAGCATGACATTACAAAAATAATTATAAAACTGAGATTCGTTTTACAACTGTTTCTGCGCCGGACATGATTTTTAGAAAATATATACCGCTGTTTAAACGGTTTGGAATGGTATAACTTTTGGTTTGCTCACCTGCAGGGATCCGTTCGTTAGAAAGTGTGACCACCTCATTGCCCAGCAGGTCCATGATTTTTACAGAAAGGTTGGATTCCCTGTCTATACGCAAGATCAGGTTGATCTGATCATCAACCGGGTTAGGATAAACTTTTAAAACTGTAAGTATCTTTTCCTGTTTAGGATTGGTTAAACTCTTATTGCCAGAAATTAAATCATTGTATTGCAGGTATCCTACGGCATATTTAGGTTTATAAGTGGGTACACTGGCTTTAATCTGAGGGGTTTTGTTGATTTTTTTTGCCCTGATACTGGTGGTTGAACTGTCTGTCCGCTGACCGAAAACACTAACGCTGCACAAAACACTCATGCTTATTAAGCAGGAAATATTCAGGAGATGCGCTATTTTTCGTTGTATCTTCATGTTTGGTAGCCAAAAATATAAATAATAAAATTAAAAAGTCAATGATTTTAGATACTAATTTAATATTTAACAATATTTAACATGTTTAACCGTTTAATAGCCTTATTGTTTTTTTTAATGGTTTCTGCTGTTAAATTTCTTCTTAAATATTAATAGGCTGAATTTTATTTATTTACTGTACTTTTGCGCTCTGATTTTGATGGTAATCTAATCATTTTTAAGAACAAAAACGCGATGGTTTTGTTAAATAGTGTCAATTATATTATAAAATAGTGTCGAGTCATAAGAATTTTAACACGCTTTCCGCCGGTGGATTATTAGTAAGTTTAGGTATAGTATATGGCGATATTGGTACTTCACCACTCTATACCCTCAAAGCAATTTTCAATTCAGTAGTAGGGGGCGGGCAGGAGGTTACATCCGATCTGGTTCTTGGGGCGCTTTCCTGCATCATCTGGACACTCACCCTTCAAACCACCATTAAGTATGTTGTTATTACATTAAGGGCCGATAATAAAGGTGAGGGTGGTATATTTTCATTGTATTCCCTGGTGCGTAAAAACGCCAAATGGCTGGTCATCCCTGCCGTCGTTGGTGGATGTGCCTTATTGGCAGATGGAATTATCACCCCAAGTATTACCGTAACTTCGGCCATAGAGGGTTTGCAGTTAAAATTTCCTACAGTAAGTGTTATTCCCATTGTACTGGCCATCATTACTGGACTGTTTGTAATACAGCAGTTTGGTACCAACCTGGTTGGAAAGCTTTTTGGCCCCATCATGTTTCTCTGGTTTGGTGCACTGGGATTGGTAGGTATCTTATTTGTGGTGCAGGATTTTAGCATTTTTAAAGCCCTTAACCCATATTATGCATTTAATTTACTGGTAAACAATCCTATGGCCATGCTCATTTTGGGTGGTGTATTTTTATGTACTACAGGAGCCGAGGCACTCTATTCAGATATGGGGCATTGTGGCCGCTCCAACATCAGGGTAAGCTGGATCTTTGTTAAGATCATGCTGATCCTGAATTACCTGGGACAAGGTGTATGGATTTTACATCATGGCAATTATGATACGGGTTTAAACCCCTTTTTCGAGATAGTCCCACCTTCTTATCTGTTGTTTATGGTTGCGCTTGCTACTGTGGCTGCAGTAATTGCCAGCCAGGCCATGATCACAGGTTCCTTTACCCTGATCTCTGAAGCGGTAAGATTAAACCTATGGCCCAAAGTACGGATCAACTATCCAAGCAACCAAAAAGGGCAGATCTATGTACCATCCATCAACTGGATCCTTTGGGCAGGATGTATTGCCATAGTTTTAATCTTCAAAAATTCAGGCGCAATGGAGGGGGCTTATGGTTTGGCCATTAATCTCACTTTCCTCTCTACTACTATATTGATCGCTGCGTACATGAAACGCAAAAAGGTACCGGTATACGTTATTGGCATTTTCCTGTTCATCTATGTACTGCTCGAAATGACATTTTTAGTAGGTAACATGGCTAAGTTCCTTCATGGTGGCTGGGTAACTGTTTTAATTGGTTCTGCACTGTTTACCGTAATGTGGAGCTGGTATGTATCCCGGAAAATTAAAAACAGGTTTGTTAAATATGTGGAGATTGAAGACTATTACCAGATCATTAAAGAATTGAGTGAAGACATTTCTGTTCCAAAATATTCCTCTCAGCTGGTTTACCTGACCAGTGCCAATTTTAAAACAGAAATTGAATCTAAGATCATTTATTCCATCATTCAGAAAGAACCAAAAAGGGCTGATGTATATTGGCTGGTACACGTTGATGTGGTTGATGAGCCTTTTACAAGAGATTATAAAGTTGAATTTCTGATCCCTGGTAAACTGATCCGTATCGATTTTAAACTGGGTTTCAGGGTAGAGCAGCGGGTTAACCTTTTGTATAGAAAAGTGATTGAAGAACTGGTTAAAAATGGAGAAGTAGACATTACCAGCCAGTACACCTCATTAAACAAGCATAAAATTGCAGGCGATTTCAGGTTTGTACTGTTGGAAAAACATTTGTCCAAGTTCTCTAAGCTGAGCCTTTATGAGCGTACCATCATGGATTATTATTTCATACTAAAACGCTTAAGCCTTTCGGAAGAGAGGAGTTTTGGTCTGGATTCCAGTTATGTTGATGTAGAAAAGGTACCACTTATTTTTGTTACACCGGATGATATAGAACTGAACCGCTTACCGGTTTAGGAGATCATAATTTAAAGGTAATTCTATTTTCAAGTTTATTCCAAACGATAGTTGGGTTGTTTTTCCCAATCCCAATTTATATAAGTTTAGCTGTTTAATGTATGGTTTTTACTTTTGAAGGGATTGGATTTCTTCTTGACTTAAGCCTGTTGCTTCGGAAATGATGTTGAGATCAATGTTCTTTGCTAATAAAGCTGTTGCAACTTCAATAACTTTTTTGTGTTTTGCTTCTTCTACAGCATAATCCAACACATTTTTACTGTCCCATTTCTGCTTTAAACTTGTATTGTACATATCTCTTTCCTCCTTAGTCAGGTTGGCGTATTTAGCTAATGCAAAAAACTGATCAAATTCCGGGCCGGATAAATATGCAGGACGCTGTTTAAATTCTGTTAAATGTTTTAATGCATATAACCATTTATCCAGTTCTGTATGCAGTTCATGCGGCTTCTTCACAAAGTTAAGCATCTCTATAAATATAAAGCTGAGTTTATCGTAAAATATTTTTCCTGTATGCCTGTTGGCCAGGCATATATCCTGCAGGTATTCAAATCTGGGGGTGTCGGGGAGGTTAAAGTTTTTCAGGAAGGCCAGCAGGTAAACTTCCGAGATGTTATAAGCCTCTGAAGAGTATGATTTTTTAAGGAGCCCAAATGGCACCTTGAAACAAGGAGAGAATGTCAAATGGATTGGTTGTAACAAATAAATAAAAAACTTTTTCTTTTAAAAGAAAGGGGTATAAGCAGGAAAATTTATACCCTTAAGACCTATTTACAGATTTTTTATTTCTGTAATGCTGAGTTCGGTTAGTTCCTGGATTTCTGTAAATGGAACTCCTTTGTTTTTAAGCTTGATGGCTATTTGCGCTGCTTTTTGATGAGCTCCTCTGGTTTCTCCCTCTTCGCGCCCCATTATCTTTGCCCCGTCAATTGCATAGTAGTAATCCCAGCGGGCTTTAGTTTTTGCACTAATCATATTCTTTTCCTCCTTTGTTAAGTTAATGTATCTGGCAGCCTGGCAAAACTGGAGCAATTGGGGCTCTGTAAATGCAGCAGGTGCCTGTTTTAAATGTTTCAGGTTTTTGAGGGCGTAAATCCATTTTTCCAGGTCGGTTTCCAGCTGGTTTTCTGTTTTTTTAAAGCTGAGTAGTTCAATGTAGGTAAAACGCAATCTTTCGTTAAATACCTTTCCTGTATCTGTATTGACTAGTGCTATATCATGCAGCCATTTACCTTTGTTTCCGGCATTAATAGTAAATTTTTCAAGCAATGCAATTACATATACATCTTTCAGGGAGTATGCCCATTCTTTGCGATTGCCGTGTGGCGCCTGTTCGGTAATAAGCCTGGAGGCATAAAAAAGGGATCGTTCCTTAAAGTTTTGATGCCAGCTTTTTTGCATTTCGACCAGAAAGAAAGCCCCAATCTGGTCTTTGCATACGATATCAATTATCACTCCGCCTTCTTCCTGGGTTTCGCCGGGATATTCGTTCTTTAGAAATTCGAGCGATACAACCTCACGTTTTCCTTTGAGTACGTGGTTCAGGAAAGTTATGGTAATGTCTTTGTTCTGCTCGGCACTAAACAGGCGTTTGAAGCCCAGGTCTTCCAGCGGATCAATAAAATAAGGTGTGCCGTCCTGGCCTTTGCTGTAAACAACAACAGGTTCGGCAAGCAGATCTTCTGTAGCATCTTCTCTGCGCATGACTAGATTGTTTTAAGCAAAAGTAAATCATTGCTATCGTATTTCCAAGTTAAAATACACTTTAATGATTTAATATTTCTTTATGATTAATGTTTTGAGGTTTATTTCGGAATTCTGGAGCAAAATTCAAAAATTTGATGCTGTAAACGCAGAGGGTAGCATACCTCATCATCGATTCATTTATCTATTATTAAATTATTAGCTAAATAATTTTCAATTATTTTGTTTTTTGAATTAAATTCTTAAAATTTGAATTAATCAGATAACCAAGACGCTACTCCTTCATGAAAAATCTCTCTTTATTAGTACTGCTCAGTTGTTTTCTTTGTTTGGCAAGCTTGTCGGCATTTATAGACACGACACATATCGACCAGCACGCAATATCAAAAAAGGGGATGGTATTGGTTAAAGGTGGAACTTTTTATATGGGATTGGATAGTAGCCAGCTAAAGGATCTGGTTGCTAAATTAAATGTACCTGCGTCTTCATTCTCGCAGGAATTTCCGGCTAATAAAACAATGGTACGCTCTTTTTATATGGATAAGCATGAGGTTACCAATGCCGATTTTAAAAAATTTATAGATGCGAATCCCGATTGGGCTAAACGTTATATTTCTGATAGTTTACATAATGGTAATTACCTGAAGGAATGGGATTTGGACAGCTATAAAAAGGGAACAGAAGACCAGCCGGTAGTTTACGTATGCTGGTATGCTGCCAAAGCTTATGCAAAATGGAAGGGTAAGCGCCTGCCCGTGGAAGCAGAATGGGAATATGCCGCTAAAAATGGTGTTGGCTTGCAAGATATGGATGGTAGTGTTTCGGAGTTTTGTGTAGATCAATGGAAGAAGGATGCTTATGCTGAGCGAGCAGAACGCGTAAAGGAATTACTTTTATCTGGTAAAAGATATAATTATCAGCATAGAAGCCTGAAGGCATACAGCGCTGATAGTATAGTTATTCGTGGAGGTAAGCTGAGCAGCCCCGCGGCAAATCGTCATTATACCTGGCGCCAGGGTTATGGTAATAAAGACTGCTCTGCAACAGTAGGGTTCAGGTGTGTGGCAGGTAATGATAGTCAAATCTAGACTATGTTGAATATCATAATCAGCCTATTATTGTTGCACTCTATTTAAGATCTACTTTTAAGGCGAGGGAATAGTAAACTTAAACGCAAGCCGAGCCTTTTGAAGTGATGCAGCTAGTGTAGGATACTTTTTGGCCCCATTCTATGTAATTTAAATTTATCCCGCCCCCATATCTTGCTGAATGCCATAGAATGATCCATGGCATTCAGATTTGTTATAAAACTTATAATTTTTCTATTTCGTCAATAGAAAGGCCAGTTAATTCAGCAATATCCTCCTTGGTTGTGCCTTTCGCTTTCATTTTCAGGGCAATTTCCAATTTCTCTTCCAGATTGCCCTCTTCCTTTGCTTTTTTTCTGCGTAAAGAATACCCGCATTCCAATCAGATTTTGCTTTCACATCTGAGTCGTACAATTCACGTTCTTCTTTAGTCATTTTAAGCGTTTAAATCCGTAGTCGGTTAGTGGACCTTACAAAATATCCAGATCCCGGGCTACATAAAAGCTGGGTACCAAAGGCCTGAAGCCAATTTTTCGAAGTTTGGAAATATCCATGATTCCCTCGAATGGATCGGCCAGCGGCCCTTCGTTACCATCATAGATTTCGGCCGCTTTTCCAACGGAATCAGCTAACTCATATAAGGTGATGGGCGCGTCATCTACGATGTTAAATATTTCGCCGTTGAGATTATCCTGTTGTAATAATAAAAACAGGCCCTGTGCTACATCGAGGTGATGTATCATGTGCATTCTCGAACCAGAGTGGCGTCCCCAGTTTTTCAATATGGGTATGATCTCTTCAATATGCGGATCCTGGTCGCCATAGACAAAACCCAAACGCAATATGCGCACATCAAGATCAAGTTTCAGCAATGCTTGTTCGGCTGCGATCTTGCTGGAAGAGTAAGGCCTGGGATCATTGATATTGACGCTATCGTCTTCTCTGGCGGGATGGCCATATCCTGAACCATATACATTGCTGGTGCTCACAAAAATGAATCGTTTAACACCTGCTGCCATCGCAGCCTGTGCCAAAGCCACCGTGCCGGTATGATTGGTCTTAACGATGCCTTCATTATCCGTGAAGGTACGGAATAATGCGGCTAAGTGAATAACCGCATCCATACCTGCAACCGCAGGTGGCAGCGTGTTGGGGTCATATAGATCGCCCACCACCACTTTGGCTCCCGGTAATGTTTTGGCCGCATCCCTAACCAATATCGTAACGTCATAACCTTTCGCTATAAGGCGGGGAACAAACCTGCTCCCAACCTTTCCTGTTGCTCCTGTAACTAAAATCTTCATGAAACAAAGCTCCGGTTAAAACATACACCATGTTAACAACAATCAAACCAATAACTATGATTTTCAAACTTTCCTAAAAGAATTGGGTGTGGTTCCGGTAACACGTTTAAAGTAGTTGTTAAAATAAGCCGGGTATTCAAAACCTAAAGCATAAGCAATGTCGGCAACGTTCCAGTCGGTATGCTTTAAGAGCGCTTTTGCTTCTGCTGTGATGCGAGCTGCGATATGTGTTGAGGTAGGTTTACCCGTCACCTCCTTTACAGCGCGGTTAAGATAGTTAACATGGACAGCAAGTACTTTTGCAAAGGCCTGTGGGTTTCGGTACCTAAGCGGATCATTGCTGCGCTCGATCGGGAATTGCCTTTCCAAGAGGTCCATAAAAAGGTGTGTGATGCGGCCCGTGCCATTTCTTAAAGGCGTGGTTTGTTGCGATGGCTGTAACCGCAACGCTTCGTGAATCACTAATGCGATGCAGCTCTTGATCAAATCCCCTTTATGAGGATAATCGCCATTATAGGCCGTCAGCATTTTACGAAAGATTCCTTGCATAAATAGCGCCTCGTCGTTATCAAGCGGAATTACGGGGCTATCACCCACACGGAATAGTGGTGAGTCCTTCATTTCCCGGCTGCTGATAAAGCTTTCGGTAAATATGCAGGCATAGCCGCTGATCCGATTGATGCGGCGAACAATGGAATGAGGTACAGCTGGATTCACGAAGATGAGGAAGGCACCTTTAACCTCAACTAACCGGCCATCCTGATCTATCGTCATGTCACCATATACCAGGCCCATTTTGTAAAAGTCGCGCCGGCCTGTCCTGACCGGCACATCTACCGAGGCCGATAGCTCATGTACCTTAAAACCTTTGAGCTTCAACTCGTCCCAGCTCAATCCGGGGATTCCTGTTTCCATGCGTCAAAATTAAGAAAATCAAACGTTTTATCATTTTTATAATTTATTTAAACATTTACAATTGACGCTAACCTGTGGCAGCAACCATGAGATGAGTGATAACTGACGAATAATTTTTGATGACGCTGAAGCAGAAAGGTATTCCATCATAAATGAAGATCACGGAAAAGAGTAGGTTTTACCGTAAGGAGGGTGACCTCTGGAACGCTGATTACTGGTACAACAGGGCAGGGAAGCCTAGCGCTCAGGTTTCACTTGAAGAGGAGTGGGAAAATTTGGTAGTGTTATATAGTCAATAATACCGCATAAGGTCACTTTCGCTTAAATTTAAAGCCACAGCCTTCAATGCAAGGGGGATTTAGCTCCAGATCTTTAGCAGAAACTTTGTACCTGTAAATGACCGGTTGAGGATTATTTGTATAGGTAACTAATTCTTCATGGTTGAATGGTGTTTTTATATAAACGAGAGGGATGGAATAAACGCTACATATCAACAGTCTAAAACACCATCGATAGAGCAGAAACTCAAATCATTTCTTATTTTGCATTAGTTAAGAATCCCTAACGCAAGATGAATGGACATATTAAAATGGATTAAATACTGGCGTGATAGTTTGGCCGATGCTGAAAGCATCAATGTAGATGTTTCAAAAATAGATGCCAAATACAAAACTGAAGCTTATAACTTTGAGCAAGCAACGCTTCCTGATCAACTATTTAAAGAACTCTGGCCAAAAAATGAACTGGAAGCCCTTAAAGAAGGCCAGGTTCTGGATAAAGAAATACTCATCTCGCCATTGTCACTTGTTCCGCGGTTAAACCATGCCATTCCCAAAGCCAACGAAGAAGAAATATCACCTTTCTGGATACCTGCACTGCTGAGTTCTGAAAATGAACTGAAACCCAGGCAAGACATGTATCCCCTGATCCCAAGAAAGATATTAGACCCCGTTTCTTACAGGGATATTGTATTTTCAAATGTAGATCAGGTAGACGAGGCACTAGCCAAAGTAGAATTGAGCACCGATACCTGGAAAGTATACCATCAATCGCTCAATAAAATTTTCAATTATATTACCGGCACAGACATCCAGGATTTTAAAGCCCAGGAATTCTTTGAAGTAAAATACCAATGGGTTTTTATACCCGATGAACTGGTTAAAGGTGCATCACATCATATTCTTGAGCTGTACCGAGGCCTGATCAAACAATCCAGCTTTCCAAGGCTGTTGAAAACAATCATTAAAGAAGCACGCCCCGTTCTTAACCAGCAATATACAAAAGATGAAGTTTTTAACAGATCAGCAGGCCACCTGGGGCAAATGAACAATGGTTTTGGTTTATCACCATCGCAACGTAAAAGTCTGGCCCATAATTTTGATCTGAAACACGGTGAAATATTGGCTGTTAATGGCCCTCCCGGAACAGGAAAAACTACATTGATCCAATCTGTTATTGCCGATAATTTCGTTAAGTCTGCCATGACCGGGCAAAACCCGCTGATCACCGTGGCCAGTTCTACCAACAACCAGGCCATTACGAATATCATTGACAGCTTTTCCAAAGGCAATTCCGGAACTTTGCTTGAACAAAGATGGCTGCCAGATATCACTTCATTTGCTTTATATATGGTTTCCGGCGATCCCGAAAAGATTAAGAAATCGAAGGAGCGGAACTGGATGTACCATAGTTCTAAAAAAGGGGATAGCGTACTTACTGAAATTGAGAACGAAGTTTACCTGCAAACCGCCAGAGCCTCGTTCCTCGAAAAACTGTCAACTTTCAGCGGCATTGATTTTACCGACATTACCACTTCGCAGAAATACCTTCAAAAGCAGATTAAAAAATCATCTGAATTGATTGCAGAAGGACTTAAAGTCTGGAAACAGTTCAAATCGGTTTATCATTTGCTGGTTGATTATGATGCTGCAGCATACGAAGGGAAAGATTTCTCAGGAGTTAATGACCAGTTTTTTGAAAGGGAAATCTCGGATGTCAGCAAGCTGATCACAAAGCTTGTGGAAGCCAGGCAGAAAGAACCCTTTTATTTTTGGTTGCTGTCCTTTTTAAAACCAGTCAAAACACAACGCAAATTATATTATGAATCCATATTTGCAGATTGTTCTTTTGATACCTCAACCTGGGATTTTTCTTCCTTTAGTACGCTTCAACCCATTTTAATAGGTAAATCTGAAAAGATAAAAAAAGCTTTTTCACACTATAAATCCTTCTTCAAATGGCTGAATTCAACAGAAGGACTTAAAAATGAATATTTTTATATAGACGATTATACCGAAGATGATCGCTTTCTGGATAAACTGGATACCAAAATCCGATACCAGAACTTCCTGTTTGCCGTACATTACTGGGAATCCAGGTGGATTGAAGAAACCTCATCGGCACTTCAGGATGATTCTAACTGGAAGAATACAGAAGCTGGTACAATGAACAGGTTACACCGTTTTGCCATGCTCACACCTTGCTTTGTATCCACATTTCACATGCTGCCCAAAATGATGCAGTATACCAGATATCCTTCCAGGCAGATTGACTACTTATACGATTTCATTGATCTGCTTATTGTAGATGAAGCAGGGCAGGTAAGTCCGGAAGTTGGTGCCCCATCCTTTAGCCTGGCCAAGAAAGCATTGGTAGTAGGAGATAACTATCAAATTGAACCGGTCTGGAATATTGACGGACGTACCGATGAAGGCAACCTGTTAAGAAACCAGTTGATAACAAAAGGAGATAACAACAGAATTGAGCAATTGATGGCTTCAGGCTATATGTCTTCAAACGGAAGTTTGATGAAACTTGCTCAAAAGAGCTGCAGTTTTGCCTACAGCAAAAAGGACCGGGGGCTGTTGCTTACAGAACACCGCCGTTGCCTCAACCAAATTATTGCGTTTTGCAATGAGCTGGTTTACAACAATCAGCTGGAGCCGCTTTCCAGCCTGAGGTACGAAAAATCTGACTTCCTGCCACCCATGGGCTTTTTAAAAATTGCCGGGCAATCCGATAAGTCTGGTACCAGCAGATTTAACCGGGCAGAGGCGCAAGGTATCATCAAATGGCTTAAAGCCAATGAAAACAAAATCGTTGAATTCATTTACAGTAAAGAGCTGAAAGAAAGTAAAAGCCCTGAAAAAGTTAAACGTAAAGCCCTCCATGATCTGATTGGAATCGTTACCCCTTTCAGCGCTCAGAAAAGGTTTTTAACAGAGGCCATGCATTTAAATGGCTTACAGCCTTCATTATTTCAATACGGTACTGTACATTCCTTACAAGGAGCCGAAAAGGATATTGTGATCTTTTCTCCGGTATATACCAGTGATGTAAAATCAGGTTATTTTTTTGATATGGGCCCCAATATGTTAAATGTAGCAGTATCCAGGGCCAAAAGAAGTTTTATTGTAGCTGGGGATAAGGACATATTTCGGCTTGGTAACAAAAACGTGCCATCCAGTTTGCTTACAAAATATATTAAAGATGAGATAAAGTAAGCTGGTTTCCTTGGTTATGCGATTTGAAGTTTTTCCAATTGTTATAAAATTTATAATTTTTCTATTTCGTCAATAGAAAGACCAGTCGTTTCAGCAATATCTTCCTTGGTTGTGCCTTTCGCTTTCATTTTTAAGGCAATTTCCAATTTCTCTTCCAGCTTACCTTCTAGCTTGCCCTCTTCCTTTGCCTTTTTTTCTGCGTAACGAATACCCGCATTCCAATCAGATTTTGCTTTCACATCTGAGTCGTACAATTCACGTTCTTCTTTAGTCATTTTACTCATCTCCGCAATTTTAAAAATTTATAATCATTTTTGTTTTCTGAAGCGTCCTCTCGACGATAGGAGAGATCTCTTGAAGTAGCCTGTAAATAAGTTACCATTGCTGTATCTCCTCCCAAAGGTCATTCCATTTAGGGTTCAATGTAGTTATCAGTTTAATTTTCTTGCTTCTACTCCATTTTTTGACCTCTTTTTCTCTGGCTATTGCTTCTTCAATTGATGGCTGCATTTCATAGTAAATGCAAAAATGTAATTTATATTTTGCAGTAAATGAATTGGGATACTTTTTAGTTTTGTGCTCCTGTATTCTGGCGTATAAATCTGAAGTGACACCGATATAAAATGTTGTTCTGGCAAGATTGGACATGATGTATATGCAGCCGCCTCTATCCATGATCTTCAGTCATTACGTCATCTCGACGACAGGAGAGATCTCTTGTTTGAGCATGCTTTAACGTGGATTTGCATAGTTCAAGAGTTTTCTCGTCGCTTCGCTTTCCTCGAAATGACGTGAAATACTCGACGTCGGTAGGGCTGTACCTGCCAAAATCAATAAAAGCTACCGAATAACCGAGACGCAGGCGAGCTCATGAGGACCAAAGTCAATAAAAGCTACCGAATAATCGGTGAGCGGATCAATGTAACGGCTGTTCTTTTCTGTCATAAATTATAAGATTAGTTTAGGTGAATCTATACAGATTTGAATTGTCGAACCACAGAAAATGCGATATTTATTTTTTGTAAGATATTGATATATAGCAATATATTGTGACGAAAATCAATGTTTTGAGATGAGTGATAACTGACGGATAATTTTTGATTACGCTGAAGCAGAAAGGTATTCCATCATAAATGAAGATCACGGAAAAGAGTCGGTTTCACCTTAAGGAGGGTGACCTCTGGAATGCTGATTACTGGTACAACAGGGCAGGGAAGCCTAGCACTCAGGTTTCGCTTGAAGAGGAATGGGAAAATTTGGTAGTGTTATATAGTCAATAATATTAAAAATGGAAAAAGGGATCTCAGACAGGATTATGGTTGAAACTGACCGCATCATTTTAAGGGAGATTACTATAAACGATGCTCCGGCAATGTTTGAAATGGATGCGGACCCCGAAGTGCATACCTATTTAGGCAAGTCTCCTATTCAAACTATAGATCAGGCCATCAACCAGATTAAAAACATCAGGCAACAATATCTTGATTATGGTATCGGCCGTTGGGCCATTGTTGACAAAAGCACAGATAATTTTGTTGGGTGGGGAGGTTTAAAGTTCAGGACTGAAGAAGTAAATGGCCATATTAACTTTTATGAGGTTGGATATCGGCTGCTTAGAAGGTATTGGGGGCAAGGCTTTGCTACAGCATCTGCCAGAGCAAGTTTAACTTATGCATTTAATGAATTGCAGCTTGATGCGGTATATGCCATGGCCAATGTAGAAAATCTGGCGTCAAAAAATGCTTTGTTAAAATCAGGCCTCGTCATTACCGGCCAGCTCAGTCATGAAGAAATTGATTGCGATTGGTTTGAGATTAAACGGGAAGACTGGCGAAGTTACTGCCAATAAAATTTGTCGCAAAGACGGGAATATCAAATAATGGGTGCCATTAAGTACTGCCCGCCCCCTTATCTTGCAGAAGACCATAGCCATTAGCAATATATTGTGTAAAAATTCAATATTTGTGATAAGTTAGCAGAAGATCATTCTGAAGGTGCTGAAAAAGACATTGTTATTTTTTCACCGGTATATAATAATGATGTAAAATCAGGTTATTTTTTTGATATGGGGCCCAATATGTAGCAGTATCCAGGGCCAAAAGAAGTTTTATTGTAGCTGGGGATAGGAATATATTTAGACCTGGTCATAAAAATGTACCATCCAGTTTGCTGGCAAAATATAATAAAGAGGAGATAAATCAATAATTAAAAAAGGGTAATTGACATTGTCAATTACCCTCGTAGGTGTAAAGTACGCGGTTATTGGCCTTAAGCTTATTCGCGATGCGCTTTAAGTGTTCTTCATATAGGGTATGATCAGTTTGACAGGACGTGGCCATTGCGGCCAACCCGTACTGCGCTTTGGCCAGATCGAAGTTTTGATTCTCTTCGGCGTATAAGCCCAGACTTTCATAGATATTTGCTTTGCATACTCCCGGAACACCAAGTGCTTTTTCGGCAACCTGCTGAACAGATTTATGCATCTTTAAAGTGATCAATAGCTTTAAATAGTGTTCGTATACTTCCGGGAATTCGGCGTCAAGCCCGGTACACTTTTTAAAATAAAAGCCCGCTGTCTGGTAGTTCTTAAAATGATAATAATAAATGCAGCCCAACTGATAATATGCCCTGGCATAATCAGGATCTGTGTTTATAATCTCGTTAAAAAAGTGAAGTGCTTTTGGCAACTCCCCATAATGAAGTTCTTCTACGGCCTGTAAGTACTTTTCGTCTACAGTGTATAAAATGTCCATAAGGATATATATTGTATTTCAAGGGGCCTGTGGCCTGATGAAATGAGTTAGTAAATTGAATTTTGTTGAAAATGAATCTGGGATGCGCAGGAAAGCTATTTCATACCCATCCCCTTTAACCAATAAGACTGGCTATTCCGGGTTTGAAGGATATGTTTAAAAAGTAGCATGACTTAAAATTTTTACAAATATACAATTTTAATGCATATAAACAGGCAGATAGCCTTGGGGAGCCACTATGCGCTTTGCCCGATGAAATTTATTTTCTTTTAAAAACAGGCTTTGAATAAACCTCAAGGCCTGTTTTGTGGCTAAGTGCTTGAGTGTCAAAAGTACACCATTTGGTTTATTTGGTTAAAAATGTATAGAATTGCATTTATTATTCGTAAATTAATACTGGGAAATACTAAAGGGAAATGGGTGCTTACAGTACTTATACTGATCAGGAACTGACGGCTTTGTTAAGGGGTGGCGAGCCAAAAGCTATGACCGAGATTTATAATCGGTATTGGGATAAACTGCTGGCTGTTGCATTGAATAGGTTGGAGCATCTGGAAGAAGCAGAAGAATGTGTGCAAGATGTTTTTCTGAAACTTTGGAAACTTAGGGAGAAATTAGAACTTAAATATACGTTGGGAACCTATCTGGCTGCGGCGGTAAGGTACAGGGTATATGATATGTTTGCGGGGCAGCACCGTAAATTAAAAACAGGCAAGGAAACGTTGGCTGATCTTGAAGAAATTGTTCCGGATGTGATTGGTGCTGATGCAGAGCTTTTAGAAAAAGAACTGATTGAGCAGATTGAACAATCTGTGAGACAATTGCCGGAAAAATGTCGGATCATTTACAAATTGAGCAGAGACGAAAATTTTAATAATAAAGAGATTGCGGCAGCACTTAATATTTCGGAAAAGGCAGTGGAGGCACATTTAACAAGGGCTTTTAAAGGCATTAGAAAAAATATTGCGGTTACTGCCCCTATTGCTGTTTTTTTAATGGGCATGTAACATTTAACCTTTTGAAATTAAATACCAGACCAAACTTTAATCCTGTTTATTTGTAAATTAGTATATTTGTATATATAAAACATTGAAAATGACCACAAGAAGTATCAACGATCAAGTCCGCGTTATTAAAGACGCAACGGAAAAGGCATCCAGATCTAAGAAGGCTGCTATCGAATTCTTACGTCAGGCCGGAATTATAAGTAAAATAACTTATCGTGGCATAAAATTCGGGAAATCCAGATCAATGGATGACTCGAATGGAAACGCGACTTCAGTAAGACAATTGGTAAGCAATGATAAAGTAGGTTCACCTGTAAAAGCTACCGGTTCGAAAAGTGCCTATACCAAAAAAGCTATTTCTAAAAAATAACTATGCCAAGCATATCATCTGGTTATATCATTGGCTATCATAGCTGTGACAAAGAAGTTGGATTGCGTTTGATCAATGGAACTGATGAACTTAAACCAAGTAGCAATAAATGGGATTGGTTAGGAGAGGGTATTTATTTCTGGGAAGATGATCCGAAAAGAGCGTTACAATATGCAATTGAAAATGCAGCGGGTGTGCAAAGGAATAAACAAGCTGCTAAAACACCTTTTGTAATTGGTGCTGTAATTGATTTGGGCAAATGCCTTAATCTTGTAGAAACTGAATCACTTGAAATCCTGACAGAGGCGCACGATGGGTTAGCTAAAGTTATGGCAATGGCAGGCTATGCCATGCCAGTTAATAAAGGAAAGAATAGGGCTCTTGATTGTGATGTAATCAATTATATTCATCAATCTAATCTTGCAAATAATAAAGAACCCTATGATAGCATCCGCTGTGCCTTTCCAGAAGGAGATCCTGCATTTGAGGGCTCGTCAATTACATCTAGACTCCATATTCAACTATGCATTAGATCTCAGGAGCTAATTAAGGGATATTTCCTTCCAAAACCAATTGCGAAATTTAATCCTAATTTATAGGGAATACCGTTTTGGCTGTAATTGGCAACTTTAATTAAAATTTTCTTAAAAATAATTTAATACCAATGTAGGGTTCTTCCTTTTTTTGCCGTCTATATAGGAAATGGCATTCGAAATGGAAGAGAACTTTGACAGGACGTATTTAAGACAGCTTGCTTATAAATGGAAAAATGGCAAACTGACTGATGTTGAACAACAATATCTTGATGATTGGGAAAACAGTCATTTGGATGATTTGTTGTTGCTGTCGGATGATTCTGGTGGTCCGGAGGTTGTAAAGCAAAGGATGCTGGATCATTTGCTGTCGGAAATGGCTGTGGTAAATGTTAAGAGTAAGTCTTACAGAATATGGCCACGTATTGCAATTGCTGCCGCTGCGGTAGCAGCCATTGTTTTTGGCGTGTTCTTTTTTAAAGCGCCAAGTAAACCTAAACCTGCTCAAGGAGCTACAAACTATACAAACGACATTGCCCCGGGTAAAAACACCGCAACCCTAACCCTTGCCAATGGTAAAACCATAATCCTAAGCGATGTTAAAACCGGGGTAATTGTTGATGCGAACAGTTTGAAATATAACGACAACACCCTCATCCCGACCGAAGGGCGAGATCTCTCGTCGTTTCGCTCTGTAGAGATGACGAGTTTAAGCACCCCGCGTGGCGGTACCTACCAAATCACCTTGCCCGATGGCACACGTGCCTGGCTAAATGCCGACACAAAAATTTCTTTCCCTTCACAGTTTATTGGTAAGGAACGCAAAATTTTGCTAATAAATGGAGAGGTGTATTTTGAGGTGGCGAAAAACAAGGAGAAACCCTTTATTGTAGAAACCAGCAGGCAAGTTGTAGAAGTTTTAGGAACGCATTTCAATATCAGTGCCTACAAAGAAGAAGGCAGCACTAAAACTACCTTGCTTGAAGGCAGTGTTGCTGTAACCTCTACCAGGGCGCGGCCTAAAAAGCCAAACGAAAGGGCAATTGTTTATCCGGGTACTGTGCTCAAACCCAATCAGGAATCCGTTTTGAATGAAAATAACGAGCTGGTTTTGAAACAGGTTGATGCCAGTGAAGCCATAGCCTGGAAAAACGGTGAATTTATTTTTAACGACGAGCCTTTAGAAAGCATTATGCGAAAACTGGCCAGGTGGTACGATGTAGAGGTGATTTATCAGGATGTGGATAAAGCCAGACTCTTTGGGGGTGGGGTATCACGCTACGACAACATTTCAAAAATCCTGAACAAAATGGAAAAGACGGGTGGCATACATTTTAAAATTGAAGGGAAAAGTGTAACGGTAACAGGTAAATAATTTATATACAACAAAAACATTAAATATTAACCAATTAAAAAAGCCAAGAGAATGATGAGATTCGATTACTGCCGTAAAAACGATCCTTAACCGGGTATAAAAAACAACCAGACCTTTGGAAGACCTGGTTGAAGTTTGGCATCAGCCAATAAAAATATCAACTATTTAACCGCAACATGCCTGGTTTTCGACGACAGGGGCATGATGCAAGAACCAAACTATAGCGTAAATGTACGATATTAAACCACGAATTGGTAGGCCTGTACGGCTATACCATAAAATATTGCTAGTTATGCGACTAACCACCGTTATATTAATAGCATCCCTTATGCAGGTCAGTGCAACAACGCTGGCCCAGCGTATCACTATAAAAGGCAATCCAATAAGCCTGAAGGCTATTTTTACCGAGATTAAAAAACAAACAGGCTTTCAGGTATTGTACCAATCTGCACAACTAAGCAAAGCGAAACCCGTAAAAATAGCCTTAAATAATGTACTTCTTGAAGAGGCCATGCCACAGATTCTTGCTGATCAGCAGCTGGATTTCGAAATAGAGGATAAAACCATAATTATAAAAGAAAGATCCCCTTCCCTGCTAGACAAGCTTAATTCCGTCATTTCGAACGTGGTGAGGGACCTTACCATAAAAGGCCGTGTAACAGACCAGGATGGGAAACCACTCCCAAACGCAAGTATCCGGGTAAAAGGGAAAAGTGCTGTTACGAATACTAACCAGAATGGTGAGTTTGAGATCAAGGGCGTAGATGAAGATGCGGTGTTGTTGGTGAGTTATGTGGGGTTTAAGACTTTGGAGATTGTGCTGAAGGATGCGGTGATGCCGTTGGAGATTAAGTTGAATGTGGCGACTGGGGAGTTGGAGGAGGTGAAGGTAGTGTATAATACAGGGTATCAGGAGTTGAATAAAGAAAGGAGCACTGGAAGTTTTGTACAGATAGACAATAAGCTTCTGAACAGAAAGGTGAGTGTCAATGTTTTAGATCGGTTGGATGGAGTAACGAGTGGTTTGGTTTTTAATCCAAGTCCTAGCCTGAATTTCAATGAGCCTGCTATTAGTATTAGAACACGAAGTACAATTTTTTCTAATACTCAACCATTAATTGTTGTTGATAATTTTCCATACACAGGAGATATCGGTACCATCAACCCAAATGATATAGAGAACATTACTGTTTTAAAGGATGCGGCTGCGGCAAGCATATGGGGGGCTTATTCAGGCAATGGGGTAATTGTTATTACAACTAAGAAAGGAAAGTACAATAATCCTCTAAGTATTGCCATTAATAGCAATGTGACTGTTGGAGAAAAACCGGATTTGTATTATCAGCCACGGTTAAGCTCTTCAAACTATATTGAGTTTGAAGAATATCTATTTAACACTGGATACTATTCGTCCCTTGAAAACAGTGCACTTAAACCCGTTTTATCACCAGTTGTAGAGCTATTGATTAAACGGAGAGATAAGCAATTATCCAATCAGGAAACTTTAAATCAACTGGATATCTTAAGAAATACGGATACCCGAAACGATTTAAATAATCACTTTTATCGAGTAAGTGTAAGTCAACAACATAGCTTGAATTTTTCTGGAGGTAGTGAAAATCAACAATACTTTTTTTCGGCCGGGTATGACAAAGATTTAAAAAATGTAAAAGAGAATGAATTTGATCGAATTACTTTAAATGCAAATAATACATATTCCCTTTTCAATAAACGATTAGAACTCACAAGCGGTATATATTTTTCGAAAAATAATATACAAACTAATGGAATTGCAAACATTTATGCGCCCTACCCTTATCTCAAATTGGTTGGAGATAATGGCAAAGGATTGTCTGTCCCAATAGATTATCGATCAAGTTATTTGGAGAGTCTCTCAAACACTAAATTACTGGATTGGTATTATCGTCCATATGACGAGATTTCTGCTAGTGATAATACAAATCAACTTACAGATTATCGAATCAGCGCTGGTTTGAATTTTAGAATTATAGACGGTTTAAGCTTAAAAGTAAACTATCAATATAACAAAGACATTTCCGAAACCAAAATGCTAAATGGTGTGAATAGCTATTTTAGCAGGAACCAAATTAATAAGTTCAGTCAAGTTATTTCCGGAGGTGAAGTAACCAGGGCGATTCCCATAGGTGGAATTCTAGATAAAAATAACAATTTTTTTGAGGCACAGAATTTAAGGGGTCTTTTGAATTATGAAAAGAATTGGAATGCTAAACATCAATTGATCGTAGTTGGTGGGATGGAGGTAAATAAAAGAGATAGTTATGGGGAGAGAAGTCGTCAATACGGCTATAATGAAGAAATGGAAGCAGGAGTAATGGTAAATTATTTTGCAGACTACCCAACGCTACCACTCTCTGCATTGGGAAAAATTACAAACCCAAATTTGAATCCGACATCTGCGTCATATGATCGGAACATCTCTTATTTTGCTAATTCAGCTTATACTTATAATGAAAAATATACTCTGTCAGCAAGTATAAGAAAAGATGAATCTAACTTGTTTGGAGTTAAGGCAAATCAACGTGGAGTACCTCTGTGGTCCATTGGAACTTCCTGGGATTTAAGTAGAGAATCATTTTATAACTTAAGTGCAATACCTTATTTGAAAATCCGATTGACTACTGGATATAACGGGAACTTAAATAGAAGTCTTTCAGCAGTAACAACTGTCACTAATACCGGCGTTCTCAATGCATATAATGCCCCTATCTTATTTATAGACAATCCACCTAACCCGTCTTTGAGATGGGAGAGGATCAATAATACCAATATTGCTATTGATTTTAAAAGTAAAAATGACAGAATCAGTGGAACTATAGAATATTACAAGAAGAAAAGTAGGGACCTTATTGGAACAAGCCCAATCGACCCAACGACTGGTGTTGTAACTTTTACTGGTAATACTGCAAGTACAGAAGGACAAGGTGTAGATTTTATATTCCATACAGTAAACATCAATGGTGCTATTTCCTGGAATTCAGATTTTTTATTTAGCTATGCGAAGGATAAGGTGACAAAATACGACCTAAAAATAAATGGTATTTCTAGCATTGTTGGTAGCGGATTAAATCCAATTATTGGAAATCCGGTAATTGGTGTTTATAGTTATAAATGGGCGGGGTTAGATCCAATAAATGGGGATCCACAAGGATTTTTGGATGGAAGAGTCAGTAAAGATTATTCTGGCTTTTCGAGTTCAACAAACCTTGATAACCTCAATTATCATGGGGCTGGTAGACCCATTATTTTTGGTGCTTTTCGTAATAGCTTAATCTGGAAACAGTTCGAATTATCTATAAATGTAAAGTTTAGTTTCAATTATTTTTTTAGAAAACCCTCAATTAGTTATTCACAAATTCTGTCAGGTGTCGCGGAAGGTGGAAATGACGATTTATATGCAAATAGATGGAAAATGCCTGGGGATGAGCTTCATACAACTGTACCATCATTTGTAACTCCAAGCGCAGCCTCAAATAGAGACCAATTTTATCAGTATTCAGAAGTAAATATTGAAAAAGGTGATCATATACGTCTTCAAGATATTAAATTTAGCTATCAAATTCCGAATCTAAAAAGTAAACTCTCGTTAGTTCGTAATATTTTGGTATACGGATATGTAAATAATTTGGGTGTAATTTGGAAGGCTACAAATTCAAACTTTGACCCTGATTATATTTCAGAATTACTACCACGAACCTACGCATTTGGTGTAAGAGCTAATTTTTAACTTAAATCGATTAGACATGAAAAAAGATTTCCATATTATTATATTTCTTTTACTAACATTTGGGTTTTCAAGTTGTAAAAAAGAGTTTTTAGAAAAAAAGCCAATATCTACAAAGGTTATACCTTCAACATTACAAGATTTCCAGCAGTTATTAGATCAAACGTTTATTTTTAATGAATGTCCAGCCTTAGGAGAAATCTCAACCGACGACTATCAAATAAATGAAGTATCCTATCTATCCTCCCCAACGAATGTGTATGAAAGGAATGCCTATGTTTGGGCAAAAGATATTTTCCCCGGGGTAGAATCAGTTCCTGATTGGAATTTTCCTTATCAGCAAGTGTTCTATGCAAATGTGGCACTTGAAGGTGTCAACAAAATAGGTATTACAAATGCCAATCAAGGGCAATGGAATACAATCAAAGGTTCAGCACTATTTCTTCGAGCTTTTGCTTTTTTTAACCTTGCACAAGTTTTCTCTCCTGCCTATGGAGGCGATGCCGACATAAATCCATATGGCATTCCCTTGCGATTAACATCAGGTATTGATGATGCAACAACTCGATCTACCGTAAAACAAACATATGATCAAATAATAATGGATTTAAAACAGGCCATAAACCTATTGCCAGAAGTGTTCCAATTAACCAATAGGAACAGGCCGTCAAAATCGGCTGCTGAAGCCTTATTAGCTAGAGTTTATTTAAGCATGCGAGACTATCAAAATGCAGGATTGTATGCAAACAGTTCCTTGGCTTTTTATAATAAATTGATCGATTATAACAGTTTGTCGATTACAGCAAGCTTCCCTTTTGATATTCTAAATCAGGAAGTTCTTTATCAAAGTAATCTCTTAACAACTAATCAAATCTTAACAAACATTCGAATTAATAGTGGATATAAAGTAGAACCTTCAATACTCCAAATGTATCACGGGAATGATCTTAGGAAGTTATTATTCTTCTCTGATGTTGGTAGGGTAAAAGGAAGTTACGCATCTAGAACGAGGTTTAGTGGTCTTGCAACCGATGAATTGTATTTAATCCGTGCGGAATGTAATGCAAGAGCTTCGAAAACCACCGAGGCTATGAAGGATCTAAACGACCTATTAAGAACTCGATGGAAAAAAAATCCAGATGGGTCTACATCCTATATTGATCAAACTGCTAACAATAGTCAAGAGGCTTTATCCAAAATTCTTTTGGAGAGAAGAAAGGAACTGATATTTCGTGGGCTGAGATGGATTGATTTGAGACGATTAAACTTGGAAGGGCAAAACATTACATTATCTAGAGCTGTAAATGGAGTAATGTATAGCTTAGCACCCAATGATCCGCGGTACGTACTTCCAATTCCAAATGATGTAATCAATTTAACCGGAATTGCTCAGAATCCAAGATAGGCACAATCAATTCACAAAATAAATATGGTACATGAATTTAAATTATAAAAACTGCATAGCAGTACTGATAATACTATGCTTTTCATTTCACTTGAAAGCACAGGAAAAAAATAATGGCGTTATAACAATACAAGGTAGTTACGTAGATACAGTTGATATTCCTGATTCCTTAATCTTGGAGATATATACCATCCCATTTCAATATAAATATAAATCAATGATAGCTAAAGTTGTGAAAGAAAATTTTCGTTTCTCAATTAATGGACTTTCAAGACCTCATAATATAACGTTAAAAAATGCTAATCCTAAGTGGACAGGAACACCAATATTAAATGATTTTATAGTGATGCCAGGAGATGATATAGCTATGCGATTAGGCACATATTTAAAAATGCCTAAAAAAGCTGTTAACGGCCTTGTATCCAATGACACAGTAATGCTGATGCATGAAGGTTTTAGAAAAATCTTTTTTGCTGGCACTGGTGCTGCAAAATACCAGTTTCTCCATGAACTTGATAGTAATGATATTCTTACTGTTCCAGTTGTTGAAAAGGATAACGTAAATAATATTAGGGAAACGAAACTGAATTTGGAAAGCGTAAAAAATCATTATTATGCCAATAGCACAGCAATGTCACAAATTCTTAGCAATCGTTATAAAATTTTACTTTTTAAAAGTAAAATTTTAGATAAATATAAGAGTAAGCTTCCAATAGAGACCTTTGAGCTGCTAAAACTCAAGCTTATTGCAGATGTAAACCATAATATTTACAATTTTAAGATAGCAACGATTGAAAATATAGAGAGAGATTTGAATGTCAGGCTCTCAGCCAATGATAAGGAGACTGTAAAAGACGAGATAAGCAAGTATCAAAAATTATATGATGATAGTTTAGCTGGATTAAAGCCAGCTGATGAGAGAATTGCCCTGATGCCCACAAATTATATACATCTATTGGTAGAGAAATCTATACATGAAGTCGGACATACAAATGCATATCAACATATTAAAGATATGTATTCAAGTTCACTACGAGATTATTTAATTACTTATTATTTTAAAAGATTTTTACCGCAAATAAGAAACAGAGATAGTCTATTAAATGATGCCATTACCTTTGTTAAGGATAAAGAATGTCAGCAACTACTAAAAAATATTGGAAGAAATGGCAAAGGTGTATTGGCTTATCAATTCGCATTACCAGATATAAACGATAAAATTGTTCGCCTTGAAGACCTTCGCGGTAAAGTTGTATTTATGGATTTCTGGTATACCGGATGTGGTGGTTGTTCTAATTACTATCAAAGCATTTTGAAACCGCTTGAACACAAATATAGGAATAATAATGAAGTCGTCTTCGTAACAGTTTCTATTGATAAAACTAAGTATCTATGGAAAAAAAGTATTGCAGATGGCAAATACACAGGACCTTCAGTCTCACAGAATGTCATTAGTTTATATACTGGGGGACAGGGATATAATCACGAAATCATTAAACATTATGGAATACAATCATATCCAAGACCATTGTTGATTGGAAAAGATGGTAAAATATTTTCGTCTGATTATCCTGTTCTTAGAAATGCCAAAGGTCTAGAAGACCAAATCGATCAAGCTTTGAAACAACAAATTACCACTAATTGAATAAATATGAAAAGGATATATAAGTTGCTCTTTATTGCGGCAATCGCTTTTACATCATGTAAAGATTTTAACACTACCAAACCTACTACAGCAACCGTCACAGTAATAAATGCAATAACTGACGTGCCAAATGTAAAGATGAATATTACTGGAAAAGCTATCAGTTGGAAGAATATCACACAGCAGGTTGCATACGGTGCGAGAGAATTCTACTATACCACAACTGGTTTGATAAGCCTGCATGTAGTTTCTGCATTAGATACTACAAAAGTATTATTTAATAATACCGTTAATTTGCAATCGAAGGTATATACGATGTATTTAACAGGGACAGCCGTGCAATCTGATACTATTTTTAGGGAAGAGATAAACTACCCATTCATAAGAACAGACCAAGTTAAAGTACCGTCGGAAGATAGTGTGGTTAATGTGCGCTTTGTAAACTTGTCGGTAGGCAGTCCGGCATTGAAAGTAAAGCTATCAACAGTAACAACTAATGAAGTCGATAATTTGCCCTATAAAGGAATCACTGCTTTTAAGGCTTATCCGGCAAGATTAACTTCCACTGCTTACAGTTTTCAAGTTAGACGAGTAGATACGGATGCTTTAGTAACCACCTTTAATTTCAGCGCAACATCTGCTAATAAGTTTAGGAATGTGGCATTGGTTATTAGCGGAGTGTTTGGGACCACAACAGGGACAGCTCCATTTGGAATAAGTGTGGTTAATTACTTCTAGGTTATGAAAAAAGTTCTATTTATAATTCTGGGTTTTGTACTGCTTGGTGTAACAATGCAAGCACAAATATTGAAACCTGTAAAGTGGAGTTTTACATCCGTGAAAAAATCTCCGAGTATTTATGAAGTGAATATGGCTGCGGTAATAAAGAAGGGGTGGCATATCTATAGCCAGAACACTCCTGATGGTGGGCCTTTGGCTACGAAAGTGACTTTTGCTAAGAACCCCTTGATACTATTGGGTGGAAAGACTACTGAGTTAGGTAAGCTGCATAAGGAGCATTCAAAAGAGTTTGGTGTGGAGGTGTGGAGTTATAGCGATAAGGTGGAGTTTGTGCAGGTTGTTAGGATGAAAAAGCCAGGCGTGAAAACAATCTTGTCCGGTATGGTGGAGTTTATGGCTTGTGATGAAAGTCAATGTCTTCCACCTGAGGAAATCCCCTTTAAAATTGAATTAAAATAACCTGGATTAGCACTCTCTAGGTGGTTAAGCTAAGAATGTCCGGAGCAGTAAATGAGCGTGCTGTTCCAGCTTCTTAAAAAAAAATGAATTATGAAAGAAACTAAAATGATACCCTTTAACCAGGAACCGGTATTGGATACCGAGAGCCTGATGGCAGGATTAGGCATCTCCAGACAAGAGGCAAATGACCTGCTCTGGAAAATGTTTGACGATGATATCATAGACCTGATACCCACGCTGGATGGCTGAAAGCCGGGGTGGTAAAGAAGAATTTAATGCTTTTATAATAAAATTTGAAATTAATGGGATCTGAAAAAATGAAATGTATCATGGCAAGGCCAGTTAGGTATGATATTGACCGGCATGTCCCCGTATTGGAAAAGGTGCTTTCGGCATTGCCAAACAATGGGCATTTAACCACACTACGGGAATATGCGGTTGATGATGAAACCTTACGGTATAAAATGGTAGCGCGTTTTGTTCCGCTGGATTATCTTGAGACTATAGCTTTATTGCAGGGCTTTATCCAGAATGAAAAAAACGGTGGGCATACCATTACCGAGGATAGTGAGGATGAAGTAGAAAAAATTACAGCGGCTTTGCTCTTAAGGGCTGCAAGCTGCAGTGCTGATGGTAAGATAGATGAAGCCATGGATATCGCTTTTGCGATACTAAAGGTGATTGAGCCGGCAATGGAAAATGTATATGATGAGGGTTACACTTTTCAATGCATTATGGAGGAAGCCTTTGATTTTATCACCAAGATGATTGATGAGCAGAGTTCTGTTAAAAAACAACAGCATTTACGTAATCGGTTATTGAAACAGCATGAAGAAAGGACAGATGCGGAGCGGTATTGCGACCATATGTGGGATGAGAATTGTTGGTTAAACGGTGAAGATGTCCGGAGCAGTAAATAACATCAGCCAAAAGCTGAGGGCTTTACGGAAAAATCGGGGTTGGACACAGAGCGATATGGCAGCGCAGCTGGACATTTCTGTTCCGGCTTATTCGAAAATAGAATGTGCACAAACCGAATTGACGTTGAGCCGCTTAAAACTGCTTGCTACTATACTGAAGGTAAAGGTTTGCTGGTTGCTGGACGAAGAAGAAGCTGTGTTGCATCAGGAGAATGAGGAGCTGAAAGAGAAATTGAGGATGAGCAATATAGAAGTGATGGGCTTGCAGAAAAGATTGCTGGCTTGTTTTGAACAAAGGTAAAATTAATGTCTCTCCTTTCATAAACGGGTGGGTTTATAATGGAGCCGGGGGTGTAAGCAGCTCCCGGTTTTTTTACTTCGCATCACATCAAAATATTGGAAATACAGGCAGAAAAATTATGATAAAGTGTATAACAAATTGAACTTATGATTGACAAAAATATTTTACTGGCCCGTTTCTGGGCAAATGCCAACCAGTTTACAACTGCCGACGGTATTGAGATCGACCTGCATGGTGATAACATTGTAGTGGTATCTACCACATTAAAAAATACAGCCGGAGACCTTCGCGAAATACAGATGATGGCAGAGTTTGGCCTGGATGCTTTTTTAGCCGAAATGGAAGTTCAACTGCTGGATGATGTGATGGAAATTGACCTGAACATGTTGTTTGCCTGGCTGATTGGCGGCACAGCAGGATACCATATCATGAAGGGAAACACTGAATAAATGAACATACTGCCATACATTGCTGCTTTGGAAAAGGTACTTGCAGAATTGCCGGAAAAAGGGCATTTGCTTACCCTTCGTGAATATGCCCTGGACGACCGGATCTTGCTGCACAAAATGATATTCCGTTTTTTAGACTTTAGTTACGCGGAAACAGTTTACCTGCTGAAAGGGCTGATCATTTATCAGCAGCGCTGGGGTGAGTTAAATGAAATTGCAAAAGAAGGGATAAGAGAAGTAAGCACAGTGCTGATGCGGCGGGCCAGGGAATACCAGCAAAGCGGAGAACTGGTAAAGGCCATGGAACTGGCCTTTGCGATATTGGTTACCGTTGAACCGGAAAAGGACCCTGAAGACCTGGTTTACTACGCCATAGTAATGGATGTGGTTGGCTTTATCACCGAACTGGAAAAAGATTACTGATAAAACCCTGGCCAGGAACAGCTGGGAAAGTTCTTTGACATAATGGAATTAATACAATATTTTGGAAGAAAAGTCAACATTTTGTAGTCATTAAGATATTAAATTAATTAATTATTAATATTTATAGGTTTGATTAGATAATAATTATATTTGTAATAAGGGGGTAACAATGAAAGTAAAGGAAAAAAAAATCTATTTAGGACAAACTAAAGGAACTATAAGTTCCAATGTTGGAGAGTATAGCAACGATCCTTACGTTTTAAAGAAAGCTGAACAGTCCCGGAAAACTCTAAGTAAAGTTGGTTTTCCTGCTGAACTTTTAAAGCTCCAGACAGAGCGCATGAAGAAATAAGCACAATATCTATTATTGAATACAATTGCAAGCCGCTGTTAGCGGCTTTTTGCATTTCTTATACCCCAGCTTTCGGAGTCAAATGCGTATTAAATCCATTAAAGAATGTTAGCCATTATTTGAATTAATCTCTTAATTAACCACTCAAACATCTACCTTATGAACACTGAAAATACCGGGACCCCGGTTGGCAGGCTATTGGCCTACCTGAAAAGTAAAATGCAAACGGAACTGACTGCTGCATTTAGTGCAGGCATTATACCCATGCTTAATGCCGATACTTTACCTAAACTATTATTGCTTGCAAAACCTGGTGACATTTTACAAACGGCCTTTTGGCTGGATATGGGTTATGGACGTGCGTATAAGATTTTGTACGACAAGGAAGGCCTGCCCTTTGAACGTACCATAGACTTTTTTAAGCCCCGAAAGATTATGCTGGACCCGACTGCTTTTTTTGAAGGACAGCCTGGTAATTGTTACCTGGAAATAACTAAAGATGCAGTAATAGTACCTTTTACCCGGGAAAATTTTAACCTGCTGCAGCTATCGGCACCGGAAACTTTAACGCTGGCCAATAACATACTGGCCGACGGACAAAAGGATGGACAGGAAAAAATGGAAATGCTAAAATTGCCTGCAAAAGCATGTTATGAAGAGTTTAAGCGAATATTTGGCCAGGGCATTGAACAGTATTTTCCACAAAAACACATTGCCAGCTATCTGGGGATTTCGCCTGAAACATTGAGCAGGTTAAGGCTGTAACGATTTTGATATTTGTCAATTTTTTGGAGCTTCCATACGCTTTACATTTGGGTATGAACACAAAACGATTTTGGCTTATGTTATTGATTGACGCCATCAGGTATCTGTTTATCCTGCTGTTTTTATACGCAGCATTTAGCAAAGTTTGGGACTTTCAGAAGTTTAAAGTGCAGCTGGGGCAGTCGCCTATACTTTCAGATTTTACTTTGCTGGTTACCTTGTGTATCCCTGCTATTGAGATCTTGATTGCTATAGGTTTGGCTTTTAGGCAGACCTTACTGCCAGCCCTTTGGGCCAGTTATGGCTTGATGATCATGTTTAGCTTGTACATCATAGTGATCTTGAAGTTCAGTGACAGGCCGGTTTGCCATTGTGGTGGTGTTTTGGAGCAGATGCAATGGTCGGAACATTTGTGGTTTAATGTAGGGTTTGTGGGATTGGGGATTGCTGGGTTGTGGCTGGGGTTTTACCGCCGGTTTCGTGATGCTGGTACGTCACGTCATCTCGAACCGCAGGGAGAGATCTCTTGTTTAGGCATAGTTCAAGAGATCCCTCGTCGCTGCGCTTCCCTCAGGATGACGGGGTGTGTTAAGGACGACCGCTTTAGGCATGACGACGAGGTGTGCTAAAAATATTCAATGCGCGTTGAACAGGTGGAAGCCGAAAAGCCTGGATACAAGAGAGTAGGCATTAATCTTATCATTCAAAAAATGAAAAAACAATTTTTCACATTCGTTATTGCGGCCGTATGTGTCGCAAGCACTGTATTTGCCACGGCAAAACCAACAACAAGTGTTTTACTGGGATCGCCTTACAACGACCAGGGTGAGTGTACTACCCCAGGCAATGTAATTGGTACCTGTGATGTAAACTACACAGGCAATGCCTGCCAGTTGCTGGCCGGTGGCGATGCTTACCTGCAGGATACAGAGACTGGCCTTTGTACCATCCCACTGTACAGACAAAACTAGTTTTTGATAGCTGTACATGCCCGCCGAACCTAATGGTTTGGCGGGCTGTTGATTCCAAACCTTGTAATCCATTAGCCTATGAAAAAATTCTACTACTTACTGATCATTGTTGCTGTACTTTCATCTTTACCTATCCTGTATTTAACTATCCGCTATGCGCTTAAACAGCGCGCTGCTACCTATAATTTTAAAAGGAACCTGCTTGGGGTGGTTAAAGGCCATAAGGCCATCGATATAAAATACAATTCGTATTACCTGGCCGGTGAGGCCGGAAGTTCCGTTTACCTGGCCAGCGGAACGGCCATTGGCCATTTGCTGAAGGTTGGCCCTTTGCTAAAGGATACGGTAAGCATTAGCCTTGAGCTGAACAGGCAGGAGGTAAAGTTAAAGGGCAGCTATAAGGCTTATGTAGATTCCAGCTCTTTTTACCTGTACAATGGCTTGGAACGCAGCATCCTGAAAGGCAGTACGGGTGTTTGGAAGGCATCGGTGTATGGGATAAAAGCGCCTTATTTTGCACAGGTACAACCTTTGGGCACACAAACGATGTTTTTCCGTTTTATAGATACGGATACCCGGGCCAACAGTTTGCGCAAGGTAAAAGGGAACGGAGAAAGCAAGAGCAATACCGGGATATTTGAAAAGCAGGTAGATGGTTTGTTTTGTACAGATGGCATGCTGAGGTATAACCGGCAGCTGCAAATGCTGACCTATGTGTACCATTACCGCAACGAGATCTTGCTGATAGATACCAACCTGAACCTGGTGAAGAAAATAAAGACCATAGATCCGATTGATTCGGCCCGCTTTAAGGTAGATCAGCTGCGCTCCGAAAAGTCTTTCACTTTTGCCTCACCCACCCTGATGGTAAATGCAAACTGTTCAAACCAGGGCAAATATTTGTTTGTGCAATCGAAACTGATGGGTAAAGGTGAAGACCTGACGCTTTTCAGGAAAAGTGCAGCAATAGATGTATACGATCTGGAGAAACAGGTGTACCGTTATTCGTTTTACCTGCCCAGGTACAAGGATGTACCCATAAGCAGTTTTAAGGTATTGGGGAGCAGCTTGTATGCGGTAGCAGGGCAATACCTGACCAGGTATGCGCTGGAACTGCCCTATTGAGGGCACCCTCGGTTGCAGTGTATTATTAATAGGATTTTCATTCGGGTATCCAAGGCCTCTCAAAGGCCTTGCGTAGGACAGTCATGGCCTTTGGAAGGCCTTGCTGATCCGGGTATGGGGCGATTGTTCAGATCGGCAGAACAGCAGGCCATCACCCTGTGAACTACAGATGGCAATTATCATAAACCTTATAAAAAACAAAAGACTATGGCAAAATTAAAGAAAGGGATTTTCGGCCCTTTATCCGGAAAACTGGGCGCAATAGTAGGGGCCACCTGGATGGGGATCCCCTACATCCGTCAGGCACCCAAACAAAAAACTGATCCTGCCCCGCGGTCGGCCGCCAGGCTTGCCAATGAGGAAAAGATGAAGTTTGTAAACAACCTGCTGGTGCCCTTCCATCCTTATGTAAATATCGGCTTTGCCAACCTTGCCATTGCCAAAACGGCTTTAAATGCAGCTTATTCGCGCAATTTTCATCAGGCTGTAACCGGTGTTTATCCCAATTTGGGGGTTGATTATACCAAAATGGTAATCAGTACCGGGGATTTGCCGGGCTTAAATAATCCGGTGATGGCCTTAACGGCCCCCGATGTGATTGGCCTGACCTGGGCACACAACACCGATGCAAGGGCTGCCTTTGATGACCAGCTGATGCTGATGTTGTACTGCCCCGCGCTGAAGCTGGCCGATGGCTTTATTGGTGGGGTTAAGCGCATAGATGAACGTTTGGTGTACCAGTTTTTACCGGCGCTGGTTGGTAAAACCCTGGAGGTTTATTTGGGGCTAACGTCTTTAAACCGCAAAAAAATAGCCGACAGCGTTTATTTAGGGAGGATTGTGCCATGAAAACGCATACTACCAAAACCCTTCGCGAACTGGTATTGAATGTTATGGATTCCGAAAAACACCAGATGAGCCCACACGAGATTGAGGTATGGTTGCAAACCATGCCAGAGATTACCAGGGAAATGTTTGAAGCCCTGCACTTTTTTACCAGTCATTTGTTTAATAAAACCATGATTTGCCGGCAGCTGCAACAAATTCATAAGGAATGCATTTACCTGCTGGACAAAATTGACAAAATGGGTGTATTGGCAGCAGAGATGGAAACCCTGAGGCTTGCGGTGATCAAATGCCTGGACCAGATTGTGGGACAGTTGCTGGGCGATTATTCAAAATATCTGGAGTTTGACATTCTGATGCCGTTGCGACACCTGCGCAGCGAACAGTTAAAGCTAACATCGGGGATGAAAGCTGTCCAGGTATTATTTGATATGCTTAGCGTGTCGGCGAAGTTTCAGCAGGTAATCCTGACCTGCATGATTGATGTGCAAAAAAGCAGTCGTTGTTTTTATGAACGGATGGTTTATGTGCAGGCTTTGCAGGAAGGTTTGCTGGAGCTTTGCAAGCGCTCACATAAGTCTTGCATTACTGCAGATTTGTTGCTTTTTTTAGTGGAACGGAACTATAATACAGAGGCTTTTATTGCTTATTATAAAAAAGTGGTTGTAGATGACCTGGTTGGGATGGTAGAAGAAAATGACCAACTGAAATACCTGGAGCGGTTGGAGCGTGACCTGGCCAGCCGCCCGTACCGTAAATTCGTTTTCTGCTACGACCATAGGCGCAGCCGGGCCAGGGACGTGCTGCACGCTTTTGTACAATCGGAATTAGACATGCGGCAACGGGTAGCTGAGCAGCGCAGAAAGGCAGAAATGGAAGCATTCAGAGCTTCGCAGACGGTAAAAGCTAGGGTAGAAGGAAGTGGAGCAGGAACGGTCACGGCGCAGCTACCTGTATATAAGATCCATACCCCTTTAAGTGTAGATGCTCTGGCTTATCTGTTCAAGTTGCTAATTACTGCTAAAGTAATCGAGCCAGGGGTAAAGACGGAGCTGTTTGCTTTTCTGGCAGGAATCTTTCAAACTCCGGGAACGGGTTTGAATGGTATTTCGCCCGGAAGTTTTGAAACCAAATATAAGCAGGTGGTGCAGAGTACGGCGAGGACGGTACGGGTATTACTGATAAGAATGTTAAAAATGTTGGATGAGGAGTTTGGGTTGGGGTAGGAATAGCTGCCCAATTAATGGCTGATTAAAGATCGAAAGGATTGATTAAATCTAACCCTTTTATCTTATTGAAATCTTTGGCATTTCGGCTGATTAAAGTAATCTCATTTACCAGTGCTGTAGCAGCGATAATTGCATCTGGTAATTTAATGGTATAAGCTTTACGGAGTTCTACCGTTTTGTTTTTAATATCTCGTTCCAGCTCGAAGACTATGGAATCTGCCAGGAAATTTTTTAGTACAGTAAGGTCTTTATTAGTTGCTGTTTTCCAGCATAGAAGCTCTATTTCCGTAATAGCAGAAACGGCAGGAATTGATTCTTTAAGGATGCCATCCATAAAATCTTCGGCTTCCTTAGAAAAAAGCTGTTGAAGATAATAAATAGCTGTATTGGTATCCCAAAGATAATTTATTCCCATTCGTTTCGTAAATCGTCTAATTGTTTTTCGATTTCGCTTAATGGTTGGGCAGTCATTGCTCCTTTATATTTAGTGATTAAATTTTCAGAACTTGAATTGACTACTTTCTTATCTTTTCGAACACGTATAATTTTAAGCTGTTCTAAATCTTTCAATAGATTTAGAGCCTTATCGTTTAAAACGTCTATTGTTAATGTTGTCATAATACAAAATTACTTAAATTCTTTCACAATAACCACATCATCAATTCGAGGATATAATGTGGTCCATGGCATTAACTTAATAAAAATTTTGTTGTGTTTGCTACCAGTTGGCTAGCTTTTTAGCTTTTCGGATAGGGGGTACCCGTACCCGTGGGACTGTTATAGCTTTTTGATTTTATTTCTCTTTGTTGCGGCATTGCTGCTGATGAACACTGCAGGGTTTTGAGGATGAATGCCGAATTAACAGATTTATTAACCTTTTAATCCTTAAAATCATGGGTATTATCAGACAGGGAATCCTTGGCGGGTTCCGAAACAAAACAGGAAGTGTGGTGGGGGCTTATTGGCGCAACCGCGATGTGATCAGGGGTTTGCCCCGGGTAAGCAACAAGCCGGCAACCCAGGCGCAGATTAACCAGCGGTTTAAATTTGGCTTGGTTACGGGCTTTCTGGCACGCCTTTCCAGCTTTATTGACCTGGGCTTTGGTTCGGGGAATGGCTCGGCAAGTGCGATGAATGAGGCCGTATCCTATCACCTGCGTGAAGCCATTACCGGTGTAGCACCCAATTTCAGTATCGACTACAGTAAATTGAAGATCAACAAAGGCAAGCTGTTGCTGGCCAATGGCATAGAAGTGGCCATTACCGTGGCTGCCCGTATTGACTTCAGCTGGCTGAACACGGTGCCTGATGGCAAGTACAAGGATGCGACAGACAGGGCCAATGTGGTGGTGTATAATCCGGCAAAGGACAGCTTTGTGACTTTGCCTGGCGCTGCTGCCCGTTCGGCCTTAGGCTACAACTTGTTGCTGCCCGCCGATTACAGCGGTGATGAGGTGCATTGCTACATCAGCTTTAGCTCGGTAATTCACAAAAAACTGGTATCTGATACCTTTTATGTAGGAGAGTTTATTGTGCTGTAAGCTGAATTGAAATGGAAGGCTGTTTGGCTTGCTGATTTGCAGTTTAGGCGGACACAGGGTGACGTGCAACGTGCAAACAGCGCCCGGGCAGCCTTCTTTATTACAATCGTCATCTCGAACATTGTGAGAGCTCTATAATCTTAAATTAAAATTAATGTTATGAATACTTTGAAAATAATAAGGAATGGTGTTGCGGAAAGCGAGCCATTTGTAAATAGATGGCCCGGTTATACAGGGTATGTATTGCTGGGCATACTGCTGTTGCTATGGCCCTTGGTAAGGCAGTTGCTTATGCATTCGGATCCTACGGCTGGTTATATCGACCAGAGCATCTGGTTGCTGGTGCTGTTTAGCATGATCTGCTTTATGTTGGTTACCGGATTATGCTGGTGGTTGCTGCAGCGGTTTTGGCTGAGTTTGGGTTTGCCCGCTTTGGGCGATATGGTTGAACAGTTTAATTCGCTTGTGTTATGGCAAAAATTGGTTTTTTATTGGGCATCGTTTGGCTTGCTGCTGCTGGCAGCAGTTGGAGCTTTGGCCGCAATATTATAAGTTATGAAAAGAATAATTTCATCGAAATTGCCCGTTCGCAAATCGGGATTAGGGAAACAAATTGTGAAAATTGCGGTGTCGCTGTTAAGGGATATCTTAGTTACGTGGGTATCAAATCGCCTGCGCCCTGGTGCGCGGCGTTTGTGAGTTGGTGTTTTGGACAGGCCGGTTATGCACGGCCCCGGACAGCCTGGTCGCCTTCTCTCTTTCCGCGTTCTAGGCTGGTTACTGCAGCTAAACCGGGTATAGTGTATGGGCTTTACTTCCCTAAACTAAAAAGAATTGGACATTGTGGGATAACGGAGCGGTTACAGGGAGATTTTATAGTTGGCTTGGAGGCGAATACCAGTCTGGCCGGATCAAGGGAGGGCGATGGGGTGTATAGAAAAGTAAGGCACAAGCGCAGTATTCATCGCTATGCGGATTGGTTGTAACAAATAAAAAAACTTTTTCTTTTAAAAGAAAGGGGTATAAGCAGGAAAGTTTATACCCCTTAACTATTTACAGATTTTTTATTTCTGTAATGCTGAGTTCGGGCAGAATTCAAATGCCTCTCTGGGCAACAATTCTACAATTCTGACCATAAACTTTATTTTTAAACTCATATTATATTTCTCAGGTAACCGTGCAATTGTAAATCTTCGACACCTTTAATCGCATAGTTGCAGCCGTTATGCAACAATACAATTCTGTCGGAAGCATTTATGATCTGCTGATAATAGTGATCAGTTAAAATGATTCCTTTAAGTTCTTTAAACCTCAACAGGTGTTGCTGCATTTCTTCAATCAATACCGGCGAAACCTGGCTAAAGGGTTCATCCAATAACAAAAATGTCTTGTCACTATAAAGGATCAGCAGCAGCTCAACCAATCTACGTTGCCCGCCCGAAAGCTCATCAATTCTGCTGTTTTCATGTTCAGCAATGATCTCCAATCCCCGTAGTTCCTTACGGTATTTATTGGTATACATTTCGATAAGTGGCTTTATTTTTAAGTGGCCCGGAATAAAATAATCCTGCGGCAGGTAAGCTACCTCGCCCGTTAAATATGCACGGTTAATTTTCTGTTCACCCAGCTTCATGTACATATGATCGGGTTTTATACTTCCAAACATGATTTTTAACAGGGTAGATTTCCCGGAACCATTACGGCCCAATAAACCTACTGTTTCGCCCACATTGCAGCTTAAGTAAACATTATTCAATGCATAGTTTTCTCCGTAGCGATGCGCAACACTATCTATATAAATGCTTTGCATAGTCCAGTCAACAATAAAACCAATAGGAAAACTAATAAATCTACGCCATACAGCCAGCCAAAAATCATCCTGTAGCTAAAGCCCAGATTGCGGAAATGATAATTTCTTGGCTGTAAAAACATTTTTTCAACTGCTATACAAATTCCGTAAGCCACAGCTTTCATGAACAAAGCAAGCATATACAATGGATAATGATTGTAGCCCTTATCCCAGAAAATTACCAACATGCTTATGCTTACAAATGCATTCAATGCTATCGTAAATTTAAAGTGCTGCTGGTAAATGAAGGCTATTTTTCTAAGCATCTGCGTTAGTCTTTGATTTCACGGGCTTGACAAACGTATTCATATGGGTCTTTAAGGCCATCCAGACTAAAATGGTTGCTGTTGCACTGAATATTGTTCCAACAATTCCCCCAATAAATCCAGAAAATGCACTTAGTTTATCATTATCAATATTTCCGAAGAAACTAACATGCGAATGAAAAGCGAAGTTGAAGACGGTAAGAATTATGATAACAACCCCTAGTATCGCAAAGATTAATAGAATATAGTCCTCAGTGTTTTTCTTTTTAAGCATAATAGATTCTGTAAAAATGATTTATTTAATCTGGTCCTTGAACTCAGTTGAAAAATTTAGTATTCGAAATTAACAATATTAAGTTAAATCATCACAGTGAACTCTAGCGTAACAAAAACGTGCCATCCAGTTTGCTGGCAAAATATATAAAGATGAGATAAAGTAAGCTGGTTTCCTTGGTTATGCGATTTGAAGTTTTTCCAATTGCTCAATATGGAAAAAGACATCTCAAACGTGCGTTTAATGGGAGTGCCGTTTAAAATAGATAAAATGAGAAAAAATTAGTAATCTGAATGCCATGGAATGATCCATGGCATTCAGATTTGTTATAAAATTTATATTTTTTCTATTTCGTCAATAGAAAGACCAGTCGTTTCAGCGATTATTTCAAAAGCTATTGCTTTGCTCTTGAGATTGCAGGCAATTTCCAATTTCTCTTCCAGCTTGCCCTCTTCCTCTGCTTTTTTTTCTGCGTAGCGAATACCCGCATTACAATCAGATTTTGCTTTCACATCTGAGTCGTACAATTCACGTTCTTCTTTAGACATTTTAAGCGTTTAAATCCGTAACCGAGACGCAGGCGAGCTCATGAGGACCAAAATCAATAAAAGCTACCGAATAATCGGTGAGTGGATCAATGTAACGGCTGTTCTTTTCTGTCATAAATTATAAGATTAGTTTAGGTGAATCTATACAGATTTGAATCGTCGAACCACAGAAAGTGCGATATTTATTTTTGTAAGGTATTCTCATCTTTTTGGTAAAAAAATCATGTTCATATTTTTCTGTAAACCCAGTATACTCCAATTAAAATTATACCAACACCCAAATAAACCCATAAATCCCAGGGCTTGGAAACCTTATCTATCACCTTTTTTGCCGTACCCACTTCATTAGCTTCTATTCCCGCCAATTTTGCCTCATCTGTTTTTTCCAAAATAACCTGGTACTGGTAAACCATTCCACTATCCCAAAGTGTAAATATGCTGGTCTGCCGATGGGCAGATTTTAAATCCAGCATATTTAATTCGCTTTTCTTTTCTATGCGTTCTGTTTCTGTAGTCTTTGTTTTGCTCGTTTTTTTGAACAAAGCGCAGCCCGACAAAAACATGGCGGACAATAAAACCCAGCGAACCAAAGCAGTCATGGTAAACCTCCTTTCTTGTTATTCTTTATCCAATCCGCATAGCGATAAATGGTTCTTACATGCCTGATTTTGCGGTACACGCCATTTCCCTCACGGGAACCATCCGCGTTCGAATTGCCCTCAATGGCAATTACCCAGTTGCCTTTAACTCCTTCAACCAAAGCACAATGCGCAATTCGTTTTAACTCGGGAAAGTAAACGCCCAATACCATTCCAGCCTGCGGATTTTTAACCAGCCGATCTTTAGGGAACAAGGACGGGCTCCAGGCAGTTCTGGGCTGGGCAAAGCCAGCTTTCCCAAAGCAATACGAAACAAAAGATGCGCACCAGGGTGCTGCCTTAACACCAGCATAAGCATTGTACCTGTCAATTTCAGGGCTGCTATTTTCACTGGTTTCTTTAACCCAGATTTGGGAACGGGCAAATTCAATTACCCGCGTTGTATGCTCCTTGTTTACAACACCGCTGCCAACACCCCAACCGCTGCCAATAGCAGCAAACCAAACGATGCCCAGTAAAATCCTAACTGTTGCCATGATTCCATTTTTTTAAACTGTACAACCATATTGTCCAATACAGGCAAACCCAAACACATCCAAAAGCGATGTAACAACCACCAGCATAAGCCCGTAATCGTCATAAAGCAGATCAGGCTTAATAAGATCAGCAGCCAGATGCTGGCGTCAACAAAACCATTTGCCGGGTTACCGGCAATCAGCCAATGCTGTAACAATGGCCAGGTTAAAAGCAATGCACCCAGCAACACATAAGGCCTGTAATTCATCCTGCTATCCTGGGCCATTTCTTCCAATACCCCTGCGGCTTTAATTTCCTGATATAATTTCAAGGTTCTCATAATAATATCTTTATTTAAACATTTACAATTGATGCAATCCCGGGGCAAACCCAACAGCCGCCCCAGGAATGCACATGAATTAAAGCAGCAAGAACTGCCCCAGGTACACACTTTCCGACACCTGTTTGCCATCCGCACTTACCATGCTCATCCAAACATGAACCTCATCGGCACTAAAATTCGCAGGCACCGCTAAAGTGTAAGCCAGGGCCGACCTTACCGCTACACCACTCAGGGTAACCAGCTTGTTCTTAACCGGGTTAAACACCACAAACACCGCCTTATCTGTAGGTTTGCCATCTTCCGATCCCGCAACGTTCAACTCCCACAAAAACTTCACCGTAGCAGGCGTATCTATCAGTACCTCTGCATTAAAAGCCATCGGTAATTCTCCCTCACTAAACTTCAGTTTTGTAAAGTCGATCAGAAAATCAGGTGATACGCCAGTTATGGCATTGCCGATGTTATAGGCTACTGCCGCATTCATTGCCGATTGATTGCCCGGTTTATTTTGGAAACCAACTTTAATAATGGCCCCCACACGTTTTAAAAATGCCGTCATTAATGCAAATTTCAACTGCACTGGCAACTGCGCCTCCGTGGGCGGGCGCTTTACCTTTCTTGGCATGGCCTTAATTAAGTCCATCAGCCTCCAAAAACAGCCATAAGCCGTTCCCAATTGTCCCTGGAAACCTCCCAGAAACCCTCTTGATAATTTTCCCATAATAATAGGTTTTTAAGTAAAATATTCTGTTAATAGGTGTTTCCTTGCAAGTCAACAGCACAAACGTAAAGGCTTGAACAATAGAAACCTAAGGATGATCGCCGTCTTGCCGGATTTTGCCGGCACTTTGCCGGAAGTTCGGAAAAGTGCAGTGTAGCGGTAATAGAGTAGAACTCAAATCATTTCTTATTTTGCATTATGTTTAGAATCCCTAACGCAAGATGAATGGACATATTAAAATGGAAGCGTTTGTAGTTATTTTAGTAGCTATAAATGTGTTCATGCGATGGTTCATACTTGCCCAGGGAACAAAGAGATGTCATGACAGGGATAGCAATGGCTGGTGGCAATTTATTCCTTTGTATAAACAATTGATGTCCAGGGAAATTTATAGGTATCGCAGTAAAAAGGAAGTTGAGTAAAATTGAGGATTTATTTCACGCTTCTACAGCTGCATTATCATTTCTCTTCTTAATTGGCGCTTGTAAGTAGTTTATAAGAACGGCATGACTTGTGTTTAAACAGAAGCAAACAAACAAAAAATAACCAATGAAATATTTATTTAACGTTCTGATGTTGGCGCTGCTGCTACAATTTACCAGTTGTGAACAGCAAGAGTCTGATTTAATTTCACCAGAATTAAGTGATTTTACAATTACCCCAAAACTTTTGGGCGAAGCACCATTCATCCTCACTGCTCCAAAAAGTAAAAGTGACGGTGCTTTCATTTATAAAGTAAACAATAGCAATTTAGCCAGTATAGAAGGAAATGTTGTTACGTTGAAAAAAGGCGGCGTATGCACCATCACAGCTATACAGGTTTCATCCGGAGGTTATAAAAGAGATTCAATACAAGCCACGTTTCCCATAGGTGTTTTACAGCAGCCGGTCATGTCTGATTTTACAATAGAAAGTAAAATGCTGGGCGATGCTCCTTTCGAACTGGCTACCCCGAAAAGCAATAGTAAAGGGTTAATTACCTTTACCAGCAGTAATCCGGATGTCGCAAGTATAAACGGAAACATGGTAACCATAAAATCTGTTGGAAAAACAACTATAACAGCCAACCAGGAGGCTAACGGGGTTTATATGGCAGGTAAACTGAATGCGGAGCTGGTTGTTATAGCTCGTCCTGTTGAAGACAATATTGTTGTTGATATTGACGGCAACATTTATAAAACCATAAAGATCGGTACACAGACCTGGATGATGGAGAACCTTAAAACCACACGTTACAGAAATGGAACTCCAATACCAAATTTAGCAGATCAGGCGATATGGCAATCAGACCTTACGGGGGGATATTGCATTTACGGCAACAATTTAGCAAATGAAGCTGTATATGGAAAGCTTTATAATTGGTATGCTGTAAATAACCCTAAGGAACTTTCACCAGAGGGATGGCATATACCAAGTGACGCCGAATGGGCCATATTGTATAACTATATTGGCGGGACCCGGTATGAAGGAGGGAAAATCCAGCAGCAAGGAAATACCTATTGGGAGTATGACTTAGGGCAATCCAATATTACGCAGTTTACGGCATTGCCAGGGGGTGGCAGAGATGAGAAAGGTATATTCTCGAGCATTAAATATGATGGTATCTGGTGGACAAAAACCCGGACTGGCGTTTTAGCTGTAGCTTACGATTTGTATAATAAAGGATATATTGACAGAGTTGAACGCGAAAAAGCATCCGGGTTTTCAGTTCGTTGCATAAAAGATTAAGCCAGGTGCAGATCTCGAAGTGCATACCTAGAAAATCTGGCATCAAAAAATGCTTTGTTAAAATCAGGTCTTGTCATTACCAGCCAGCTCAATTATGAAGGGATTGCCTGTGATTGGTTTGAAATTAGACAGGAAAACTGGCGAACTTTCAAAGCTTAGAATATAGTGCTACATTATGCAATACAGATCATTTTTTAAACCACCGTATTCGTGTCTGGCCCATTTCCAAATCCTTCTGAACTCGTGGTTGTTATAGATATATGCTTCATAAAACCGCATTACTTTTTCAGATAAAATATCTGTAGTGATACTTCTCACTAATTTTTCTGTAATCTCTTTACAGTTCCATAAGGGTTCTTCTAAATCAGAGTCTTTTGTGTCGGCGGCTTTTGCTGCCCATGTTTTCCATAGATCAATAGAATGTTTGTATACGGCATCACTGAGTTTTTTGTGCATGAGGCTTATCATATATTGATCTCTTTCTGAAAGGTGATCATAATCATCATAGTACATCAGTTTGTCAAAAAGTTCTACGCCTTTAATTTGAAACATTTTCTGGATTTTAAATTACATATTCTGAATACCTCAAGCGTTACGCAGTTTTATTCTGCAATACTATAACGGTTTTTCCTGATTTAAAAGCAGTTCTTTCATTTCAGGAACTTTGATGGAATTTGTGAGAAAAAAGGAAATTTAATTCTGTTTCAGTAACTTTTAGTGAATTGTACCAGAGAATATTTTGTTTATGATCCCAAGGTGGGAGGATGTGTACTGTTAGTGATGTAGTAGAGGTAGTAATTAATGCCAAATACCCCTGGGATTTTTATGGAAATCTATAGCATCACAGCAGAACCCATATTCCAATAAATACGATTGATAAGCACTTTCAAAGCCATTCGTATAGTGGAATTGCATCGCAGCTATAATTTCATCATATTTACCAATAATTAAGTACTAGCTCTAACTTATTGGTATCCCTATGAAAGATATTGAAGAAATCACCGCAAAATTGATTGAATTTAGAAATGAACGGGACTGGGAGCAATTCCATAACCCAAAAGACCTTGCAGTGGCCTTAAATATCGAAGCAGGGGAATTGCTTGAAGCCTTCCTTTGGAAAAACCATGAACAAGCCAAACCCGAAAAAGTAAAAGAAGAACTGGCCGATGTATTGGCCTATGCTTTTTTACTGGCAGAAAAATACGGGTTCGATGTAAAGCAGATGCTAATGGAAAAAATTGCGAAGAATGCAGAGAAGTACCCTGTAGACAAAGCAAAAGGTACAGCAACCAAATACAACGAACTATGAGGTTATATGCCGGCTCTTCAGCAAATTTCATAGCTCTTAATGTAAACAACCAAATTGCTGATCTGTTAAAACAAGAATTCTTCAAGCAATTTAGCTTCTATCCGTCACAGAACGAAGTCATGTCCTGGCGTAACTCCTTATTCCGCCTGTCGGACATCATGGAGCGTGCCGGACTTACAGACCAGGGTATAATGGTCGAGTATAAATTGCCATTAAGCGGTAAACGCATTGATGTAGTCATCTGCGGAAAAGACGAAACGCAAAAAAAGAACGCTGTAATTATAGAACTAAAGCAGTGGGACAAATGCATCTTTACAGATTACGACAGCGATTATGTAGTAACCTGGGTAGGCGGTGGTAACCGACCCGTATTGCACCCCAGTGTTCAGGTAGGCAATTACATGTATTACCTTCAAGACAACAGTACCGTGTTTTATGAAGGTGAAGATCCTGTAACACTATCGGCCTGCAGCTACCTGCACAACTATACCTATGTAAAAGATGACGTACTTATCGATGCCAGGTTTCAGCAAGCTTTAACCAGGTTTCCTATCTATACCTCCGAAGACCGGACCGGACTTTCCAATTTCATCACCAGCAAAGTAAAACAGGGCGATGGTATGGAAGTACTGGCCGAGATTGAAGAGAGCAGGTTAAGGCCCTCCAAGAAATTATTGAAACAAGTCTCAACAGTAATTAAACAGAAACTCAAAGGCGAATTGAAATTATTCGGCAGGGCAAGAGCGCAGGGCGATTACATCCTGCTCGATGAACAGCTGATCGTATACGATGCCGTAATGAGCATCGTGCAAAAAGGATTGGAACACCAGCAAAAACATGCCATCATCGTAAAAGGGGGAGCTGGTACTGGCAAATCCGTTATAGGATTGCAACTCCTGGCTGATCTTACCGCATCAGGCCTGAATGCACACTACGCCACAGGATCTAAAGCATTTACCGAAACCCTCCGTAAAATACTGGGTGCAAATTCCAGCAGCTTACTCAAGTATTTTATGTCCTATGGCGAAGCCAAATCAAACGAAATTGATGTTTTGCTGATGGATGAAGCCCACCGCATCCGTGAAAAAACCGGGTATCCCTTTAAATCCACAGGAAAGCTCCAGGTGCATGATCTGTTGAATGCCGCAAAAGTATCGGTGTTTCTGATAGATGATTACCAGGTGGTGCGCAAGGGCGAAATCGGTTCGGCAGCATTCATTAAAGAACATGCTGAAGCTGCGGGATGTAAAGTTTATGAATATGACCTCCAGGCCCAGTTTCGCAATGGTGGATCCGAGCGGTATAGCGACTGGATAGACCATATGTTAAAGATCCGCAATACCGCACATGCCGAATGGATAGATGAGCCCAATTTCAAATTTGTGATCATGGAATCACCAGAGGCGCTTGAAGCGGCTATCCGTGCTAAAGTTGCAGAAGGATATACGGCCAGGGTAAGTGCGGGGTTCTGCTGGCCCTGGTCTAAACAGCTGGATGAAAATAAGGAACTGGTCAATGACGTAGCTATCGGCGATTATATCAGACCCTGGAATGCGCCAGAGGGACTTACCGGCATGCGCAAAGGCATTCCAAAATCGCAGTACTGGGCATATGATGAAGGCGGCATAGATCAGGTGGGTTGTGTTTATACCGCCCAGGGTTTTGAGTTTGATTATTCAGGAGTGATCTTTGGCAAAGACCTCCGATATAATCCAGATACCGCAGAGTGGGAGGGCTTTCCTGAACATAGTTATGATGGGCAGGTAAAAGGAAGTAGAGATTTTTTGCAGCTGGTGAAAAATACCTACCGGGTACTCTTGGGCAGAGGGATGAATGCCTGTTATGTGTATTTTATGGATAAGGAGACGGAAAGGTATTTCAGAAGCAGGATCAGGAAAAATAATAAGGTTTAAGTCAAATATTCGGATCTTTAAGTTATTAAACTCTGTGCTGTTGAAAGTTCGCATTCTCATCCATGCTGAAATATTTCCCGTAGATGGTATTTCGAATTCGTTGATGAAACGTACTTTGGTCAACGGGCAATTCTCTTCCATTCCATGTTTCATCTGTAGCAAATAGAGCAGGGTTGATTTCAAATATTAGGGCACCGCCCTGATAGTATAAGTAACCCAAGGTGTAGTGTGGCAGCAATCCGCCTTTTAATGTTACTTCTTGCTGCCATGGAAAGAAACTTTGATGGTATATCGGTAAGCCAAGTCTATCGACATCAATCTTGCTTCTTACCGACGACGACCTCGGTGTGCTTAACAAGCCCTCATAGTTTTTCGGGACCCAGCCAAAAAGTATTAAGGGGTTCTCGCTGTTTTCTGCCTCATCTTTCCACGCAAATCTATGTGCCTGACGAAAGCTACTTGTTGCGCTAAGTAAAAATGAAGAGTTGTAATATTCGCTTTTGCTTACATGATGTAAAAGGGCGAGATAGTGATCTCTTATATAGATTTTCTGTCTTTGTGTAAGTGTGCCAACCCGATCTAAAAAATGACGTTCATTATTTTGATTCCGAAAATATTGCGCCACTTCTTGCTCATTCGCCCGAAACGTCTTTAATGCGTTTCTGGTTGCACTAAAAGGAAATTCTCTGTTGAGAAGGTTGCTGAGCATACGGAAAAGAAGCTTATACATATTGCTACCAGTTTGGGCAATTTCAATTTCATTTATCCCTGGCAGACCGTCAGGGCCGAACATAGTTGCTTTCGCGCCAAGAGTAAACAACGGGTAACGGAATTCAGAAGCAAAATGTGAATCTTGTAGGCCATATACCGATTGTAGCTGACTCCTTTTGGTACCTCTATAAACAACCTTATCATTTACATAGTAGATCTTGTTTATGCAATCGAAAAAGAACCGCTTTTGAGGAATGGTTAATAATCTTGCATTTACCTTCAATTTAAAGGAATAAAAGTTGGGTATAACTGGTTCAAATGTCATAACATATAAAATTTATGCCATTTTTAGCAATTTACTTCTACGGATTTTATCCCGTTCAATTTCCTTATCAATTTTTAACTTCATTTCATTTATTGTATTGTTTATATCATCGAAGGTGAAACATCGATAAACTATATATTTATGTCTTATATAATAGGACATAAAGGATGATCTGTTGTTTCCTCCGCATCTCAAGCCAAATATTTTAAATTCTTCACTGGGTAAGCCTTTAAAGTGTTTAATAGCAGTGTCAATTAATTGGCAGTTTCGTTCAATTAAATAATTAAACTCCGAGTCCGACATGTACATGTGGTGTGAATACATAGTTATCTAAGCTTTGGGTGTGATAATTTTTTTATTACAACTAATTTAGCGAAAATGCATTATACATGAAATGTAAGCATTGATAAAACGATTATTACATAATGATGTTATTCAACTATGGCTGACGTGCACTCCAAAGAAACCCGCTCTTACAACATGAGCAAAATCAAAGGGAAGGATACCAAACCAGAACTTTTAGTACGTAAGTTTCTGCATAAAAATGGATTTCGTTATCGTATTCATGTAAAAGATCTTCCAGGAAAACCGGATATAGTATTACCCAAATATAAAACAGTAATATTTGTTCATGGTTGCTTCTGGCATGGACATGAAGGTTGTAAATATTATGTGGTTCCCAAGACCCGAACTGATTGGTGGCTAAATAAAATCAATGGTAATATAACTAAGGATCTTAATGCCAGGCAGTCACTAACAGAAGGTGGATGGAAAGTTATAGAAATCTGGGAATGCGATTTAAAAAAGGCAAAAATTGAATCAACACTTTCAAATTTATTATCGTTGTTGGTTTAGTGTAATTTCGGTATTTTCAACTCATATTATCATTGCCAATAACTTTAATATTTATATCTTCGATCCTTAGTTTAGATTCATGCCTTTTCCAATTATTGATTTATTTGCAGGTCCAGGAGGCTTAGCTGAAGGGTTCAGCTCTTTATTAGACGCTGACAAAGAACGTGTTTTTAAAATCAAATTATCTATTGAGAAAGATTATCATGCTCACCAGACACTTACCCTTCGGTCATTTGTAAGACAGTTTCCTTTTGGAGGATTGCCAGACGAATATTATGAGTTCTTAAAGGGAAAAATTGAAATAGCTGAACTGTATCAAAATTTTCCTGAAGAGTTTCGGGAAGCTTCAAATGAGGCCTGGTTAGCAACTTTGGGAGAGACTGCAGAGCCACAGGTTGATCAACGAATTGCTGAATTAGTGGGAAATGAAGCACATTGGGTACTTATCGGTGGTCCGCCTTGCCAGGCCTATTCCAATGCCGGCAGGTCTCGGGTAGGAGGTATTTATAAGGATGATCCTCGTGTTTATCTTTATAAGGAATACCTGCGTATTATCGCCCGGCATCATCCTGCGGTTTTCGTAATGGAAAATGTTGAGGGGTTGCTCTCTGCAAAACTCGATGGTGAAAAAATATTTGGGTGGATATTGCGTGATTTATGTGATCCGGCATCTGTATTTGGAGAACATAATTCGCCTGGTTATAGAATCTATTCACTTGTTACCGACAATATTAAGAATGATGCGGATTATCTTATTAAAGCTGAAGATTATGGTATTCCACAGAGACGTCACCGGGTTATTTTATTAGGTGTCCGTGAAGATGTTGTAACTCCGCCTGGGATATTAAACTTTGCAGAAGAAGTGAAACTGAAGTCGGTTATCGATAAGTTACCTAAAATAAGAAGTGGAATGAACAGAACTTTCACTCATAGCACTCTGGTGCCAGATTTAAAAAAAGGTGGATTTAAGAAAAAGCGGTTTTATACTAAGGCAGAGGATTCTCCAGAGAATTGGGCTGAACTCACTTCAAAAATTCGTACGGAAATTTCTCAAAAGCTTGATTTGGATGCAGATGTTAATCCCAAAAATGTGCCGTCATCTATTGGTTGTCTTTATCATAACTATACCAAAATTCTGATTAATAAGAAACATCCTCTTGCAAGCTGGTATACTGATGCAAAAATTAAAGGTGTAATACAGCACGAATCCAGAAGTCACTTAACACAGGATTTAAAAAGATACCTTTTTGCTGCTTTATTTTCTGTTAAATTTAACAGATTTCCAAAACTAAGAGACTACAAGTTATTCGACGAAGAATTGCTCCCTGATCACGACAGCGCAGAGTCTGGTAACTTTACAGACAGATTCAGAGTCCAGATGCCAGATACTCCGGCAACTACAATTACAAGTCATATCAGTAAAGACGGTCATTATTTCATTCATTATGATCATATTCAATGCCGTAGTTTAACTGTCAGAGAAGCAGCCAGAATTCAGACATTCCCGGATAATTATTGGTTTTGCGGTGCCCGCACGGATCAGTTTCATCAGGTAGGAAATGCAGTTCCGCCATTTCTGGCTTATAAGATAGCAGAAATAGTTTATCAATTACTTTCGACGGAAGTAGTCAGAAATAACAATCAGGTTTAACTGTAGCGGAATAATTTTTATTCTAAGAGTAAGATTATCCAATAAATCAAAATCTCTGTAAAAATATCAAATATTTAATAACTTTATCAATATAACGTTTTTAAATATTATAATGCCAGAAAGTATACTCTTATCTCCGCCACCTGTATTCTTTATCAGATCAATTTCAGAGCAAGGGTATACATTATCTACTGCAATTGCTGATCTGATTGATAACTCCCTATCCGCGGGAGCGACCAGAATAGAGATTTTACTGGATGCCCATATTATACCTTTAAAGATTTTTATCGCTGATAACGGTGGTGGAATGACAAGTGATGACTTGACGGAGAATATGCGGTTTCCAAGTGCTGATCTGGAACTTGACCGCAATAATAATGATTTAGGCCGTTTCGGTCTTGGGCTTAAAACAGCATCTTTTTCGCAATCACGGAAATTTACTGTGATATCAAGAAAAGATTCAATTAAATATCAGGGACGTACCTGGGATGTTGAGTACTTAAAAGACACGGAAGACTGGACGCTGATAATTGAAGACAACAAAACCGTAACACACCTTATTGAAGATTATAAACACGTCAGTGCCAACTTTCACGAACATAATGCAGATTTTGAAGTCAATACTCTGGTTATCTGGGAGGATCTTTATAAGCTGGAAAAACTGCTGAAGAGAAATGAAATAAATGATGAACTGGAAGATCTACGCAGTCACTTGGGCTTGATTTTTCACAGGTTTATTCAAAAGGGAGAGGTCCAGATACGATTAAACAACTCCTTGATTGAGGGTTTTGAACCATTCCCTAATCATTTTCCCGGAGTACAGACTGTATCTGAAAATTACTGGCAGACAGGTGATGTTTACATTAGGTTCCAGGGAATTATTTTACCTAAGCGCTCGGCAGCCGAGGCTAAGGAATCTCCGTCTGTCTGGGTTCCGGCCGGGTTAACGCTGGAAGAGTTACAAGGTATATATGTATATAGAAATGAACGCCTGATTAATTATGGTGGTTGGTTCAGAGCCATTGCGAAATCCATTTATCTTCAGTTTGGCCGCATAAGAATAGATATTACAAACATAAATGACAGTGAGTTTCATCTTAATGTAGCCAAATCATCGCTTAAAATTCCTTTCGGATTGAAACGTGCAATGAACGAGATGGTAAATCATGTAGCTGCTCAGGCTGCAAAAGAATATAGAGAGCGCCTGGTATCCGCCGTTATTAAGACTGGGGCATCTTCAAAAGGTTTGTCCCTGATTGTCAAGGAGACAGGTTCTGGCGGCCCCGTATTAAAGATTAATGGAGAATTTGAATTGCTAAGGAGGTTGAACAGCGAATTAAGTTCGGATCAGTCAGAACTTCTTCATTCACTGGTTAGTTTACTCGAAAACAAGCTCAACGAGATCTGGCAGGGAGAGACCAGTACACTTGAAATCAACGAAGAATTGAGCGGCACTATCAAGGATAAAATTATAAAAATTAAAAAATACTATGAAGAGTCAGATTATTCCTGGGAGGAGATCAGAACATTATTGCTAGATAGTTTTGGAAGGCACAGAAATGCTGAATTATTTATTGACTCCTTAAATATTAACTAATGGGCTGGGATTTTTTATCTGATCATATCAGAAACAAAGTAGAAAAAATTAAACGAAGCCAAGGGTATATTACACTCGAACAGCTTCATTATCATATTGAAGATATCTACAGTAAAATGCAGCTCTCAGATGCTTTTGAAGATGAGTTCGAAAATGTAGATGACCAAATCCGTACTGAATGGCTGACGAAGATAAAGCTTAGACTAAAGTCAGTTATAGTAACGACGATCGATCCGGATACAGTAATTGATGAAAGTAAGGACTATGACCGATGGATAGAAAAACGATCCGCACCTTTAGATTGGAATTATTTTGACCGGTATGTAACATACCTTAAAAAATTGGGCCGTCCTGCAGATGTGATTACCAGTACCGAAAAGAGTACAAAAGCAATTATTGAAAGGCTTGGTGATCCCAGGAAAGACATCCAAGCCTTACAAAAAGGCTTGGTATTAGGCTCTGTTCAATCTGGTAAGACTGCAAATTTTAATGGGGTAATTAACCGTGGAATTGACGCCGGTTATGATATGATTATCGTGTTTTCAGGCATTATGGAAGATTTGCGATATCAGACCCAAAAGAGAATAAACAACGATGTAATTGGGCTTGGCGAAATTGGCACTCTGATTAATCAGCCGGTGGGTGTAGGAAAAATTCAACCGTTTGGTAAAGATGGTATTTATCAGATTACTTCAATTACCTCGTCTTCAGGCGATTTTAAAAAGTCCATGGTCGACTACAATTTTGACTTTACCAATCAGAAGATATTAGTATGTAAAAAGAATGTAGGGGTATTAACTAACCTTATTTACTGGTTAAAGTCTTCTATGCCGGAAGGCAGCAAAAAGTTGCCTAAATCGCTGCTGGTCGTAGATGATGAAGCAGATAATGCTTCACTCAACAATCTTGGACATAAAGGTGCTGAGTATGCAAGTAAAGTCAATGGACACCTGCGTGCATTATTGAATTTGTTCAACCGGAGGTCATATCTGGGATATACTGCCACTCCTTTTGCCAACATTTTACAGGATCAGCATGGAGCAAACGAAAAAGATGATGCCTGGAAAATCCCCTATCGTTACAACGGTACTGTAAATGAACTGGAGTGCAGTTTGTCACCAGGACTGTTTCCTGATAAGTTTATCTATAAACTTGCGGCTCCGTCATCTTACCTGGGGCCCAAAAGATTCTTTTCAAATGGAAGAGAGCAGGATGGAGACAGGAAAATTCCATTGATTGAAACTATTCCATTATCTGGTCATGATGCAAATGTGGTTATCGAAGGAACAGGATTAAGCTTAAGAAAATCATTAGTGGATGCTGTCGATTGTTATATTTTATCAATTGCATTGAGGGATTCACGCAAAAATATATTGCAGAGCCTACCTGGTTTTAATGATCATCATACCATGCTAGTTCATATTTCAAGACTTATTGTTGATCAGAATGCAGCAGCAGAGGCTATCAAAAAATATATAATTCAGATTACAACCAAAATCAGTCAAGACAGTTTATCAGATCCTAATGGGATATATGAAAGATTAAGACTGCAGTGGAACAGGTTTTTTGCTTACAAAGTCATTAATATAAAATCCTATCTTCCGGATGAATACAACACAGATGGACTTGAACCTAAAACCTGGGAAGAAGTTTCCAGCTTTATTCCCAATGCGGTTAAAAATATTATGGTTAAGGCTATTAATTCTCAGACAGGAGACAAATTGCAATATCCGGAAGGAGGGAATCAGAAATACATTGCTGTAGGTGGTAACCGGCTATCCAGGGGTTTCACTCTCGAGGGGCTAACCATCAATTATTTTTTAAGGGATACGAGTTACTATGATGCATTACTGCAGATGGGGCGCTGGTTTGGTTACCGACCAGGCTATATTGACGCATGCCGTTTGTTTATTGACTTTTCAACCGAAGAGAAATATGATTTTATTACAGCTGCTCTGACGGAACTGGAAGAACAAATCGAAATTATGGAGTTGCAAAAGAAGACTCCAAAAGAATTTGAAATAAGGATTAAAAAACACCCTGATGTACTAAAAATAACAAGAGCATCGATTCTTCAGAATGCTGTAGAAGTGCGGCTTTCGTTTCAGGATCACGTTCAGCAATCGGTTACCTTTAAGATTGAAAAGGAAAGAGTAAAGGAATCTTATGATTCATTCCGGAAGTTATTTGATGAACTGAATTTTAAACCGACAGACGATAAAGGAGGATTTTACACGCTTGATGCTGACAAAGAAATTTTGCACAGATTTCTTAAACTGCCAGCGACATTTCCGCCGAATGCTATAATGCGAGACCAGGTTCTACGTTATGTTGATCAGTGTACCGAACTGGGTAAACTAACGAAGTGGAAAATTGCTATTAAAAGAACAGGAGGGGCAAACCGGATAAATGAAGATAATTTTTCACTTCAGCTTACGCTCAGAAGGCCACCGAGAAAAGATGATGAACCTGATTACTATACACCGCTATTAACCGATCAAATATTTACAGCCTCCGGTAAGTCGATGAATATTATGACATCCGGTAAGGATGAAGCAGTCGGATTGAACCAGGAAGATATTGAAAAAGCTGAAAATAACTTTCGCCAGCATAAAAAACAAGGTTACATCGATTCAGGCATGAGTGAAGCTGAAGCGGAAAATAAAATCGGGAAAATAACCATTCCTGGGTTTGCTTACAGAGCAATGAGACCGGAAAATGAAGGTTTACTGTTAATTTATCTGATCGATCAGTTTTATATCTTTGATAATGATGAAGAATTAAAGGCTGCAGCAGATAGTAAGGGAATTGACAGAAAACTGCCACTTATCGGATTTGCATTGAGCTTTCCACCGATTAAAGATGATCCGGGAGCGGTTTATATGGCCAACGAGGTACAACCAGTTCAGACTCCGGAAGACATTATATACGAGGATGAAGAAATTCCTGATGATCTTAATAACGAAGTTAATGATATTGTATGATGCAGTTACAATGGGAAATATTATATAATGATAACAGTACCTTTCCAAGGTTACTTCAGTTTGGTGAATTTGCTGACGATAGATTTCGCTACGGAATAAATGATCAGATTCAACATTGCCTTTACTTTCATTTTCCAGTAGCTAACAACAACTGGCCAGTTGAACCCATCAAAATGGCAAATTTGTCATTTGAGGAAAGTATTGTTGCTGGAAAACCGACGCTTATACTGACGTTGCTGAATGATAATCTGAAAAACCAGTTCAGTGACCTTATCTTAAGTATTGTCTCACAAACCAAAGTAATAGAGGATAAGTCTGCTAAATCACAGTTTATAGCGCTTTGTAATGAGTGGTTTGAAATGTTTGATCCATTACCAATGCAGCTAAGCAGGTATGAATTACAGGGAATTTTTGCAGAACTTATTTTTTTACGGTACCTGCTGGATCAATCAGATTTAACATTTAATGGTGTTCTCGAATCGTGGAAAGGCCCTTTTGGAAAAGGACACGATTTTGAGTTGGGGGAGCGATTGTTTGAAATCAAAAGCATCACAGAAGGAATCCCACTTGTAAAAATTTCGAGTGAATTCCAATTGGATTATCTCAATGGACAGAAATTATATTTAGTTGTTTGTCAGTTCTTTTCTAAACCTAACGAAGGTATAGCAATATCGTTCCTTATAAATGAAATTGCTGAGATTTTGAGGTCGCAAGCCGGAACACGAATACATCTTTTCTGGACAGCCTTAAATAAAGCAGGACTGAGCGGAAATAATATCCATGAGTTTGATAAACATCTGTTTCAGCTGCAAAACAAGTTATACTACAGTTGTAATTCCATTGACTTTCCATCTCTCAGACGATCTTTATTGCCAGATGCGGTACGCAACATAAAATATGAAATTGCACTCAGCGGCATTGAGCAGTTTAAATTAACGGACCTCACACCCTTCATATGAAGCTAAACGAACTTAATTCATTCTTTACCTCTCTGATAGGAACTATTACAACAGAGGATAATAATATCAACCGGACATCATTAATGAATTATGTGCTCCCGGCTCTGAACTTGTCCAGACTAACCGATTCTGAAGAGGTAAGTTATGCTTACTATAAACAAGAAAAAGACAACATAGAAGTTGATGCCTATCTGATTAATGATACAGGAGAGCGGTTGCAACTATTTCTATCCAACCTTGTATTACCTGGCAGCGAAGATATATTTATCGCCAGAAAAGATTATTATGATTCACTGTTCGTTAAATCAAAGAACTTTTTTACCAGAGCTGTAAAAAATTACCTGAAAGATGTTCAAACAGGTGACCCGGCAGCAGTTATCATCAAATCTCTGGAAACTGCAGATTTCCAGGATCAGATTGATGTTGTTGAGATTTTTTTAATTTCCAATACAATTTCCATCGAAACACGGGGTACGCAGTCTCCAAAGGTTTTTGGCTTCGCCGACGAGGATCTGACTGTAAACTATAATTTAAAAGGCATTCGTAAGTCAAAGAGTTTCAAGATTAAATATCAGCTTATTGATCTTGCGAAGATTTATAATTTTGAAGTGTCTGAAGCCAATTCGGAACCAATTGTTATCAATTTTAACCCGTCACTGACAGCTATTAAAGCAGCGGATGATGTGGGTTTATTCGAATCTTATCTCGCGGTAATTCCAGCTACACTGCTGGTAGATTTTTATCAAAACTACAGTTCCAGGTTGCTGGAAAGAAATGTGCGTTCTTTCCTGCAATTTAAAGGTGTAAACAAAAAGCTTAAAGAAACTATTACAAATGAGCCGGAGAAGTTTATCGCTTATAATAATGGATTGACTATTACTGCTACTGCATCTGAAATCGACATGACAGGAGGGGTAGCAATGATAAAATCGTTGACGGACTTCCAGATTGTTAATGGTGGTCAGACAACAGCTTCAATATATTTTACCAGTAAAGAGGGGATTGATGTTTCTAAAGTAAATGTTACCGCTAAAATTAATGTTGTAAAATCAGAAGACAGAGAAAGCCTTGATGATCTGATCTCTAAAATATCGCAGTATTCAAATTCACAAAACAAGGTTTCCAGTGTCGATCTGAATTCCAGAAGTGCACACCTGGTCAAAATAAAAAAACTTTCGGAAAGCATTACAGACCCTTCAGGAACAAAATGGTTTTTCGAACGTATTCGGGGCGAATTCAATACTTTATTAAGGATATATCCTGGTCAGAAAACACAAATTGAGAAAAATTATCCTAAACAGAAAAGGCTCAGCAAAGAACAAATTGCCAAATACTATGTGGCATGGGGTACGACCCCATACCTGGTAAGAAAAGGAGGGGAGAAAGTGTTCCGCGATTTTATGGATTTTATACAGCTGGATCATAATGAAAAGCCTTTGAATCCTGAAAATCTGGGAAGAGCATTTTATGAAGATTTGATATCAAAAGCAATTTTCTTTAAAGAATTTGAACAACTTTATGGAGCCGGGCCAAATGCAATCGGCCAGATACGTTCGTCGGTTGTTCCATATGCTCTTTCTCTTTTGTATAAACTTACAGTAGTAAAAAAGTTAAATCATTTTGATTTAGGAGCTATATGGGTTGCTCAGGGGTTACCAAATGACTTGAAAGAATTTTCTAAAGGTTTACTGCAATCTGTGCATGACTGGCTTAAATCATACAGTAAAAGTGATGATGTTGGAGAATACGCGAAGAAAGAAGACTTATGGAACGATCTCTTAAAAAGCCCTGAAGTTGCAGCATTCGAAAAGGATCCGGCTACAAAATTAATTATAGCTAAATACAAGCTTTCGGAGGCCGACTTCAAAAAAAGATACACCGTGGTTGAAACATTTGATTTTTCGCTGATAAATGCCAATTGCAGAATCCATTCGAATGGACATAAGTTTTATACTTCATTAAAACTCCACTTTGAGGGTCAGTTTACTCCCGGAGAATCAAGGAAGATAGAAGAAATTGTCCAGAAGATTCAGGTTAAACATAATTTAAATGATGATCTGGTAGATTTTGAAGACCATATGATAAAAAAACTTCAGATGGTCGATGCAGACTACTTTATTGGTTCTAAGATAGAAAGTACGAACCTCATTGACACAATTGGTGCTGTAAGTAATATTTATAACAAGAATACTTCAAGGGTAAAGGAAGCTTTTGAAGCTGAGACTGTTAAATCTATGAAAAAGGGTATGCCCGAATCAAAAGCTAATGCCTGGAAGAATATTGGTAGTGTTATTGTAAAAAATGAGCAGCCACTGATATCGGATCTTTATAAAGTTGGTGAGATGTTGGATAGTCACTATAGTTAGTCATAATGACATATTTATGTTAATGATAATTATAATTATCCGTTTCAGTAATTTGACAGTAAGTAGAGAGGAACAAAGGACCCTAAGATCTGCTAAGGATTACAAACATTAATTAAGATAAATGATTTTGAGATGTTATCTTGTATTTATTAACTTGGATTAAATCATATGTTTATTTAACTAACTTTTTTGGTAGCCCAACTGAATATATCCAATCATTATCTATTAATTGTATCTTTACAAGAATCTATTTTTATTAAATGCCTAATAACCCCAAAATTATTGATCTTTTTTCAGGTGTCGGAGGTTTATCATTAGGAGCTGCTAAAGCTAATTTTGAATTAGCTGGGGCAGTTGAATTTGAAAAAAGAATTATTGATTGTCATGCAAGAAATTTTCCCAAATCCAATCACATATGTGCTGACGTTTCTACTCTGAGTGGCAAAAAACTTCTTGAAAATAATGGCTTAAGATTGTCTGAACTTGCGGGTATAGTAGGTGGCCCACCTTGTCAGGGATTTAGCTCTATGGGAAAGGGAAATCCAGAAGACAAAAGGAATCAATTATTTTCAGATTTCTTCCGGATTGTAAGTGAAGCTAAACCTGTATTTTTTATGGCTGAGAATGTGCCTGGAATATTGCAAGAGAAATATTCTGAAATAAGGGAAAATGCTATAAGGATAGTTGAAAAAGAATATGAAGTTTTTCAACCGATTAAAATTATCGCATCTGAATATGGAGGCGCAACAACACGTACAAGAGTTTTTTTTATAGGATTTCGTAAAGATGTTAATTATAGTGGAAATCTTTTGGACGAAATTTATAGCTTGAAAGTTGATTCACTTAGCAATGTGAATCAAGCGTTAGAGGGGTTACCTATAGATATATCTGAAGATTGGAGTACTTTTGGCTCCAGTTGGCAAAAAGTTCAGAAAATGACTGGAAATAGCTATCTTAGGTCATTAAATGAAGTAATAGAGGGGGTGGGTGATGATGATTCGATTACTCGTTATTTGAAACGTCAAGAGGTCTCTGGCTGCTTTGGAACTAAACATTCTAAAGAGGTATCAATGAGATATGCTAATTTGAAGCCTGGTGAACAAGATAACGTTTCCAAATCAATAAAGTTAAAACAATATGGCCTTTGTCCAACTTTAAGGGCAGGTACCGATAGTACAAAAGGTAGCTTTCAGGCCGTGCGCCCTATCCATCCAACGCAACCTAGAGTAATAACTCCGCGCGAGGCGGCTCGATTACAGGGATTTCCCGATTGGTTTCAATTTCATGAAACGAAATGGCATAGTTTCAGATTAATCGGTAATAGTGTTTGCCCGGTTGCAGCTGAGAAAATACTCCGTGCGATAAAAAGCACACTTAATATGTAACTTTAGAATAGTAAGGAAGGTATTTATAAAATGTATGATATCCTTCCAATAACAGTTTGTTTTCATCTGGATTTGTTCCATATTTAAAGGATAGAGATTTGACTAGATCTTCGATATCTGAGGAGGGAATCTTTCTGTCAATTTCCATTCTTTCTATTACAGTCATCGCAGGGACTGTAATATTTACAGACTTAATTAATTCCGAGGCTTTTGGACCCTGATTATAAAATTGCCAATCCTGTAGTTTTGTTTCTAATAATATTTTTTGAAATTCTTCTTTTGAATCAATAATTCCAGTAATGGTTGTCATTTCTTGCCCGTCAGCATAAGAAAATGCGCAAATATGATTGAATTTAAGATTTTTTGCAGTATTTTTGCTAAGCCCTCTTTCAAGTGCTCGAATAGCCATTGCTCGAACAACCGAAGAGAAATCTGCAATGTCTTTATTCTGTAAGTTGTTAGGTATATATAGTTCGTAAGTCGGATGTTTTTGAAAATATTCTTTAATTGTCTTAAAGTCACTTTCTTTGCATTTCTTGTTTTTATAGTCTTTGACGTGATGGGAATTAATAAACGAACTTATCTTTGAGTTGAAGGTAAACTTTACAACATCTAAGCAATTTATCTTAGATCCTAATAATTCAATGTCCTGTAGTTGTTGGCTAAAATCTTTCGGCATTGCATAATCCAACCAAATAATTTGACTCATATCACTATTGAAAATATCATTTATAAAATCAGTGCTCGTCGTATTATGAATCTTTAAAAAATAGTATGGATTATTAAATTCCTGCCTACTAAATGCAAAATCATCCATTTCAATACATTCCATATTTTCTATCCCCAGTTCCAAATGGAGAAGCTTAAAATCTTCCAGAAATGCTGCACCAAAACCTACATACTTATATTTTTTTATATTTAATTGGGTTGAAGCGTCTAGTTTTTTTAAAACGTCAATAAATAGATTTCTTTCAATTGCTTTGTGTGGGCGAAGTTGATAAGGAATTGTAGCTCCTGTGACTTTTAATGTCTCCATGTTTATTCTACCTGTAAATGTATTTCATCGAAGCACCATCCTCCAACTTCGGCGGCTGATCGTTGTTCTCCATCCAAAAAGTAATTTCTTATCGCGTCCACTTTCTCTTTCTCCCTCATGAATGAAATTGTGACAAACTTATCTCTAACTGCTTCGTTTGGTTTAGGGAGATTTGGAATTTGATACAAAGCATCGTCACCTCTTTTACCTTCTAACTTAAAGAGATTTGATTTAGCTTGTCCAGGTTGTAGTGCATTTATTTTACTTGAATTCTCAAATAATTTAGCTCGTTCTTCGGTTGGAGACTTCCAGTTATTCGTAAATGAAGTAAAAATTCTGAGTCCGTCTTTTATTTTATTTTTTACCTCTGCATATACTGCCGAGCTGGTGTCCAGCCCTCGTTTTGTTGTGGTTACAGGGAGTTTAATAGGATCGTTAGATCGAAAATGAACAACGCCTGCAATAGAAATAAATTGCGTATGATACTTGGGAACTGGTGTCTCACCCCAGCCAGTTAAAAAGGACTTATCGCAGTAGAGGACTACTCTATCATTGCAAATAACTGTAATTCCTGCGTTTTCAGTAAGAGATTTAGCAATACCTCCATCCAATTCCCTTTGAATCTCATCATCATTCGCGAGAGGTCTATAGAAGCCAATGATGACTTCAGTACTTACCCCATCAATATCTGATGTATAAACATATGGCTTGATAGTTTTTTCCTTACCGTCATTTGAGGTTAAAATATTAAGAGATAAAGGTTGGATTTCTTTGCCGTTTAATGTTATCAGAAAGCCTTGTTGGACAATATATCCGTAATGATTTCTTAGTTCAAGCTCCAAGTTTCTAATGAAGCCTGTCTTATCTGAAAACTGTTGTTTTATATTTTTGTGTAAATTTTTTACCTTAATCAGAGTTCCTTCAACTTCTAATATTCCTTCTATTTTTTTTTTCGTTAGCTGGGAATAGTTAAAAAGCCAATTTGGAGCTGTCGCCCAATCGGGAGGAATCTGTACCAAAAATCTGTCGTCTCGATGATGGGAAAAAATATCTGCCTCTAATCCCATTTTGAAAATTGCACGTTTCATTCCTATGCCGTACATTCCTACCGTTGGCAAATTATCATCCGCATGATAATTGTCTGATCTACCCATTTTAAATGCATAGTTTATTGCATTATCGAGAGGGATACCTCCGCAATTATCCTTAAGTATAAACTCGTTTTCATTAATTGTTATTTCAGCATGAAACCCATTATAAGGTGTGGACCTAGCAGAGTCTTTTTTCTTACGGTGTATGCCATCAATGCAATTGTCGAGTAAATCCATTATAGCATCAATTAATGCTATATCCCTTGTAAGCATCGACATAAAAAATTTTTTTGTCGGATAGGCTGACACTGTTCCTGGTAGAATCGGTTCTTGTATATCTTTTGAAGTTGTCATTGGCGCTAAATTATATGCAATATATTTTTTTAAAATTAATAATCGCAAATATTTCTTTTTTGTCTTAAAATTATAACTGGAGTAAATACCATCTTATTACTAAGTGACTTTGTAAATGCAGCGATGAATACAAAATGTTGCTAGTAATCGTTTTGTTATTTGATGTTTTAGGAAACTGCAAAAAAGATACATTACTGAGAAGACCCCTTTTTAATTTTTCAAAGCCTTCTTGAATTTTTGTTAGGGAAAACAATTAATATTATAGATTTGCCTTATCTTAAAGGCATTTGGAGCATTAGGGGTGCCTTAAAGAAAGATATCTTGTATTTCGTCTAATTCTGATTCAATTAGTAAAGTCTTAATTACTCTTTCGAAAGGAATCTCACTTTCAAATAGCTTACTTATAAATTAATCATCCAATTGCAAAGTCTTATATAGACAACTCAACAGCTGATTTGCAATTGGAAGCCCAGAGTTGTAGGAAATACCTGCACCACAATAGATGGCAAGTGTGTGCTTCCTCAGATTAGTAATAACTTCATTTATGAAGTAGTTAACATCCATAATATTTATTGCAAAATCTAGTAATGGAAATAATTAATCGCTTAGCTTCGAAAAATCCAATAACTCCTCCATACTCACGGAAAGTGCCTTAGCCAACTGAACTAATAAAAATGCAGTAGGGTTCGCACCTTGGTTTTCGTATCGATTTATAAACTGCTTATCCTTTCCATTAAGCATTGCGGCCAATTCTGTCTGCTCTAAGCCTTTTTGCTTTCTTATCTGTGCTATTCGTTTACCCAGATTAATCCTAAAGATTTTTACTTCATCTTCCATCCATGCAAACTGAAGAAATATATAAAATGATGGTCAACAAATTTGTTTACTGTCAGAAAATTTATTAAGTTTGTTTAGATAAATTTAGTAAGGTATTAAAAGAGTCTTGCGGTCACAATTCTGAAGCCGTTAACGCAAGGAGCAGTATAATACCCACAACTAATCATGGATATGCTATATTTGTATATCTTAATAGTTGTGGGCTCTGCTGTAAATCCGTGTTAACTTAAGGCTTCAGAAACTTTTATGTGACCATGGTTTGTAGAGCCCACAAGTATTACTTGTGAGCAACTATGCCAAGACTCGTACAAATATGCGAGTTATGAAAAAACACATTCGTCAATTCCTTAACCTTCCATTTGGCTTTAGTCGCCAGGCATCACTCTTTGCTAAAAAGCCTAAGAACCCGATCTAGCACCCGTATACGATCAGCTCTGTAAGCTGATCAATCATTTCCTTCATCAACCATAAATTATAGAGAAATCTATGGGTATCGGCTCTCTATGTTCTAACACTAGATTTAAAAAATGGAAAAATCAACAAAGCCCTCTGCTCATATTTTAATCAAAGCTGAAACCAACAGTCATTGGGATCTTGTTGATTTTGCAATTATAGCTGTAACCAAACAGTTTCTAAACACACTACATCAGCGTTTTATGGCCATAGCAAACTTTAAAGCTGATCGTTCATTCCATAATCTTACTTATTGGGACGCTCCATTGGGTTATTATAAGAACGTTGACAATGAATTGTTTACCGAAGCCCTGGTTAATCCGGCCGAAGATTGGGCATATGTAAGTTTAAGAAGTAACGAACTTGAAAACTTTGCAGTACCAGATAATCAGTTGGAAGCCCATCAGCTCACGATCACTAACCACGGCTACGCTAATTTTAAAGCTTACAGCAAATATACCAACGAAGAATATTGGACCGAAAGTTTTTCTATATCAAAGCTGCTAAGCAATTTTGGTTTTCCCGTACTCGATTCATCCTGATCATTGCACTTCAAATAGTATCATCTAATAACTAACTAAAATCATAAAAAAATATATGAAAAAAACGACGTTATCGCTCGTAATGGCCGTGCTTTGCCTCATTTTTACCGCGAACGCACAACAAAACCATTACCTCAGAGGCAAAGTAATCACCGCTGATCAGCAGCCCTTGCCAGGTGCAACGGTAAAACACAATAATACGACAGCTCTTACGAACCAACAGGGGCTATTTGAAATAAACACCACCGCTCTAGAGGGAATAATTAATGTTTCCTACACTGGCTATAAATCCAAAGAAACCAATTTCAAGAACATTTCAGAACCCTTAATTATCACACTTGAAGAAGATAATAGTAACCTTAAAGAAGTAGAAATTAATGCTGGGTACTATGCCGTAAAAGAAAAAGAACGCACCGGAAACATTACCAGGATCACTGCTGCAACGATAGAGAAACAACCCGTAAACAATCCCTTATTGGCCCTGCAGGGCAGGGTTGCGGGAATGGAGATTATCCAGGCTAGTGGCATTCCTGGCGCAGGAGTAAAAGTACAGATCAGAGGACAAAACAGCTTATCCAATGGAAACGATCCATTATATATTGTAAATGGCGTCCCGTTTCCTTCTACTTCGATGTCTTCGGCCACAATTAATGTGTCTGTACTTTCTCAGGCCAACCCGTTAAGCGTGATTAACCCTTCCGATATTGAAAGCATCGAAATCCTGAAAGATGCCGATGCCACAGCTATTTATGGCTCACGTGGGGCTAATGGCGTAGTACTCATTACCACAAAAACAGGAAAAGCAGGAGACGTAAAATTCAATGTCAACCTTTACCAGGGCATTGGAGACATTGAACGACGGATTAAACTGCTGAACACAGAACAATACATCGAAATGCGTAAAGAGGGATTTAAAAATGACGGCACTACGCCTTCAGCTTCCGCATACGATATCAACGGAACATGGGACCAAACCCGTTACACCGATTGGCAGGACGTAATTTTCGGCGGAACTGCCAATACCACCAACGCCCAGCTATCCCTATCTGGTGGCAGCCAGCAAACTACTTTTTTACTCAGCGGAAATTATTACCGGGAAACCAGTGTTTTTCCAGGAGATAAAAAATACCAGAAAAAATCTTCCTTATTAAGCGTAAACCATCAATCCTTAGATCAAAAACTAAAGATCACAGTATCCGCAAATTACAATATCGAAAACAATGCCTTGCCTACCTCAGACATTACAGCAAGTATAAGGCTGGCACCAAACGCCCCTGCAGCATTAACAGCCGACGGCAAATTAAACTGGGAAAACGGAACTTTCCGGAACAACCCCCTGGTTCCTGTGTTCAAGAAATATGATGCCGATACCTATCACTTGGGGGCCAGCACTAATATTCGGTATTGCATTATTAAAGACCTGGAAATTAGCGCTGTTGTTGCTTATAGTAAAGTTCAGCGTACCGAACTATCCACAAACCCACTTTCTGCCAGCGATCCTACCCAGGCTTTAACCGCAAACAACAGAACAGCCAATTATTACGACAGTTCAAACCAGACCATTAATGTAGAACCCCAGATCTCCTGGACAAAAAACATGGCAACCGGCAAACTCAGTATCCTGCTTGGTACTACCATTCAAAATAACGAAGCCAGTAACCAATTGATCCAGGGTACCGGCTATGTCAATGATGGATTATTGGACAACATTGCTGCAGCCGCCACCATACGTACAAGTAGTGCTTTCAGTTCAGTTTACAGATACTTATCTGTTTATGGCAGGCTCAATTACAGTTTAAAAGACAAATATTTCCTGAACATTACCGGCAGGAGGGACGGCTCCAGCCGTTTCGGCCCGGCAAGTAGGTACGGTAATTTTGGGGCCATCGGAGCGGCCTGGATTTTCAGCAATGAGAGTTTTTTAAAGGAGAAGCTGCCATTTTTAAGTTTTGGTAAATTAAGGGCAAGCTATGGCATCACCGGCAATGACCAGATCGGCGATTATACTTACCTGGATCGCTGGTCCCCAACCAGTAACCCTTACCAGGGTGCCGCGGCCTTAACCATAGGCAGCATTTTTAATCCCAACTTTGAATGGGAAACCAATAAAAAAGCAGAAGTATCCATCCAACTCGGTTTCTTTAACGATAAGCTCAACCTAACCAGTACTTATTTCCGCAACAGGTCTTCAAATCAACTGATCAATTATTCTCTGGCACCAAGTGTTGGGTTTCCAAGTGTAGCCAAAAACTTTCCGGCCACTATCCAAAACAGTGGATTAGAATTCGAATTATCATCCAGCCTTGTTCAGCACAAAGATTTCAAATGGTCGTTGTCGGCCAACCTATCCATACCCGGAAACAAACTGGTAGCTTTTCCAGAAATCGAAAAAACCACCTATACAAACACTTACATCGTCGGCCAATCGTTAAATATCATTAAAACCCTCGAAAGCACCGGTGTCGACCCAAATACAGGCTTGTATACTTTTACAGATTTTGACGGGAGCAACAGCGTTAACAGCCCTGCAGACCGGCAACGCTTCAGAACGTTGGGCCAAAGATACTCAGGTGGCCTACACAATCTGATCAGTTATAACAGGCTTGAATTGGATATTAGCTTTCAGTTTGTTAACCAGATTGGGCGCAATGCCATAACCAACAATGCACCAGGTACATTTAACAACCAGCCAGACATCGTTTTGCGGCGCTGGCAAACACAAGGGGACATCACCGACATTCAGAAATACAGCGCAGCAACCTCCACCTTAACACATTCCTACGCCAGTGCGTATGGAGAACTTGCCATTGGAAATGCCTCCTACATTAAACTCAGAAATGTAACTGTTAGTTATAAAATGCCTGAAAAGATCTTAAAAAGTATAGGAGCAAAAAATGCAAAAATATACCTGCAGGGACAAAACCTGTTCACCATCACAAATTATCTCGGCTTAGATCCCGAATCAGTTAACCTGCTGCCCCCATTAAGAATGTTGACGGCTGGCTTCCAACTTACCTTTTAATCACCTAATACGACTATCATGAGCCTACACAACAAATACAAACTCATTATAATTAACATCGCTATACTCCTCAGCTCCCTGAGTGCATGTAACCAATACCTTTCTATAGCCCCACCGATCAACTACATCTCCGGAGGATTGGTATTTAACGATGAAGAATCTGCAAAGGCGGCAATTACCGGCATTTACAGCAATATGGCCAGTGGCGGGTATCCAAACGGAAACATCAACAGTATCGGCACAATCACTGGCATGTGTGCAGATGAGTTCATCAATTATCCTGCGCAATATGATGAATTTCACAGAAATGCCATCCTACCCACCACTTCTTCCCCTGCCTGGAATTTATCATATCAATATATTTACACCGCAAATGCCATATGGGAAGGCGTTACAAAAAGTACAGTGTTAAGTGATGCAGTAAAAACGCAGCTGGAAGGAGAATGCAAATTTATCCGTGCCTTCTGTTATTTTCATCTCACCAATCTATTTGGCGATGTTCCATTAAACTTAAACACCGATTACCAGGCAAACAGCCTGTCCGGTAGAACTGCACAAACTGAGATCTACCATCAGATCATCAAAGATCTTTTAGATGCGCAACGTCTATTGGGCAATGATTTCTATACTACGGAGCGGGTAAGGCCCAACAAATGGACAGCCACAGCCCTATTGGCCAGAGTTTACTTATACACCAAAAACTACAGCGAAGCCGAAATACACGCCTCCAGGATTATTGCCAACACCGCTATGTTCAGCTTAAAAACAGACCTGAACCAGGTATTTATTAAAAACAGTACCGAAGCCATCTGGCAACTCTACCCCAATACCGCAGGCCGCAATACCAATGAAGGGGTCTTATTCCTGTTAACCGGTACTCCAGCCAATGTTTCCTTAACCCAAAACCTGATTGATGCCTTTGACCCCTCCGATAAACGCAGGATCCAATGGATCGGGAACATTACGGTAAACAATAAAACTTACTATTACCCAGCTAAATACAAAGTTGGCGCAGTAGCCGCGCTAAGCGAATATTCGATGGTATTCCGCCTGGCTGAACAATATCTGATCCGGGCAGAAGCCAGGATCAACCTGGACAAAATTGAGCTGGGGATTGGAGATCTCAATACGCTAAGAACCAGGGCCAGATTAGCACCAACTATTGCCGTCCCTAATCCCCTGCCTGCATTACAACTCAATTTGCTTAAACCAGATGCTTTACTGGCAGTAGAAAACGAGCGCAGGTTTGAACTCTTTTCCGAATCCGCACACCGCTGGTTTGACCTGAACCGTACCAACCGGTCTGAAGTAATTTTGCCTTTAATCAAAGGCGCAAGCTGGCAGAATACCGATAAGTTATTTCCCATCCCTCAGGCAGAACGAAACAATAACCCTAACGTAAAACAGAATAATGGCTACTAAAACAATACGCACCTTCTACAATTTATGCATATGCGTGGGCATGTTCATAAATACTGATGCTTTTGCACAGACCTGGCCAAACCTGCCCGCTAAAATATCGGGCAAAATCATAAATGGGCTCAATTCAAACGACAGTATCGTGGTCAACATCAACGAAGACAACCCCAAATGGAGCTACAAGAAAAAGATAGTCCCCATCAATGCCGATGGGTTTTTTCAGATTTTGCTGGATACCATTCACCAGCCATCAGCTATCAGAATGGTCATTAAAGGTCGTAATTACATGATATTTGAACGCGAAATTGAACCTGGAGATAGCCTCTTCCTGGAGATCGATGCTGTTGTGTCCAATCCGGCGAACAAATACAGTGGCTATATGCCAAAGTACAGCGGAAATAATGTGGGGAAATATCGTTGCGACGATAGCATCGCAATATTCAGACAAGGCTGGGATAACCAAAGAAAAAATTTATACAACCAGTTTGTGGCCTGCAGATATAGCGACGAGTATTACACTAAGCTATATGAATTTCTGCAAACTGGATATGGCAAAGTGATCATGATTTTGGATAATTTTAAAGGACAATTGAGTCCTGCGATGTACGAATACCTGAAGGCAAGATATATCGCTTTCTATGTACCATGGAGCAGTACGCTTAGATCCGAATACAGCCAGACAAATAATTTGGATAACAAAGCCCGGATCATTAAAAATTTTGGGCGCTATCAGCCTTCGAAATTGGTAGTGAGTCCGGATATAGCGGGCTATGACACCTTCTTTCTTGGCCACTTGTTTAGTCATATTCAGGTTGAAACCTGGTTCGAATACGATGGTAAAAAATACTCTTTTAAACTAATCTATGAAAAATTGAAATCCAGATACAGCGGATTTTTACGCGAAAGATTGCTGGCTTATTTTCTCTATTGGCCTGGAAATATGCTATATGTAGAAAATTATGACCCTGCAGATTTTGCTGCCTGCTTGGCAGATGCCAAATCGATTACTAAAGATCCCTGGTTAAAAAAGGTCCTCGCTCAAAAAACTTTTCTTAAATCAGGAACAGCAGCCTATCCTTTTGCTTTGCCCGATACCAGCGGAAAAATAGTTAAGCTTGCAGATCTGAAGGGCAAGGTAATCCTGTTAGACTTATGGGGCCTGGGGTGCTCCGGATGCGCACAATTTTATCAGCTATTTGAAAAAGAAATACAACCCCATTTAGCAAATGAACCAAATTTCAAATTTGTAAGCCTGAATGCCGACAATAGTACAGAGAGATGGACAACAGGGATTAAAAGTGGCAAATATACCAATGATCACCACATTAACTTATATCTGGAAGGAAAAGGAGTTAAACATCCCTTTGCTAAATTCTACAGCATTGTATCTGCCCCATTCATCATCCTGATTGACAAACAAGGAAACCTAATCACTAAAATTGAACTGGGCTTAAGTGGAGCAGAACTATTAAAAACCATCAAAACGGCACTGATAGCTCAATAGGTGATGTTCGTATAGCGCAAATAAGCGATTGTCGCTTACAGAAAAATCACTCATTTTTTGATCTTTATAATTTGGCACCTTAAAACTATGATGATATTTACCATCATTAACATCGTAAACATCAATAACGGTATAGGACTTAAATTCCGTAAAGGATTCACCATCCGAAGGCAATAAAGATTGAACGTAAAGCCAGTTCCCATCTGTACAACCTTTTTTATTAACCTGCAAAGGAGGAGCTGACATCAGCTTTTCCTTTGTCTTTTTACGCCTGATCTCACTTACCTTTATCTTGGCAATACGGTTGGTGTCTATGGTACGGGCGGTATACATCAAATTCAGGTTCGTGTCCAGGCATACAAATTGGTTGCTATAGTAATTGGTGTAAAACAGCCTGCCCTTCACCTGATTATAAGCCATAAAACCATCAATTGCAAAGTCAGTGTTCAACTCATCGGTTAAGTTGAATACAGCTGACCTTTTTAAGGTCGGGTAAACAATGATCTTTTGCAACACCCTTTTACCAGATTGATAAGACCTGATGATGATACTGTTTTTGGAAATCACCTTTACCCGGTCAAATTTTATCGCTCCAAGAGTGATCCTTTTGGTATGTTCAAAGGAAATAGAAGACTGTACATAGGAAGGGCCCATTCTTTCCAGGTAATATACATTTGGCGAATCCACCTCAACTTTTATTGCACGTACATCTATTGTGGTGTCGTTAACAAAATTGGGAATATTAAGTTGTAAACTATCGCTGAAATCAGCAGAAAGCATTACGCCGTGTAAAGTCGCTTTATGATTGCCCACAAAAACATGGCCTCTTGTTATCCCACTGATATAATAATTAGGAAATCTCAAATCGATTTCATTCAGCTGTTTTAAAGGGGTTTTTTGGAAACTTCTGGTAAAACCATTTTTTATTTCCTGGCCCTGCCTTGATGAAAAATATAGAAAAACCACTACTAAAAGCCCGGCCAAACTCAGCAAAAGGAGTAAAAAAATCTTTTTCATTTTATAGATACCTTAAATGATTAAGTATGTGCTTAAAAGATTGCCTGGGTAAAATACCCAGGCAATAAAATTAATTGAATTGACCACTTACTAATTCTACGTCCTGATCACAGATGTAGCTACCAAGCTCACCGGTACGAGTAGTTGGCAGTTCAAAAAAGGATATACTGCAATCCGTACCGGTTCCAGTACAATCTACAGTTGCACAGCTGTTATTAGGGTCGTAATAAATACCAGCTACCCTGTTTGCTTTCGTTGAAGCTTGAGCTTCTGCTTGTGATACGATTGCTCCGCCTAAGGCTACTGTAGCCATTAAAGCAGAAAAAAGGATTTTTCTCATTGTTTTGTTTATAAATTTTGATTTTCGCCTACTCTGGATCACGGGTTTTCAGCGTCTCCCGATTCATGCGCATTGAATATTGTTAATCCGGGCTACGCCCGGAAATAGTAAGTCGCCCGAGATCCTGACGCAGGTCATAATCTCGGGAAAAAAAGATGTCTAACTACCCTTCTCTTTTTGTCCCTCTAACCAAATCCCGATAATCCCCAACCCAACAAAACCAATATTGAAAATGAAGTGTTTTTTCCAGGAAAGCTTTTGTAAAATACCCCCGCATGAGCACGGAATATGCTCACTCATCGTCAGCATAATGCCGATATAAGCAGTAAAAATAACCATCAGCATAAACGCCGCATAAAGCCCGACCTTCAATGTTCTCTGTATCATCAGCAATACTGCAATCACAATTTCAACAACCGGAACAGCCCAGGCTAAAATTGCTGCATAACCGGTCAGCATAGTTGATTGCCCTATCTGTGCCTTAAACTTTTCATAATCAAGTAGCTTATTTGCAGCCGCGTATAAAAACAGCAGTATAAAAAGATAGGAGATGATAAAAACGATGATATTTTTATTCAGTTTCATAAAGGATATGGATTTAATGAGTGTACTGATTAGTAGGGTTATAGAGTTCCTTGAATTTTAAAAGGAACAGAATGATGCCTGGGGTTCCTGTTAATAAACTCAGGTCATGCGGGTTTGCCGTACCCATATGCCAGGATATTTTGTTTTTTCCTTTGGTATGGATGGTATTGGACAGCACGTGGTAAACCCAGGCGGCCCTTTTTTTCCATTCAGGATGTTTACAGATCCTGGCAGCTTCTGCATACACAAAGCCCACACCAGCCATGCCATTGATTAGGCTGTAATTTGCGCTGACTGCATGACCGGGACATTGCCACAATAATTTCTCGGCCATATCTCTATGAGTTTGATTACCTGAATGTTCATAGGCGTATAAAAAGCTCAGGGCAATGTGTGGGTATACATTCAACTGAGATTGATTTTTCATACTCCTTTTTAACCAGTCAAGCCCTTTTTGTATGGCTGCTTTGGTTTGATCGTCAGGCAATAATCCATCACATTTGATGAGCGCAACAATGATCCCCGGAATACCATTGGTTAAACCGTATAAGCCATTGTAAGCATTTTCGGCAATGCTATCCACAGTCCATGACCCATCGTCTTTCTGTACCTGTATAAGCATTTTAATGTAGGTCCCAATTCGTTCTTTAAGGAAATCGGTAGGGGCGGTGTCACAAATGAGCAGGGCGGCCAGCGCTTGCCCTGCTATACCATTGGCCAGGTCAAATTGGTTAGATATCGTGTAAAAGCTGTTTTTTATTTTGTCCAGGTTCTCGCTCAGACAGGAGCACATCCCTGTTGATATGCCATAATGCAACAGCAAGGATTGGCCAGTTGCACCTTCAAGAAGGCCTGCAGGTTTTTTCTGAATCAGGATGGAATCAAAGTGCGGCTTTAAATAGTTGCTAAAGAAATTGAGCGTTCTTATACCACAGCCTGAAGGGCCGGTTTTATACAACAGGTATAAGATTCCGGCCATGCCTGGTGCTAAGCCTGTTTTAGGTTTGAATAGTTCTGAAATAGTTAAGCCTTCCAGCGCCAAACTGATGAGGTTTAAAACTTCCGCTTTTTCTGGAAAAACCGCGATTTCGAAGGCGCCTCTGTCGTCGGCCTTATGTTGTTGATGTGTAATAAATGAATGGATATGGCTTTTAATTGTACTCAGCGATGGCCGGTGGTATGGGGCTTTATTTAAGCATTTTACCAGTGTGCCCGCTATTGGAAAATCGCCCGTAAAGAAAAAAATGCCAACTCCGGTTTGCACCGGGTTATGCAGGTTGAATTTTTTGGGTGGCATATTCGTCAGAAAAACAATCATCAAAGCAGCCAGTCCATAAATATCTTCCTTAACAGTAGGTTTTTGGGTCAGTTCCTGCTGTGGCGACATATAGCCCGGCGAACCCAGGCCGAAGGCTGGTGATGGATAATCCTGCCTGGCACTATAGGCCATTTCCATGTCAATCAGGTATAATTCCTGCGTTGGGCTAACTAAGAAGTTTTCTGGTGTAACATCCCGGTGCAGGTAGCCTTTTTCATGCAATTTTGCCAGCGCGTTAACCACCTGAAGCAGCAAATTCAGCAATCGGTTCCGTTCATTAAGGCTCAGCTGTAACCAGGTCCGGCCTTTATAAATACTGTCGATCACCTTTGTTAAAGTTTCTCCCTTTATAAATTCCATCACCAGGTAGCTGTTTTGGTTGGCTTCAAATAATGCTATGATCCTGGGTATCTGGATTACACCCGCAAGATCCTGATGAACATGTTGCTGCCATTCCAGCCTGTGTTTCATATCTCTGCCATCGTCATCAGACCACATACAATACCTGCCTTCTTTGATGACGCATTTACCCAGCTTCATAAATCCTTTAAAATACAGGCCTTTTAATACATCACCTTTTACATCCTGCTTTAGGGTGGCAGTAACCATATATTTGTTGTTTAAAAACCGCCGGGTATTAGCGATTGAGGGCTGCCCAGTAGCAGACATACCTTTATGGGGCAGACTGGAATACACCAACCCGCCCAGATGAATCCGGCCGGGAACTGCCGGCCCCTTGTACCCGCTGGTTAAGCGGATGAGCTGTGCAATGATCTCTTGCTGATCAACATAGCCAGACAGGTAAATGGTGATCACCTTGCCAATGTGGCCTTCGCCAAATACGCCACTCAATACCTGCTTGGCAAGCATCTTATTCTTGATGACCTTGAAAGTGATTTGTTCGGCAGCAAATAATGATGCCAGTATGGCCAATACCTCAGCAATTTGAGACCGAACAATGGAAATGTAGATGATACGGTTGTTAGGCGATGGGGGCGGGCCGGCCAATAAAAAAATGCCCTCATTTTTGAAAGACAATTTGTGGTTTACAAGAATGCTCCTGAAGGTATCTGGATTTTTCATGATCCAAATGTATAGCGGTGGGAAAGGCAGGTGTTATGCAAGTTTGCATAAAAAAAACATGCAAATCCGGGCTTACTTCAATTTATTCACCTGGTTTATATACGAGCGCAGCGACATATTTACGTGCATGGCCTGTACCTCCTGTGTGGAGCAGTTTATAAAAGCCTGGTTTTGGACCCTGAACTGCCTTACCCTTTCCAGCGGACATGCATTTAGCAATTGACTTTTTTTGCGGTAATAATGTTCCTGTTTTAAGGCAAATGACCTGATTGCCGTATCTACCTGATGATGTCTGCCCATCAGGTCCCGCAGGTCCGGGTAACCTATGGAAAGGATGGGGCCATGCTCAAGCGGGGAAATGTAAGTGCTGCGGGCCTCATTTTCGAGCAAACTGGAGGGACAAAAAATAAACTGCCCCTTTTTCCAGATCTGCATTCCGCATTTCGATCCTTTTTCAGGATGATAATGATAACAATGTACCATAGCCTGCAAAGCAACCCATAAACGTCCTTCGGCAGCAGGCCCCGGCATTTCCAGCTCCTGGTATTTGGTGCAGCTATGGAGTCTGAACCGTTTACTGATGTCGTCAGTTTTATGTTGCTCCATCACCATATCTGGGTCAAATGCCGGCAGTATAAAACGTTTCACGAGTTCAGTAGTATTCATTTTAGAAACTTCATGACACTGGATTGCAGGTAAAAATTTGCCCCGCCAATCTTTTTGCAGATCAGTTTGCCATTTTGTACATAGTTGAACAAGGTGCGGTCGCCTTTCCGGAGCATGAGTTTTACCGTTTGGCAATCCAGCCAGTTGTCTTCAAGGGCCGCCATTTTAAGCTGTTGCTGCTCGGCACGGCGCTCTTCAAAATAGATTTCAAGTAGCGCCAGTATACGTTTTAATATTGCTAACATAAATGAAATTTTAATTTTTTTACTTAGTGCTCTTCTCCATAAATCTCTTTAAGTAATTTGCTGAATGTGCTTTCTGTTACCCCTATATAACTTGCCTGGCATTTGTCAAGCAATTTTATTTTTCTGTTACGGCCTTGTATATCCGGATAGCGTTTATGCAGTTCCATGATCCTTTCTTTAGCAGGTAACTGCAGCAGTTCACCTTTTTCCATAAAGTTTTTGGTATTGGAAGCAATGATCAGGTTAGATAAGGTATTGGCTTCAGGAAACATTTCAAAAACTACTTTAATATTGTCTGCACTGATTTCCAGCAGATGGGTATCAGGTATGGCAATAAAATAGCAATTGGGAAATTCTCCGTTGAAAAAGCTATCAGGCAAAATAGCAATTTCGCCAGCTTTAAAAATAACGACTACGATTTTACCCTTGTTATTTCTCAATACACCAACAATCATCCCTGAATTGATAAACCAGCATTTGGTATGTATGGAGTTTATAGAACTTATTTTAGCAGTACCATTGGTGTAATAACCAACGAGCATTTTTTTTAAAGTTGGCTGAAACTCCTGATCATGAATGGTGTGGATGTTTAAATAGCTGAACAGTTCGTTGTAGCTGTTATCGCTAATGATTTCTTTTTTAATGAGTTTGTTTTTTTTAGACATAGAGAAAGTGTTAAGTTAGTTGACTACAAACTTAAATGTTAAACCTGCTTCCTGAAGTTGCGCTAGGACAACTAAATCCACTTTTTTAATTGCTGATCCAATAATTTTATGACGGTAAGCGCCTGATTTATTACCTTACATCTGTCGTTTAGCTATCTGATATTGAACGGCTCTTAAACGGATGTTGAACGGATATCAAGCGAAACAACGCATGCAACAGGCTTTTTGCAGCTGCAGTGTTGCAGCCGGCAATTGGTTTTGCAAGTGAAACGGAACAAATTTCTTATGCTTAAAAAATTGAATTATGGCAAGGATTAAAAATGGAATTTTAGGTGGTATAAGCGGAAAAATTGGCGATGCGGAGGGTTATGTGCGCAATGGCATTGCTTATATCCGTGCAAAAAAGCGAAAAAATAAAAAAGCGCCCAGTGTAAAACAGCTTGCGGCCCGGCAAAAAATGGCTGTAGTAAATAAATTTATCAATACCATGACTGCCTTTGTAGGAATTGGTTTTGCGGGTATAGCACAAGGGCAGGCTTTTTCGGCCAATAACGCGGCCAAATCCTATCAGTTAAAAAATGCGCTGGACGGAGCATATCCTGGTTTGGTTATAAATTACAGTAAGGTGATGCTGAGTATGGGCACTTTACAGCCGGCAGAAAACGCGGCTGTTGAATGGGATGGCAATCGGTTGAGGTTTTCATGGCACTGCGATGCCATTAGCGAGCGGTTTTACAATCAATCGGTAGCCATGCTTTTGGTGCATTGCCCCGAATTGAACAAGAGTTTTTATGACCTGAGCGGGGTAAAGCGCTTAGCAAAGGAACAGTTTGTTGAGCTACCTTCAGATTTTAACGGTCGGGTACTGCATGCTTACCTTACGTTTGTAACGGATGACAGGGTAATGGTTTCGGATAGTGTGTATGTAGGGGAGATTTAGTATAAACGACATATCTTCTGCATTAAGTCGTATGTTGTCGTATGGGGAGGCATGCTTGGACGGCTAGATAATTAGGGTCTGGTTTGGCTAGTATTGGAGCAAAAGTTTGCGAACCATTGTTAAGATTTCCCTTTTTGGCATTTAATTAAAAAGAATGGCTGATGCTCATTGATTTCTGTAATCTCAAATAATCCGGCTTTGTCAAATTCTGATTTTATGGAATCCCTGTCATAAAAGAACATTTTACGGAATGAGTTTTTCCCTTTCACTGCTATCCAGCAAATGAATTAAAGCATAGCAAAATATCCCATCATACTGACAGGTATCAAATGGCATGTCGTTTACAGAACCATGATAGATAACCATATCGTTTCCGTAATGTTTTTCGGCCATTTCAATGGCAGTTTTTGAAATCTCAATCCCGGTTACAGCCATTCCGTTCTCTTTGAAAATTTGTGCATTCCTTCCGTAACCGATTCCAGGTATCAGGATACTTTTTACTGAGTTTTGGACAAAAAAATCTTTTGTTAATACAGCAGATTTTGCGGGTTCAAAGCCCCACATTTCCTTTTTTTCGCCAAAGGCTGATTCCCAAAATTCTGGTTTTTCGGTTTCCTCTTTCATGATCGTAGCTTTATACCATTGCTTATGCAATTTACCAAGAATATTACATTTGATAAATCATTAATCGACAAATGATTATTCTTGTAGATTTCAAGGTAATTGGATCTTTGGAATGCTGATTTTTATCAGCAGCATGTTTATCATCGGTTTTCTATTTTTCAGAATCCGCATATTCCGCTATATCTTTTCCATCATTTTCTCTCTGGGCTGGGGATTCCTGGCACTTGCCATTGCCTTTATGCTTACCAAATCAAATGTAAGCCCCTGGATATTGTCTGTAGTTGTATTTGGCTTGGGCCTCCTGGTTCACAAAGGGCACTTTACAGCACCTGATCATACCGCAGTCATTCATTACCGGGATCGATAATTAATGTAATGAATATCATGGAATAGGCTAATTCATCAAAACAAATGCCCAAGATGTGGAGACAATTTAGTTTCACGAAATGGGAAATTCGGAAACTTTAAAGGTTGTAGTAGTTTTCCTTAATGCAAATTTACTATTAATGACTAATATGCACCCATTGGAAGTATTGCGCATTTATAAACATCCCAGAAAAAACAAACGGACATTAATGCTCCATTCCGGATTTTCTATTTAAAAAGACGAAACCATCTGATGGTCATTATGGAATTCTGCAATAGGATGCATCTTTTATAAAAGTAGTTTAAAATAGATCATTATGGAACCAGATAAAATTATAAAAGCCCGGTTAAGTTTTGCTTGTGATCAAAATTGGGAGGCGATGAGCGATCAGGCTGATGGTAAAATTTGTAGTGCATGCGATAAAAAGGTTTATGACCTGACGGATAAAAATGTGGCGTATTTCATGAAGATCATGCAAGATAACGACAACAATGTCTGTGGTAGGTTCTCTAATGATCAGTTGATAGTTGGTCCCGAGCCTGTAATTGGGCACAGTTCGTTTTGGAAAAAGTGGTGGACTGCGGCAATGGTTTTTGTGGGTTTGGTGTCATTGATGAGTAAGGCAAATGCGCAGCAAGCGAAGATGGGGAAGGTTGCGGTTAAGGATAATGCAAATAGCTGCCAGCAGACAGATCAGATGTCGCATACTTTAGGTATTGTGGTGATGCCAAATGATCCTATTGACCAGGCGCTCTATAATTACGTGAATAATTATGCGAAGGTTCCGCCTTCTGCCCATGGCAGATTGGTGGTAACTTTTAATGTGAAAAAGAATGGGGTTATTGATCATTTAGCCGCAAACACGCATTTGTCTAAAGCTGTTCGTGCGGAGATCTTAAGGGTGATTAAGCGTGCGCCGATTGCTAAACTGGTTCAGAAGGATCAGTTGAAGCATACGGCAATTTCGCATACCTTATACTTCACATTTGAAAAAGGGACGATTGTAGACTGATGAATTACAGCCGTAACAACGCAATTGATGTAAAACATAGCAGGTCTCACATGCTATTTCTCACTAGATTCCATCAAAACAACCGGCCCCAACAATCCTGAAGGTAAAATTTTCCATGCAGGAGTAACTTTAATATTCGTTTTCGTCAACCTTTGATCGGCTGGTAAACTGTCATCCCCGATCAGGCGGTTCCGCCAGCTATTCACAACTTCAACCTCAAGTTTATTATCACCGGTTTTCAACGCAGCTGTAATCTCCACCCGGAACGGCGGGCTCCACAAAATACCCAGATCTTTCCCATTTAATTTTACTTTAGCAATACCTACATCCTTAACTTCTCCAAGGTCCAGAAAAAGCCTTTTTGATTTTGTTTTCGTTGCCTTAAAATTTTTGGCATATACTGCTGTCCCCGAATAAAAACGGATCCCATCCTCCGGCCGTTCTGTCCAGCTTTGCAAAGTATCAAACTTTACTAAAGCAGGACCACCCCATTTGGGATCAAAACGCACATCCCAGGCACCGGAAAGCTGCTCCAGCTCCTTGTATCCGGGATAATTGTCCGTTTCCTTTCCTTCTTTACTGCCAAGAGGCTTTCTGAAAACCACAAACACTGAACCATTCGGGTCAAAAACCAAGGGTACCGTAATCAGGCCCTCCTTTTGTTGATAAGCCTTTGCATCCCTGATTTCGCCCCTTAAGGGATCCCATAATTCGGGCATCCTGTCAGCCATCCGGAAAGTACAGGAAACGGCTACCTGCTTATTGTTTTGATTGGAAATAAAATAAATGTCTGTTCCATCAGGCAAATAACGGTGGATATAATCAAACTTATCTGTTTTGTTTTCAGCCACAATCTTAACATCATAAGGAAGGCCACTTTCCAGCAATACATTGGCCGCAGTTTTACCCCAGATTACTTTCCCTTTTCCCAGTACTTTTTCGCCAGCTGAGGTATTGCCCTTTCCCCACAGTTCATCTGCCAGCAGATTGAGTTCCGTTTCAGCAGCCGGATAACCCACCAGGCTACTGGTAGATTCGGGCTTTAAACCAATCACCGTTGCCCCGGCATTTACCAGTGCTTTTACTTTTCTGATCACTGCCAATGACAAGATCTTATGGTCTGGTAAAACAAGCACCCGGTAATTTACACCATGGGGCAACTCGATTTTGCCGTCCCTAACCGTCAGATCGAGCAGGCGGTCTTCATTGATCAGGTCGTAATCATATCCCGGCAATGCCCCCGCAGGGTCATCTTCTTTCAGCCTGCCCAGATTGGGCACATGGTCTCCATAATAATACAATACATCCGAAAGTGCTGTTCCCTTTTGCAGCAGGTAATGGCAGCGGGTCAGGTAACTCAGAAATGCTGTCGAATAATTCCACCAGGTCACATTAGGGTTAAAGTGCGTACCGGCAAAATACTCCTGGCCGGGCATTCCCATTTCTTTAGGAGAAGAAGTGAAGGTATGAAAATATACCAGGTTCAGGCCGGCACAAAACTCATGGTCTACACTCGGCTTCATGTCTGCCCAGATCACATCGTTCCAATGCTTCCCGATCGTGGTAAAGGATTCGGCACCAACCAGCTGCTTATTGAAAATCTTAGCTGCACTGGCAGCTTGTTTAACAAAAAAACGGTCTATCGGCCGCGGACGGTGAGGGCTGGGCGACCAGAATTCACTCATCATCACCTCACTGTGGCTGTAGTTCTTAAGCCCGTCAAAAGGACCTGCGTGTGGTCCTGCAGACTCTGGTAAAATACCTATTCCATGGGCTCTGGATCTTTTTGCGAAAGTACCGTAATGTTTTTCTGAAACCAGGTCTCCTATTGTTTTACGGAAATCGTTCAAAAAACGCACACTTACAGAACGGCTTTCAATTATTTTACCAGTCAGTACCGGTAAAAAGAGGGTCAGGTCATAGCCTCTCCTTTTCTTGAATTCATCGGCAAAGCCGTCCGTCCAGTTCATCCCCCCACCTTCAAAACTGTCCGTTTGCAGATAACGCAAGGTTGTACCTGCCATAGGGCCAATCAGGCGCAGCAGCGGCTCCACATGCGTGTCCCAGTACCGGTTAAATGACTTTTCACTCAAAAAATCAAGTACCCTGCCATCCCATTTCCCGCTGGTAGTTGAAGTCCGGGCGTCTGTAGTGGTATACCCTATGCGGATCACCTTCCAGTTGCCAGCAGGCGCGTCCCAATTCAATACCCCATCCTTAAAATACTTACTGATATTGAGTACTTGTTTGCTCAGGGCATCTTCCTCACCAGGCATCCCGGCAATGTCTGTTAAAAATGGCCGGGTATCGGGAACAGAGCCTCCGGCTTCTTTGGAAGCAGTTTTGTTCTCCAAATCATGTATAGGTGCATGTACTTTGTTTTTATCTGGAAAGGCGAGCACCGCAATTTCTTTATAGTAATCGTCCCTTATTGCCGGCTGCACTAATTTTTGGTTAATCTTTGTTCCCCCTTTAATGCCCAGTTCCGAAAATGTAACCTGTTTAGCTGCCTCTTCAGGGCTAACATCAGGGCCGCCAAGATTCCAGCCACTCTGGATGTTCATAGACATCACCAGGCCCAGGCGTTTGGCTTCGCGAATGGCATACAGATAAAGTGCCCGCCAATCCGGGCTGCCAAACATAGGCCCTTCGGGCACCTGTCTGTTCCCAACCTGGTTGGCCCCGCCAGCATCAAAAATACAGGCACCGCTAAAGCCCTTTGCCTTCATCTCCTCCAGGTCGCGGGTAATAGACTGCTGCGTTACATTGCCGTTTAACCACCACCACCAACAACGCGTACCATACGCACTACCGGGTCGCTGAAATTCTGCATCAACTATAACATTCGTTTCTTTTGGCAATACACTTTTCGGGTTCTGCCCGCAAACCGGAAGTGCAAAAAATAAAAGGATAATAGTTTTTACTATATTTCTCATGCTTATTCAACTAGGGTGTCAATTGTTGTGGTATTTATCTTGGTTAAGGTATTGAATCTTCTTGATATGAGATCTAATGTGTTCATTACTTATCTTTTGGACAATATAGTTACTAATTTCTGCTGCATTGGCGTACACCATAAAATGTCCGCCATTATTTATATGGGTAAGATTAAGGGGGAGATCTTTATTTCTCCAGGTTAAAATACAGGTCAATGCCCATTTCATAAAGGTAGTATCGCTGTCAACTACAAGCTGTTTCAGTAATATGCGTTTTTCATCGGTTCTGGCACCTAAAAACTTCAGCCCAATCCCATTGCCTTTTTTTAATAAGCGGATTGGTATAAGCTTTTGTAACCTTAAACTACCCGCCAGGCGGTAATACCAGGGCAATTGGCTGTAAACCGGTGAACTGGAGATCAGAAAAGTATGTAAAGGCTTCAGTTTCTTAGCGATTTCAGTAGCCAGCATTCCGCCAAAGGATAATCCGATCAAGTAAAACGGGGTAGAGGTATCTATGTTAAGCGCCAGTCTGGTTGCATAATCATCTAACGACTCGTTCTTTTGGGGAGAAATCCAATCCAGATAAACCAACTCAAAATCCTGCGGGAAAATCAGCTTCCTGAAAGCACGTCTATCGGCCCCCAAGCCACTGATCAGATAGATTTTTTTTGACATTACACGAATATAAAGATAATCGCTAAAATCATAAGAAGCCATAGCGTATCGTATGCGCCTAAGTATTCCTATCCAATAGTATCGTGCGACTATGTAGAACGAGATCGTAAAGTAATTTTTAAACGTGTCCCCCACAAAGGCGGTTGCTGAGTTCGGTGGCGACTTTCTCCAGGCAGGCTGTTATTGTTGGTGTGGTTATTCAGGAATATTAATTAACTTTGTATTATGTCACACGCATCATCAAATATTGTAAACAAAGGAGGGAAGAAATTCCCTGTTAACCCTTTTATCAAAATGATTGAGGATAAAAAGCGCATTGCCGAGGCAATTCGCAATGGAAAAGATTTGTCTATGTTAAAAGACATTAACTTTGTCTCTCCGATATAATCTAATAGATAAAGGAAACGGCGTATATTTTTTTACAACAGACTCTGACATTCAATACACAACATTTTTTACTTCTTACCAAATTTTTGACCAAGACAGCAATAGTCATACGATCTATAGTTTTGGCTTTGATCGGAGTGGTAAATTTGATAACAAGAAATTCCATCATGACTACGATGAAAAAATTAAAAAAACCATAGTTTATATTATTAAAATTTTTTTTAAAAAACACGATCAAAAAGCCCTGGTATATTTTTGTTATCCCGATGACGCATACTCCAGACATTGAAGCATTATTTTTAATAAGGTGATTTAAATGGCAAACCTGTATTGGTTTCCTGGCTAAATGATTACCGTAATATTATCCGCTTAAACTTCAAACCACAACCTTCGTCACATGGAGGATTAAGTTCTAAATTGTTGCCGGTTAGTTTGTACTGGTAAACTGTCAAAGTGTATACCGGACTTAATATTTCCATTCTTTCTTTATCCAGGATTTTGTAGCCAACAATCCCCGGCATTGCGTCACCTTCCAGTTTGCCTGCAGTATCAATTACAATATACCTGGGCTTACCTTTTACTTTAGTGTATTTACCACTGCCGTTTCCGGGGTCGTCCCAGACTTCCGTCAGTTTCCAGGTGCCGTAGATTTCGGTTGAGCCTTTATCTTCTTTTTTACAGGATGAAAGGAGAGTAATGAAGGTAATCAAACATAGTAGCCATAATTTATTCATGTCAGATTGGTTTTCTACATAAACGAAAAATACTGAATAAACGCTACAGTATCCATCATAGTTTGTCAAACAAAAAATATCTGGTAACTTGGATCAATGTATATTAGGTAATAGGATCGGACGAGAGCACTCCATTCATTCTTTTAGCTAATAATAAATTCTAACCATTCTTCTAGCAATACTTTAAAATCTTGTATTGGGATTCTACTATTTGTATACCCTATCTGAACGGTGCCTTCTACAGGAAAAATGGTGAGTTCAGATCCCATTATTTCTCCCCAATCTTCTTGAACTCTAATCCCATCTAATACCTTATTTAATTCTGCAATCTGGTCTTGCACCAAAACGATACTCGAATTAGAAATGTGAGAAGCGATATCTATATTCTCTGTTACCGAAGTCGTTGCAACATTAGTGAATGTATTAAATGGACTACTTTTTTTATAAAAGCTGATTCCGTAATTTTCTTTCATTGCAGTTAGTCTTATTGGATGTCAATATATGATATATAATTATAATATAGCTTTCCGTTCTGCCATTCATAATTAGCTTTTGTATTGGCCACTGATGGAATGGAATTGTACATCATTCAGATTTTTCATTTTCATATTCAGAAATCAGGTGTGCCAAAAGGAGTTTTTCTTTATGTTCATTGCTTCCTTTTTGTACTCGCTTTATTTCTTCATATCGTGTAACCGCACGGTTATACTTAACATGCTTATCAGTTATTAAAGGGAATCTTTCTCTGAGTTGGTTGCGGTGACGTTTTTCCATCACAAAGATGAGGTCTGCCCATAACTCCAACCTATTGACATATAAACAGCTGTAAAATTCCTAAATTTAACCCTTACAAATAGAAACATGCCCACAATAACCCTCCAAACCTATATCAATGCCGACAAGCAAACCGTTTTCGACCTGGCGCGGAGTATTGATCTGCACCAGATTTCTACAAAGCATACCAACGAAAAGGCAATTGCAGGGCGAATATCAGGTTTGATAGAACTAAATGAAACCGTTACCTGGCAGGCCCGGCATTTTGGCATTACGCAAAAGTTAACCAGCAAGATTACGGAGTTTAAAAACCCCGATTTCTTTGTTGATGAGATGTTGTATGGAGTCTTTAAATCAATCAGGCATGAGCACCGGTTTGTTAAACAGGGTAGTGGAACGCTAATGACAGATATATTTAATTATGTTTCTCCGTTAGGTATATTGGGCCGGATGGCTGATGTTTTGTTCCTTTCCAGCTACCTGAAAAACTTACTGCTCAAACGTAATGCGGTAATAAAAGAACATGCTGAAAAGGAGCTATTGGTTAACTCAATAGTAGAACCTGATCTGGGTGAATCCCATAGGTGTCGTCCTTTCGGTTAATTGTTGAACTTCTTTTTCAATTTTACAGTGCCTGAATTTCTTCGACAGGAAGTTTGGTAAGTTTCGCAATTTTTTCAATTGGGAATTTATCCTTTTTCATTTCACGGGCAATTTCTAAGGCTTCGGCATGACGGCCAATAGCTTCGCCTTGTTCAATACCAATTTCAATTCCTTCTTTTTTTCGTCGCTCTAATAATATCTCTTTAACTCCCATAGGTGTCGTCCTCCCGGTTAATTGTTGAACTTCTTTTTCAAAAATACGCATCATCTCCTGTTTTTCAAAATTTACGTAATAGGCCAGAAAGGCCATGATTTTATCGTGTTTTACTTTACTGACTTTTCTTTTGATCAATTCTCGGGTTAGGTCCATTTTGATTTCTTTGAGTTGGTCATCTTTGATCTTCTTGTTTTTTAATGCCATTAATACGGTTAATACCACAACTGCAAAAGGGTTCGGGTCTGCCCTTAGTTTCGTTTCATCCTGGTCTAATATCTTGTAGGTGTTAAATTCATAACTAAGTTTGGTACCCAGATATTCTTCTTTATATATTTTGGGGTGGTAACTTTTAACATGGTCAATTAAAACGGCAAATGCTGCAATAGAGACGTTGTGCTTGTCTTTGGCTCTGTAAAAGTAACGGAACATCCTTTTGCTCAACTCTTCATGCCCTTTACTTCCCTGAACTTCCACATGCACCAATATGAATTTAGCCCCACCATTTTTTAAATGAACTTTTACCAGTTTGTCTACAAACCGTACACCAGCGGAATTTTCTTCAGGTGGGAATAACCGGTTGAACTCTTTATCTAAAAAAACAAACTTCTTTTTAAAATCAAACAGTTCCTCAGCGTTTGGAAAAAAGAAGCGCAGGAAATATTCAAAAGTGTCGTCTAAAATTCCTTTCCACAGCTCGTCATCCCTTGCGGGAGCTTTCTTTTCCTGGCTTTCTTTTTTATCATCGGACGTTTTAATTTTTTGCTGTGCCGTAATGGTCATTTCTTCTGGCATATCTACTGGTTAGGTACATAGCAAATCTAGTTTAAGTGCCTGGCATGACCTCGAAAATATGCAGCTCATTTCGTCGAATTTTTATAGGTTTTCGAAATTTAATTTGGTTGTCTTTCTTGTATCCACACGCCTTGGTGATCATCGTTTGGCATTAAAGCTGTACAATGAAGGATTGGCATTTGATCTTGAAAATAAAGATGTTCTGTTAGAAAAGTCGTTCGCTGAGAAAGAATTGGCAGCGCATAAATAAAAGCAAGAATAGAGTGTCAGTAACTGATTTTAATACCCTTCATGATGATGTGAATTAAGATGGATAAAGAATGCGAATTTGTACGTTCGTTGTATAAATAACGTAGAAATTACTGAGATCGTACGTTGGGAAAAATATACTTTGAAATGTTGTTTTTTATGGTTTTTAAGTATTTATTTTAGCGAAAAAAGAAAACTATGAGTACTGAATTCCATCCGGACAACGCGATTGTTAAGCGCTGCATGCAGGGTATGAAATTAGAGGAAGAGGGTAAATTTGAAGAAGCTGGGCTTGTTTTCCTTCAGGCCTGGGATACTGCGGCTGGTGATTTTGAAAAGTTCCTTGCTGCCTGGTTTTTGGCACGGACGCAGCCTGCTGTTTCCGGGAAAATTTTGTGGTATGAAAGGGCTTTGGAACTGGCTTCCAGGATAGATAACGATGCTGTTAAAAGTGCTTTTCCTTCGCTGCACAGAAATTTGTCCGGGAACTATGAGGAGGCTGGTGATTTTGAGAAAGCTGCGGCGCATCGGGAGCTGGCCCAGGCTTGCGTAAGCCAGCCTACCGATAGCGGGCCGTTTTATCATGGTACACGGGCGCAATTGAATACCGGTGATTTACTGACTGCCGGCCGTGTGTCTAATTATCAGTCGGAGCTGGTGATGAACCACATTTATTTTAGCGCGCTGGCTGGCGGGGCTGGGCTGGCTGCTGCGCTGGCGCCAGGGGAGGGCCCGGAAAGGGTTTACATCGTAGAGCCTACCGGCAGTTTCGAAGACGATCCCAATGTGACAAATATGAAGTTTCCGGGCAATCCAACGCGTTCGTACCGGAGCAGGGAACCGTTGAAGATTGTTGGGGAATTGGCAGAGTGGCAAAGATCATCGCCGGAACAGATACAGCGGATTCGGGACAGGTTTGCTGGTAAGAAAGATGAAATCATCAATTGAGTATTATAAATGAAACAAGTATATCTGGTTCTAAGGAATATTAATTAACTTTGTATTATGTCACACGCATCATCAAATATTGTAAACAAAGGAGGGAAGAAATTCCCTGTTAACCCTTTTATCAAAATGATTGAGGATAAAAAGCGCATTGCCGAGGCAATTCGCAATGGAAAAGATTTGTCTATGTTAAAAGACATTAACTTTGTCTCTCCGATATAATCTAATAGATAAAGGAAACGGCATATATTTTTTTACAACAGACTCTGACATTCAATACACAACATTTTTTACTTCTTACCAAATTTTTGACCAAGACAGCAATAGTCATACGATCTATAGTTTTGGCTTTGATCGGAGTGGTAAATTTGATAACAAGAAATTCCATCATGACTACGATGAAAAAATTAAAAAAAACATAGTTTATATTATTAAAATTTTTTTTAAAAAACACGATCAAAAAGCCCTGGTATATTTTTGTTATCCCGATGACGCATACTCCAGACATCGAAGCATTATTTTTAATAAATGGTGCAGGGAAGAAATGGATGAGGATATTGAACACGTGCAAAAAAATTCTGTGTTTAACAATGAAAAATTTTATGGAGGCCTGCTGGTGTTAAGATCAAATCCACTACGTAATTTGCTTATAAAGGCTGTTTCCGATTTTGTTGATGATTTGGCGAGTCAGAAGTACGATTTCTAAAGCTTTCTTGTGCACCTTGAGTTCTTACCAGCTTGTAGGTACATTTTTTTATATTTAAGCATATTGGAAGTAATCAACCAGATGAAATGATAATATTGCAGAATAATAAGTCATAGATGTCATTTACTCAGTAAGGCCAAACACAATGGAAGGCTTTAAGTTCTTTTGTTTAAATCTTAAAAACATGAAATACAAAAAACTTTTAAGTCTTGGAATAATTTTGCTGCTTGCACTTTCGCAAGCCTTCGCTCAAAAACAGAGTACTTCATTAACGCTCAAATCAGGAGATTGGTTTGAAACAGATATTCGAATCAAAAATTTAACTCATACCTCCGACTATCGCTTTGATGTGAGGTATGAAGTCTCCAATAAAACGCAAAATGGAGATTTATCTTTTAAACTCTCTATTGAACGAATGAGATTGAAATATGCGGATGCAAACAACACTTGGCTGGGCTATGATTCCTACTATCCTCCATATGTAGAAAACAGAAAAAAAAATCTAACTAAACAGATTTACGAAATAACAGTAGATGGTCAGGGGAAAATATCAAAATTGAAGCTATTGTCAACCGCTCCAAAAGCCGGCTTCTCAGTAATTGATGTTAAAGGACAATCTTATACCCCAAGAACAGAATTGTCGGTCGATAGATTTTTTCCAATGGATTATTTAAAGCAAATTTCTGAAACAATAATAAATGCACTACTCGTTGGCAAAACACAAATTAAAACAGTAGACTTGTCAAACCGCAATGGTGAGAGAAATATTGCTAATGCAGTCTTAAAATCGGCTTCTTTTAAATTACTAAGAAATGCAGTTATCAAAGGTAAAATTACCAATTTAACTAAGGCAGATAGCCTTTATTCCATTACTGATTTATTGAATGATGAACTTTTTAGATTTAATAAAGACGGATCTTTTAGTGCAAATATATTGGCAGGCCGAAATATAAGGCGTAGATGGGTTTTTGGTAAATTTGATGAGGATGATGAATTTGATGGATTTAAAACTTTTAGTCTGCTGTTGGAACCATTAGATACGCTGACAGTTAAAGCAGATGCACTGAATTTTTACAACACCGTTTCTTTCGGAGGGAATGCAGCAGCGAAAGCGGCATTAAGTAAAGATCTGGTAGCTGTTGTTGACAACCAATGGGTTAATAAAAGTAATTACCGTTCTAAATCAATAAAAGAATTTATAGCTTTTCAAAAACAGGGGCAAAAAGATTTTGATGGCATTTTAAAAAAATATGCTAACCGTGTTTCTTCAGAAATTTTAGACTATTGCAGAAATGATTTTAAGTATGTGCAAGCCGGAACAAAACTGATGTATGTTTCTGAATACCGTAAAAAACAAAAACCGAATAGGCTTTTAGATGAGTTCCCAAAAGGGTTCTTTCTAAGTATTGACACACTACCTGTTTCATTGAGTGGTTCAGAAGGTGGTATGTATTATGGCTATTATCTAATATGGTTACTTTCCTATCACCAAACAAAACTAGGTATGGTAAATGCCGACCAGTACGGCTTCTTTGCTAGTTACGCAACGGCTATGGCATCTTTTGAAGGATATCCTTTATACTTTTCCATTTCTGAAGCGTTCGAAAAAGAGCTTAAGAAAGGTGACCCGGAAAGTACAAGAAGGTTGAAAAATTATTATGAAGATTTCATCCATAATTGCGGCAATACTTCACTTACAAATCGCATCACAGAGCTTTGGACAAGGGCTATGCAGTTGTGGTCGGCAGGAAATCCAAGTCCTGTTAAGCAACTCTTGTTAAAAGACGGAAGCACTCTTGATCTTACCCAATTTAAAGGAAAGCCTTTAGTATTAATTGTAAATAATAATCGTTCCAAAGTTTTAAAAGGCTATATCGATCTTATTAAAAAGCAAAATGGTAGTCAGGTTCATTTTGTTATTGCGCAATTAACTGTGCCAATATTAGATACCATTGATCAAAAATTAAAGGAACTGCCCAATGTTACTTATGTCGAGTTAAGTTATGATAGAGACAAACAGAATAATTTAGATCTTTATTATCAGCAGACCAAAGCATTTACATTTGATTCAGATTTTAGGGTCATATCCACTTACCCATTAGATACAACAACTGGGGATACTAAAGTGATGCAAGAATTGATCAAAAAGGCAATAGATTCGAGTGCCATGACCAAGGAGCAAAAAGCAGAATTGATTAAAACGATAGGATGGAGCGCAGGCTCCATTCTGTTTGCAGGCCTTGTTTTCTTCTGGATTTACAAAGCACGGATAGCTAACCTAAAAAGGAAAGAGTCATTAAAAAGACAAATTAAAGAGCTGGAAGTGAAAGCGATCCGTTCTCAAATGAACCCTCATTTTATATTTAATGCGCTAAATTCTATTCAATCGCTAATAAACAACCAGCAGTATAAAGAAGCGAATATCTATTTAGAGAAGTTTGCTTTGCTAATACGACGGGTTTTAAACAACTCTGAAAGGACATTTGTAAGCCTCTCTGATGAACTGGAAGCCGTAACCTTATACGTTGAATTAGAGCAACTTCGTTTTGATTTTGTGTTCGATATACGTATCGATAAAGGCATTAATGCCAATCTGATTGAAATACCGGGGATGATTACTCAGCCGCTTATTGAAAATGCGATCCTACACGGTATTGCTCAGAAAGGAACTTCGGGCACTTTGAAAGTAGCTATTAGCAAAAGTGGAAGTTACTTAAAAATAGCAATTACCGATAATGGTTCTGGCTGGAATGGGGAAGTTAAAGACGGGCATCATGGATTTGGCTTGAAGCTGGTTCGTGAGCGGTTAAGCTTGTTAAATACACCTGCCACTAAAGGTAATCTGGAGATAAATGGTAATTTAGCCGGTCAGTCATCTGGCGTTACCGCGGTATTAACAATACCAATAGATTAGCACCCTTATGAAAATCAAAAGTATAATTGTTGACGACGAAACAAAGAGCCAGAGTAACCTAAAGCAACTTCTTGCTGAATATTGTCCGGCTGTTGAAGTAATTGCAGAGGCAAATTCTCCCACTACAGCGCTACCCTTAATTGCACAACACAAACCCGACCTGTTATTTCTTGATATTGAGATGGGAAAGCTCTCCGGATTTGATTTGTTAAAGATCCTGAACGGTCAGCAGGATTTTGAGCTGATATTTGTAACGGCATATGATAAATATGGTATACAGGCAGTTAAGGCCTGCGCTTTAGATTACCTGCTTAAACCCATTAATATTTTGGAATTGAGCAGCGCTGTAGATAAGGCCATTAAGCAGATTGGCCCAAAGAAAGAAGACAAAAGACTAAGGGAGCTAGTGGCCAATATAGACCGACGGGATGATGAACAGAAAATTGCTATACCTTTAGCTGATAAGATTGAATTTATCACTATTGCGAAGATCATAAGACTGGAAGCGGAGGGGAATTACACACATTTTTACCTTATCGACAATAAGCATCATTTGGTATGCAAAACTTTAAAAGACTATCAGGAATTACTTGATGGACATCATTTTATACGTACCCACCAATCGCATCTGATAAATTTTAAAAAGATATCTGCCTATGTAAAAACAGACGGTGGTTACATCGCTATGGAAGATGGGAGTCAGGTGCCGATATCCAGACAAAAGAAAGATGAAGTTTTATCCAGAATCATGAAAGTAAAATTGTAAACTAATTAAAATTCATTTCCCTGGTGTTTTTTTGTTTAACTTATGGACTGATGGTTTCAACCCCATGTTCATCCGTTGTGCTTTCACCTCCCTCATTCTCCGATATTTCTGGTTCATGTTTTTCCTCTTCTGTTATTTCCGGTTGGTCCTTTTCCGCTTCCGTTACTTCAGGCTTATCCTCTTGATCGGTATCGTCAGCATTGTCACCAGTATCTGAAGGCTTTTGATTAGGTTCAGCTGCAAGCGGTTTAGCCCTCTCATCGGAGTTTTCAGTCGAAGCCTCTGTTTTTTCCTCATTTGGAATCACTGTCTCAATTTCAGCCCCTGGATCGGCATTCGGTGCAGGATGTTTCTTATCATTTGAGTTTTCCATTGTCGTAGATTTTATTTTATATCAACAGATCAAAGCGCAACATGTTTGAATAATTAAGAATACTGTTACCCCGTCTGGCGACAAATGTTTAAAGGCTTTTATTAGCTTGGTGATTATGTGATTTTATCCATATGATGAACAGGTATCATTAATTTGAAGCAGACTTGATTATCTTATACTAGATATTCACAGGCTTTTTCTTTGTCAACAGTGCAATCCCACCGCCAATGAGTCCCATTATACTGGCAATTATTAGCATTGAAATAACCATCAATTTTTCGATAGGTATTAATTTATACGAAGCGTCCGTAAAGCACCATATGGAGCTGTCTATTTATTGATCAGGTCTATAAATTTATTCCAAAGGTCAGTTATCAATTTTTTTGTTTGTTCATCGATCAGGTTTCCCTGCCCGTCAAATTTATCGGCAGCTCCTGCCAGGTAAAATTCCGGTTGCTGTACAGGTTGCATATTGAGATATACCAATACCTGGCGTAAGTGTTGCACTGCTCCGAAAGCGCCGAGGTTATAGGGAGTGCATCCTAAAACAACAGCGGGCTTTTTGTCCCATTTATTTTGTCCCTGGGGTCTTGAGCCCCAGTCTAAAGCGTTTTTTAGAACAGGGGAGTAAGATCTGTTGTATTCTGGTGTTGCGAGTATAATGGCATCTGCATTTTCAATACTTTGGTGAAGGTCTTTGACAGCGGCGGGCAAATCGGCTTCCAGATCCTGGTTTAATAGAGGCAGCTGGCTGATATCTATAATTTCTACTGTTACCCCGTCTGGAGACAAATGTTTAAAGGCTTTTATCAGCTTGGTGGTATAAGAGTCTTTTCTCAAACTTCCTGAAAATGCAGCTATTTTAATGCTCATGACTTTGTGATTTTATCCATATAATGAACAGATATCATTAATGATTGTTTCATTTTAAATCATCTTTGCAGGCTTTGGTTAACTTTGTGAATTTTATTTACCTTAGTATCGGGGTTTGCAATAATGATGGATTTACGTGGCGTTTCTGACCAGGAACTTTTACTCCTTTTAAAAAAGGACGATGAAAGGGCTATGGCTGAAATTATCACTCGTTACTGGCAGCGAATGTTAGCGGTTGCGATCAATCGTTTGGATAATCAGCAGGAAGCTGAAGAATGTGTTCAGGATGTTTTTATGCGTTTCTGGCAGCTGAGGGTGAAACTGGAATTAAAATATACTTTATATACTTATTTGTCTGCGGCTGTGCGCTATCGGGTTTATAACCTTTTGGACAGTCAGCACCGTAAGTTTATTTCGATCGTTCCGCTGTCTTCAGAGATGGAGATCAGCTCGGGAGAATTTCACGCGGATAGCGAATTATTGGAGAAGGAGTTATTGGAAAGGATTGCTGTATATGTTGACCAGTTGCCGCAGAAGTGCAGGATTGTGTATAAAATGAGCCGTGAGGATGGAAAGAGCAATGAGCAGATTGCAACTGAATTAAAAATTACGGAGAAGACAGTAGAAGCACATTTAACTAAAGCTGTTAAAGACATACGCGAAAATCTGGCTGGTTCTTCGGCCGGTTTGGCTTTTTTGCTATTGACCTCGGAACGCTTTAAGGATCTGTTTTAGCAATGGGTATTCAAAGCGCTATGGGCCACTTTATTCTATTTTATTTTTTTCTTAAAAAATAATTCAGCCTGACTTAGGGTGTACCCTTGATTTTCTGTCTATAAGGAAAATGACATTCCATGGAAGATCAATATAGTAAGGCTTATATCAGAGAACTTGCCCATAAATGGAGGATTGGTACGTTGACGAATGAAGAGCGCCAAAACCTTGAAGCCTGGGATAAGGGCCATGCTGATGAAATCCTGCAACTGGAGGAAGGATCTGATCCGAATGAGATTTTGGGCCGGATGCTTACCAGCGTATTGGCTGATGATTCGGCTCAGCGTGCTCCTGCTGCCAAAGTGATCAGGATTTGGCCTCGTATTGCAGTAGCAGCTGCAATGGCAGTTGTGGTTTTCGGTGCGGGATTGTTCTACATCAATCAAAAATCTCAGGATAAATCTCGGGTAGCGGTTTATCAAAAGGACATTGAGCCTGCTGGTAATAAGGCCTATCTGACGCTTAGCAACGGAAAGCGTATTGCGCTTGATGATGCGACCAATGGCAATATTGCTACCCAGTCCAATGTGCAGGTTTCTAAAACCGCAGATGGGCAATTGACCTATAGGGCTGTTGAGCACAGTTCAAGTACAAATTTACCTGTAGCATACAACACGATTGAAACTCCTAAGGGGGGCAAGTATGAGATCATGCTCCCTGATGGGACTCATGTATGGATGAACGCAGGCTCTAAACTGAAATACCCTGTTTCTTTTGCTTCGTTGAAAGAACGCAGGATTGAGCTTCAGGGTGAAGCTTATTTTCAGGTGGCGCATAACAAGAAGATTCCGTTCAGGGTTTCTTCGTCTGGTCAGACGGTTGAGGTATTGGGGACACACTTTAATGTCAACGCCTATGCTGATGAAAAAGTAGTGAAGACCACGCTGTTGGAAGGCTCGGTAAAGATATTGCAGAGCAATAGCCAGGATTATAAATTATTGAAACCAGGTGAGCAGGCATCGTTGCTTGCTGATAGGATACAGGTGTCACAGGCCGATACAGAACAGGCAGTTGCCTGGAAAAACGGGGACTTCATTTTTGCGGACGAGGACCTGAAAACGATCATGCGCGAGGTGTCCAGGTGGTACGATGTGGATGTGGAATATAAAGGGAATGTAAATGTGAATGGCATTTTTAGTGCCTTTCCAAGGACGATGAAATTATCTCAGTTGCTAAAGGCGCTGGAGGCGAATCAGGGTATACACTTTAAGATGGAAGGAAGGAGGGTTTTGGTTATGCCTTAAAAACTTTTTGAGGTTGGCTGGAACAAGAACGGGGCGTTGGAAGCGCCCCCGTTCAGATGTCTAGTCAATCGGATCATAATGCTACTAACACAATTTCAACAAAAAACTAAACAAACAAATGTATAAATTTTACTATACAAATGGGTATGGTGTAACCAGCTATATCCGAAAGTCCATGGCTAGTCTGTGGCAGATAACCCGGAATCCCGGTATCAGAAAATGGCTTATGAGGATAAACCTGACATGTTTGATCTTATTGATTGCATTTATGCAGATTTCCTTTGCTGCAAATGCGCAGAAGATTTCTTTGTCCAAAAAAAATGCTCCGCTTACTGAAGTCTTTAGGGAATTGAAGAAGCAGAGCGGCTATGGGTTTATGATCAATCGGGAGCAGGTCAAGATGGCAAAGCCGGTGACGATTAATATGAATGATGATGAGCTGGAAAAGGTATTAAATAAATGTTTCGAGGGGCAGCCCTTTACTTATAAGTTGGAGGGGAAGATGATCGTGGTGATAGATAGGAAGCCTGGACAAGTTAAAATAGATACTCCACCACTTGATGTGACAGGTAAAATAGTAGATGAAAATGGACAGCCAATCGTAGGAGCGACGATTAAGGTTAAAGGGACTTGGATTTCCACTATATCAGACAACGAAGGTAGGTTTTCTCTAAAAAATATTGGAGATAATACGTTGTTAGAAATTTCTTATTTAGGTTACCAAATTAAAGAGGTGAAGGCATCGAAGGATTTGGGTGTTTTAAAAATGGAAGTGGCAGTTGGCAAATTAGATGAGATAACTGTTAATGCAGGCTATTATTCTGTAAGGCAACGAGAATTAACTGGAAATATTTCGCGAATAACTTCAAAGGATATAGAAAATCAACCAGTAACAAATGTTTTGGCATCTATGCAAGGGCGGATGGCTGGTGTGGCTATTATACAAACAACTGGAACACCAGGAGGAAGTTTTGACATCAAAATTCGAGGACAAAATAGCATTCGCGCAGAAGGAAATGTTCCATTATACATTATCGATGGGGTGCCTTATGCTGCTGATGTGATTGGTGCTTTTCAAACTGGCTCAGGCACCTTTCCTGTACTCTCTAGCCCGATAAATAGTATTTCGCCAGATAATTTAGAAAGCATTGAGGTGTTGAAAGATGCCGATGCAACAGCCATATATGGTACCAGGGGAGCAAATGGAGTAGTGTTAATAACGACTAAAAAAGGTATAGCTGGAAAGGCAAAGGTCAATTTGAATGTTGCATCAGGAATAGCCACGGCAACTAGATTTATCGAAATGATGAATACAGAGGAATATCTTGCTATGCGAAAGCAAGCTTACATTAATGATGATATTGGCAACTATCCTGCTTCTGCTTATGATATTAACGGCATCTGGGATCAAACCAGATATACAGATTGGCTAGACGAGCTTGTAGGAGGAACAGCAAAAAACAACTTTATAACTGGTAGTGTTTCTGGAGGAAATAAAAATAGTCGTTACTTGATTAGCGGAAATTATAATTCTGAGTCAACTGTTGCACCAGGTAATTCTCTCTTTCAAAGAGGCGGCGCGCTAGCTAACTTTAATCACCGTTCGGAAGATCAAAAATTTAAGGCTGATTTTTCATTAAATTATAATTTGCAAAAAAATAATCAGCCTTCACTTGACTTTATTAATGAGGCTCGCGGTTTAGCTCCGAATGCCCCATCACTCTATGATGCACAGGGTAACCTCAACTGGGAAAACAATACTTGGCAAAATCCGTTGAGAAATTTGAATGGTAAATTTGAATCTAAGACCAAAACCCTGATTGTTAACACAACGCTTTCCTATCAGCTGTTTCCTGGCTTGGATATTAAAAGTACTTTTGGTATAACAGATTTGCGTACCCGTGATTCGCGAGTTACTCCATCCACCATTAATAATCCCGCTTTTAATCCGAGTACGGCCAATTCTCTAATAGTTTTCAATAATACAGACCGATCATCTTGGATCATAGAGCCACAAATCAACTGGACTAAAACCACAGCGAAAGCAAAATTAGAGGTGTTGTTTGGGGGAACTTATCAAAGACAGTATACCAGTAAGCTTTATCAGTCAGGAATGGGGTTTAGCTCTAACAGTTTAATCTATAATTTAGCGGCGGCTAAAACAATCCGAATACTAAACGACGAAAGTGTGCAATATAATTTTCAAGGTTTCTTTGGTAGAATCAACTACAATTACAAAGAACGTTATATTGCAAATCTTACTGCTAGGCGTGATGGCTCAAGCCGCTTTGGACCTGGAAGGCAATTTGCAAATTTTGGAGCGTTAGGCCTCGCTTGGATATTCTCCAAAGAAAACTTTCTTAAAAATGATTCTTGGTTAAGTTTTGGTAAAATCAGAGGGAGTTACGGTATAACTGGTAGTGATCAAATAGGAGATTATCAGTTCCTTAATACTTATACAGCATCAGGAGTTGATTATGATGGTAAAATAGGAATTAATCCGAGCCGACTTTACAACCCTGATTTTGCTTGGGAAACCAACAACAAATTAGAGGCGGCATTAGAACTAGGTTTCTTGGACGACAAGATTTTTCTAACGGCTGCTTGGTATCAAAACAGATCTAGTAATCAATTGGTAGGAGTTCCATTTCCCGCAATTACTGGTTTTACAACGCTAAACTCTAATCTTGATGCAACTGTGCAGAATACAGGCCTAGAGTGGACTTTTACTTCTCAAAATATCCAGTCCAAAAGTTTTAGATGGGCTACAAACTTGAATATAAGTGTCTCAAGAAATAAACTAGTCCGATTCCCAGGGCTGGAGAGTTCTAGTTATAGCCAACAATATAGGGTTGGAGAGCCTTTAAATATAAGGTTGGTCTATCAATATAAGGGAATTAACCCTCAAACTGGAATTTATGAATTTGTCGATAGGAACGGCGATAATATAATTTCTAGTCCAAATGATAGACAGACTGTAGTAGACCTCAGTCCTAGATATTTTGGAGGGTTACAAAACCAGTTCAGTTTTAAGGGGTTTAAATTGGATTTTCTATTTCAGTTTGTGAAACAAAACAATCAAGGTTACCAATTCACCACTGGTGGATCGATGCTTAATCGTCCTAAGCGAATGATCGATAGTTGGCAAAAAGGAAATGAATCCGCTCCTTATCAGATTTTAACTACTGGAGTTAACAGCAAAGCGGTTTCTGCGGGTAGTTTATATGCTAGTAGTGATGCCATTATTGTTGATGCATCATACATCAGGCTGAAGAATTTATCTTTAAGCTATGATCTGCCAATAATTGTAAAGGGAACGAAGTCTACAGTCTCTTTGCAGGGACAAAATCTATTGACTTTTACGTCTTTTAAAGATGGAGATCCTGAATTTTTGACTTCAGGATTTTTACCTCCACTTAAAGTTATTACTGCTGGCTTTCAATTAACCTTTTAATGATATTATTATGAAAATAAAATATTCCAATCCAAAATCAAAGTTTTGGATCATCATACTCTCTACATTGCTAATTACATCTTGCGAGTCTTTTCTTGAAGTTGATTTGCCTCAATCTCAGTTGTCCAATGTATCAGTATATGAAAATTACGAGACAGCGACTACTGCACTAACCAGTATTTATGGCAATTTAAGAGATCAGGGTATGTTCAATGAAGGAGCAGGAATTGGATTGACTGGAGCGCTGGCTAATTATACAGATGAAATGGTAGCATATGATGAATCCTCTACCAAAATTTACGTTAACTTTTATAACAATACATTATTACCTTCAAATACATTTGTTTCAGGTTTTTGGAATTCCGCTTATAATCAGATTTATGCAGCAAACGCGGTAATTGAAGGAGCGGAAGCAAGTACTGTTCTTACCGCGGAACAGAAAAGACAACTACAAGGTGAAGCACTTTTTATTAGGGCGATGTTACATTTCAATTTGTCGAATCTTTTTGGAGATGTACCTTATGTAACGCAGACAGATTATAAAGTCAATCGCCTGATGGCAAGAACTGAAATTAAAGCGGTCTATGATCTAGTGATTGCAGATTTAAAAAGTGCAATTGCTATGCTACCTGTCAATTATATTTCTACTAATAAAGTTCGCCCCAATCAGCTAACGGCAAAAGCATTGCTTTCGAGGGTTTATCTGTATCAAGGATCTTGGACTGAGGCTGAGAGTACTTCAAGTTCAATAATTGGCCAAAGCGGTGTATACACTTTTGAAGATGAGTTGAATAATTTGTTTTTAATCGGATCGAAAGAAACCATCTGGCAGTTGAGGGCTGCAACTAGCGATAGAAATACTTGGGAAGGGGAGTTATTTATATTACCTGTAGGTCCTCCCTCACTTACTGCATTAAATGCAAGCCTTGTAGAGACTTTTTCTAACACGGATCTACGCAAATCAAAATGGATTAAGGCAGTTTCAAGTGGAAATTCAACTTGGTATTATCCTTTCAAATATAAAGAAAGGCTTTTTACAACCGCATCTAAGGAATATCTTGTGCTGTTTCGTTTGACTGAGCAGTATATGATCAGGGCGGAAGCGAGGGCTCAGTTGGATAATTTGCAAGGAGCTAAGGATGATTTGAACAAGATCAGAAGGCGTGCGGCTCTAGATAATACATCTGCAAACTCTAAAACAGAGTTATTGGATGCGATTTTGCAGGAAAAACGTTGGGAATTTTTTGCCGAACTCGGGCATCGTTTCTTTGACCTCAAACGTACTGGAAAGCTAGATCTTAATTTATCTGGCGTTAAACAGGGTTGGAATACGACAGATCGACTATTCCCAATCCCAGAAAAAGAACTAAATACCAATCCAAATTTACGCCCTCAAAATCCAGGGTATTAAAATCTTTAAAAGTTTATGAATTTTACTAAATTATTTACAAAATCATCTTTTGTATATTCAAATCTGATTGCTTTTAATTTCTTTATATTGCTTACCTGCCCACTCTATGGGCAGGTGAAGCAGAAAACAAAATTGACGCCCTTAGTTTATCATTTGTGGCATTCTGTGTATCTTGACAGGATTTCTCCTGATGAAAATTGGGCAAGCTACAAAGTACTATACGAAAATAGCAAGGATACCTTATTCGTTAGAAATATTCATAATAAATTGACATACGTTTTTCCCGCGGGTGGGAATGGCGTTTTTACAAATAACAATTTTTTTATTTGCCAGTTAGGAAATCAAATCGCTATCCAAAACTTAAAAACTGGAAATAGGGAGATTATATCTGGAATAAAAAAAATTGCCTATAGTAAAGAAACTGATCAATTAATTGTAATAAGAAGTTCAAAAGAGCAAGGGAAAACTTTAATTATTCGTTCACTGGCTAAAAGTGATAGCAGAGAAATAGATGATGTGACAAATTTTATGCTCAGTCCTAAAGGGCATCACCTGTTGTTGGAAACCAAAATAAATAACACGAATCAGGTAACGCTTATTAATCTTAAAAAGATAAATGATAAAAAACAATTGGCTATAGATACTGCATGCCAATTTGATAATTTTACCTGGCAGAAAAATGGAGAAGCTTTAGCATTTGTTCGTCAATCTACCGAACAGCAGATCAATTCGCTTGTTTACTACATTATTGCAGCAGATAAGCTTTACGAACTTGTTCTTGCTTCTAACTCATATTTTTCAAATAACCTGTCGATTTCCGGCCGCTCGATTACCTCGATAGTGATATCGGGTGATTTGAAAAAAATAGCTTTTTCTCAACAAAATAAGCCCATAATTTCCAGCAGCAAACCAAAATCAAATGTGGAAGTTTGGAACATGAATGACAAATTCACTTTCAAAAAAGCATTGAATTACTCGAATTATAATTTGATTCCTCCTGTAGCGATGTGGCTCCCTGATTTAGATCAAATTATTCAAATTAATTCTGATGAGCTTCCAGATTTAATGATCACAAGAAATTTTGAATATGCTGTTTTATCAAGTCCAACTGCATACGAGCCTCAATTTGAGCAATACAGCCCTAGGGACTTTTATATCAAAGACCTCAAAACACAGGAAAAAACACTTGTTTTAAAGAATCATCCCTATCACCCTATATATCCAAACCTATCTCCGGACGGTAAATATTTTGTTTATTTTAAAGAAAAAGATTGGTGGGTATATAATATCTCTACTAAAACACATGTGAACCTTACCATTTCCTTAGGTGGACGTTTCAAAGGAAAAACGGATTTGTTAGTTCCAGAATCCGCTTATGGCAATCCTGGATGGAGTACAGGTGATAAAGAGATCATTCTTTACGATCAGTATGATCTCTGGGCAATCACACCTGATGGGAAATCATCTAGAAGATTGACAAAAGGAAAAGAGCTTGGAATTACTTATAGGATTGCGAATGAACCTAACAAAATTGGGGAAAATGTAATTTTTAGTGGTTTGGTAGTTGATGCTTTTGATTTGTCTAAAAATCTATTTTTGCATGCAAGAGGTAATGATGAAAAAACGGGTTATTACAGATGGAATGTTAAAACTGGTGAACAGCAAATTGTTTATGGTGACAGTAGAGTTGATCATCTTAATTATAATGGGTCAAGAAAAAAAATCTTTTTCTCTGAGCAGAAATTTGATCTTTCACCATGTCTAGTGGCGGCAGGTTATTCCTCAACTCCTACAGTCTTTTTTGAAAGTAACCCGCACCAAAAGGATTATTTCTGGGGGAAATCTGAACTGATTACCTACCAAAACGCTAAAGGAGTATGGTTAAAGGGTGCTTTATTCTATCCTTCAAATTACGATCCTAAAATAAAATATCCAATGGTGGTAAATATCTATGATTTACAATCCAGCAAGCTTCATAAATATGAAAATCCAGTTTATGAAGCAGGGTCCATCAATACTAGTGTGCTGAATAGTCAGGGATATTTTGTCTTTATGCCTGATATACAGCTTTTGGAAGGAAATCCTGGGCTTTCAGCTGCAGATTGCGTGATCGCTGGAACTAAAAGGGTAATCGAAAAAGGTATTGTAGATTCCTCCAGGATTGGATTGACGGGGCATTCTTTTGGGGGATATGAGACCGCGTTTATCATTACTCAAACAAATCTATTTGCTGCTGCTATTGCCAGTGGTGGTATTACAGATCTGATCAGTTTTTATCATACCATTAATCCATATACTGGAGAGCCGGATATGTGGCGCTTTAAAAATCAACAGTGGAATATGGGTGGAAGTCCATATGAGTTGCCAGAACTGTATAAAGCCAATTCTCCAATCGCCCATGTTCAGAATGTACAGACACCTGTCTTATTATGGACTGGCAAGAGCGATTCGCAAGTTGATCCACATCAAACCATGGAGTTTTATTTGGCGCTGCGCAGATTAGGTAAAAAGGGAATTATGCTGCAATATCCTAACGAAGGACATGCTCTTCTAAATCCTGATAATAGGAAAGATTTAACTAATCGAATGTTAGAATGGTTTGATTACTACCTTAAAGATAAAAAGTCAATTGCATGGATAACAAAAGGTACAGCACCTATACTGTCTAATTAATTTTATTTGACACGAATGAGTTAAACAATTAAAATTAATGAATAAAAGAATATTAATAGATTGTCTATGGACAGTCAAATCGTTTCTTAGCCTTTTTGTTTTGGTTTTTTTAAGTTGCAGCAGTTTAAGAAATACGAACAACTTAAACAACGAGCCTTTATATCCAGTATTAGAAGTTATTATTTCCGAACAAGATATACTAGCTTTCATAAAAGAAATTCAAGAATTAAAGCTGACTATCAATAACATCAGACCAGTCGGGAAGAATATACAAAGTGATGATGCAAAAGAATTTTGTATTTCATTTAACTTCTCTGCTGTTGAATTTCTTAATTGTCGCTCGCAGATATTAGCAACTGGATTAGTGAGACAAATGAACTAATAAAATGTAAATAAATTTAGGTTACAATAGTTAAAACTTTGGGGTGACTTGAGTTATCTTTTGCTTGGTACTGCTATCTATTTATTGATCAGGTTCATAAATGGCTGATATCTATGCGATTTTATCCATATAATGAACAGGAACCTGATTATCTTTTATTAAAAATTAATCATGAACTAACGGGAATACCTGTATGAGGTGTCTTATTCTTATATGATCAGGTGGCTTGCTGATATAAACAGATTAAACCCGAATTAACAAATGTATAAGAACCAATTAGCAGGGACAGAATGAAGTTTACATTATCATTGTTGATAACTATAATAGTCAGTTTAAAGCCTGTTTTTGCGCAAAATGATGATGTCATTCTGGTGGATCAAAATGCCCTGACTTGTTTTAAAGGAACGTATGGTAACAACATTAACGGGCAAAGCTTTCAGCAGGATGCACTAACCAGTTATAAGGGATGGCAATACATTGCCTATTACAATGCCGAGCGCCGGATTTGCCTGGGAAGAAGGAAGCTGAGCGGTTCTGAATGGGAAATTCTCAGTTTTAATGATTACCGTTTTTCTTATGCTAAAAACCAGGATAACAATACACACAACGTGATCAGTATTGGACTTTGTGCAAAAGACGGGACCATACATCTTTCTTTTGACCAGCATGCAGGGCCACTGCACTATCGTGTTTCAGTGAAGGGGATTCTGGATAATCCCGAACGCTTTAAATGGACCAGTAAACTTTTTAACCCTGTAGCAGACTGGCTGGAAAACGGAAAGCCCATACCTGTAGTTTCGTATCCAACTTTTATCAGTACCCCGGATGGCAATCTTTTGTTTGCATACAGAAACGGGTATAGCAGTAACGGAGATTGTCTGATTGGGCAGTATGATGCTTCATCTGGTACCTGGACTAACCCGCATGTATTTATTTCACGGAGTGGTGTTTACGGCGATCCCTTTAAGGGGGAGAGTCATAATAGAAATGCGTACCTCAATAACCTGAGTTATGACCGGAAAGGCATGCTGCACATCAGCTGGACCTGGCGGGAAAGCGTTGCAACGTTGGGTAACCGCGATATCTGTTATGCCTATAGCAAGGATAATGGCAAATCATGGTTTAATAAAAAAAATGATCAGATAGCGGTTCGTGGTACCGCTGAGCCCGAAGCTATCAATACATTAAGTGCCGGAATTACCGTGCGGCATCTGGATCGGGGCTGGGGAATTATGAACCAGCAATCGCAGGTGATCGACAACAATCTGAACCCGCATATCGTAATGTACCATAAGAAAAATCATGGAAACCCTGGTTGGGCAGTAATGGAAAACGGGGCCTATTTCCATTATTATCTGAAGGATGGTCAATGGCAACAAACCCAATTACCCTTTATGGGTAACAGACCTAAGCTGATAGTTGACCGGAACAATAATTTATACCTCGTTTTTATGCGTAAAGATCATTTTGATGTGAAAGACCAGGGGGCACCACTGGTTGTGGTAAAAGCAACTTACAAATCGGGATGGCAGGACTGGAAGGAAGTGTATGTATCAAAATCGGGTTATTTCAATGAACCCCAGCTTGACCTGGCAAGATGGCATAAGGCAGGTATTTTGTCTGTAATGGTCCAATTGCCACCTGCCACCGAAGGCCAGGCCTCAGCGCTTCAGGTGCTCGAAATGAGCGTCAAGCATTTGAAGTAGTGTGTGTGCTATAAAGTTTGTTGACTGAGCTTTCCCCATTTAACGGAGCATAATGCAAACATAAATGACCACACCCAGCTCTATGAGTTGTCCGAGGGACATTCTGAGTTTACTGATAGCTTTTCTGATGTGTTGTTCTACCGTATTTTCTGAAATATCAAGTTTTGCTGCGATCTCTTTATTGGATAAAAATCCTTTTCTGCTTAAGATGAATACTTCCCGGCATTTTGGGGGCAGCTTTTCAATTTCCATATTGATCAGCGCAGCCAGCTCGCGGCTTTCGATCTGTTCGATGAGTGAATGATCTTCAGCATTCGCATGCTTTGCTATATGCAGCTCATATTTATTTCGTACCAGCTGACTCCGGTAGTGATTAAGGATCTGGTTTTTAAGGATTACAAATAAATAGGCCTGGACGGAGGTATTGGTTTCAATAGACCTTTTATGCTCATATAATTTTACAAATGAGTTCTGGACTAGTTCTTCAGCTATTTCCCTGCTGTTGGTTTTCGAAACGGCCAGCCTCATCAGTGGCATGACGTACATTTTGTAAAGATTAGAGAATGCCTGTTCATCGCCTTCTTTCCAGGAAAGGATTAAATCAGCATCGCTTAATGTAGTATAATCTTTGATGGCTTAAAGTATATTTGGTTTTCTCTAATATAGGGAAAAATAGCTTTAATTGTGAATTGTTCAATGTTTTTAATAATTTTTTTTTCAAAAAAAAATTAAAACAGACTAACGGCAAGACCGGCTTTAGGTGTCTTACTATTTACAATGCCAAATATAACATCGTGTATTTATGGAAAAAGATAGACTGAAATATCTATTAGAAAATTATGTGGATGGGGGGTTATCCGGGCCGGAGCTGACTGAACTGGAAGAGTGGTATCATCAGCTTAATTATGGTGAGCAGAAACTGGACCAGTACATCATGGAAGCTGGCGGGCAGGAAGTGATTATAAACCGGATGGAAGAAAGCTTTAAACAAAGGATCCGTAAACCGGTAAACATTAAATCTATTTCAGTAAGAAAAATGATTGCTGTGGCGGCCGCTATACTTTTGATGCTGTCTGCAGGCTTATATTTTTATCAATCCCGTTCTGCTAATCCGGCAAACAGGATTTTAGTGGATATGGAAGCTGCGGTAATTAAACCAGGAGGTAACAAAGCGGTACTTACACTGGCAAATGGAAAACAAATTAACCTGGAGACTGCTTCGGATGGACAACTGGCAGAAACAGGTGGTGTAGAAATTGAAAAGTCGGCTGACGGACAAGTGTTTTATAAAGCCATTTCCGGCACAAATCACAACGGCGAAAGCAATACCATCAGTACACCTAACGGTGGGCAATACCAGATCATTTTAGCAGATGGTACGAGGGTTTGGTTAAACGCCGCATCAAGTTTAAAATACCCAACTGTATTTTCAGGAAATGAACGCAAAGTTGAGCTTATTGGAGAGGCATATTTTGAAGTTAAAAGTAACCAGGAATCTCCGTTTCTTGTGGTGAGTAATAAGCAAACGGTTAAAGTGCTTGGCACCCATTTTAATATCAAAGCTTATCCTGATGAAAGTTTTGTTAAAACCACCTTACTTGAGGGCCGTATCATGGTGAGTGCTGAGCGCTTCCCTGATGCTAAAATACTTTCGCCAGGACAGCAGGCTGTATTTGACGGGCATCAGATAGACATAAATAAAGGCGATTTAAAGGAAGCTATGGCATGGAAGAATGGATATTTTATGTTTAAAGATGAAGATATTTATTCCATAATGAACCAGGTTTCGCGCTGGTATAATGTTGAAGTGGTTTACATGGGCAAGTTTGAGAACAAACGGTTTGGGGGCTATGTGTCCAGATCGAAAAAGATAACAGATTTACTGGATATTATGGAAAGTACAAAAGGAATCCATTTTAAAATAGAGGGGAGGAGGGTAACCGTGATGAGATAATTTTTCCTCTGCTACACACCAGACAAAAAACAGGAGTGCTGGAACACCCCTGTCCGTTGCCAAAAGGCATTTGTCAGATCTTAAATCTTTGAACCAGTTAAAACCTAACTAACCAAATGTACAAAAAATATTTTGCATATAAGCGTGGTATGCCCTATGGGAACCTACCCAAATTTTTTCTTGCGATGAAATTATTATCAGTTTTAATATTCTTAGGCGCTTTCCAGTTAAATGCAGCTGTGCATGCACAGTATATTAATATAGATGTTAAAAATACCTCCTTAAAGGAAGTATTTTCTATGCTCACAAGGCAAAGTAACTATGAGTTTATGTACGATTCTCAAACGCTGCAGAATGCCAGACCAGTAACCTTGAAGGTGGTGAATGCAACGCTTAAAGAAGTGCTGAACAAGTGTTTTGCGAACCAGGCAATTACTTATCAGATAAAAGAAAATACCATTATTGTTGCAAAGGCCGATGACCAGCCGCAGGTCTGGATGCAGGTTAACGGAATAGTATTGTCGGGAGAGGATGGGCTGCCATTACCCGGTGTAATTGTGAGGGTGAAGGGAACGAATAAATCGATTGTGACCAATAACAGCGGGCAATTTACCATCAATGCGGAGATTGGAGATGTTTTGGTTTTGAGCTTTATTGGCTATAAAACCCAGGAAATTGTAATAAAGGATGACGTTGCGCTAAAGGTAAGATTGATCAGTTCGCCTACCGATCTGGATAACGTGATTGTGACAGGTTATGGGACTACGCAAAAATCAGATGTCATCAGTTCATTGGGGGTTATTAAAGGTGAAGATTTACAAAAGGCCCCTGTTAAATCTTTTGAGGAGGCGCTGGCCGGCCGTGTGTCCGGTGTTCAGGTTACTTCTTCTGAGGGCGGGCCGGGAGCTACCACCAATATTGTAATAAGGGGTAACAATTCCTTGTCTCAGGACAATTCACCACTATGGGTCATTGATGGGTTTCCAATTGAGAATCCAAACAACAATACGATCAATCCTGCTGATGTAGAGACTATTACTGTTTTAAAAGATGCCGCGTCTACTGCCATTTATGGTTCAAGGGGGGCTAACGGGGTTATACTCGTTACTACTAAGACCGGGAAGTCGGGAAACCCGGTGGTATCCTTTGATGGTTCATATGGCTTTCAGCGAAGTTTAAAATTGATGGAACTGTTAAAGCCCTATGAATATGTACAACTTGTAATTGAAAGGAACGGGGTGGTTGCAAAAGAGCGTTACACGCCGGGTGATCCTGAGCTGGATGGAAGGCCCGCTTATGTTCCTGGCGGGAGAACAATTGATTACTATAAAACCCAGCCTTATACCAATTGGCAGGATAAATTGTTCCAGACTGCACCTTTTCAAAATTATTCGTTGTCACTTTCTGGCGGGACAGACAAAAGTAAATATTTAATTTCAGGGTCGACCACAGACCAGGACGGGACCATTTTACAAACTAATTTCAAGCGTTATCAGGGTAGATTTGTTTTCAGCCAGGAGGTGAACAAGAAAACAGACTTTAACCTTAATGTAAATTACGCCCGTACCAGGACAACTGGCACATCGCCTTCAAATATACCAACCAATGGCTCTGCATCATTGAGTTTATTATATGGAATATGGGGTTACCGACCGGCCGTTTCACCTTCATCTTCTGTAGAAGACCAGCTTAACCTGCCCATCGATCCTGATGGACAGAATGCTTATTCGTTTAACCCTATTGTTCAGAACAACAATACTACGATCAATGCGCACCTGAATAATCTGGTGGCTAATGCTGGCATAGACTATAAAATCCTCCCCGAGCTGACGTTCCGGGTAACGGGTGGTATCAATTATACACAAAGACTTAGCAACGCTTTTTATTCTGCACTCACCTATCAGGGTGGGCCTGGCAGTGTACTGGGGCCTAATGGTTTTATTGACAATTATGCCCTCACTAATCTGGTAAATGAAAATACACTGAATTATAAAAAGGTTTTTAATACTGAACATACGCTTAATTTGCTTGGTGGTTTTTCTATACAAGGCACTAAACTGACCACCAGCAGGGCGCTGGCGAGTAAAGTGCCAAATGATGTATTGGGTGTAAGCGGACTAGACGAAGGAACTCCTTATGCCATTTCATCTGGTTCGACACAGAATTTTTTGAGTTCGTACTTTTCCAGGATAAACTACAATTATAAATCTAAGTACTATTTTTCAGGAGTGATCAGGGCTGATGGATCTTCAAAATTTGCCCCGGGTAACCAGTGGGGTTATTTCCCTTCTGCTGCAGTATCCTGGAATATTGAGCGTGAGGATTTTATGAAAAATATCAGTTCAGTTTCGGCACTAAAGTTCAGGGCCAGTTATGGTACTTCAGGTAACAACAGAATTGCTGACTATGCCTATCTGTCGCCTATCAACCAAAGTGATATTTCCAGTACCTATACCTTTGGTAATACTTATATAAAAGGTTCCTATCAATCCGGTCTGGCCAATGAGGCCCTGAAATGGGAAACAACTGCCATCACAGATCTGGGCTTAGATTTTGGATTTTTAAAGAACCGCATTGAACTTACAGTTGATTATTATCGTAAAATAACTTCTGACCTGTTGCTGCAGGCAACGATACCAGGTCATATCGGCTATACTTCAGCGATTCAGAATATAGGCTCGGTAAGAAATTCCGGCTGGGAGTTTTCATTGAATACGGTAAATTCAGATAAGGCTTTGAAATGGTCCTCTAATTTTAACATATCCTTTAACAGGAATGAAGTACTGGCGTTAAGCAGTGGCCAAAGGGGGCTTATTTCCCAGGTTTCCTACAATATTAACCCGGCTTTTCCTTACGTTGCTATTGTAGGAGGCCCGATTTCGCAGATTATAGGTTTTAAATGGTTGGGCAATTACCAATATGAAGATTTTGATCTGCTTCCTAATGGGGCGTATGTGCTAAAGGGCAATCTGCCAGCAAATGGTTCTGCAAGGACAGCGATGCAGCCTGGTGACATTAAATATGAGGATATTAACCAGGATGGTACGATTACAGATGCGGATAAAGTAGTCATAGGGAATCCAAATCCATTATTTACCGGGGGCTTTTCCAATAATTTTAATTTCAAAAATTTTGACTTGAGCATACTACTGACCTTTTCTTATGGAAATGATATCCTGAATGCAAACCGGTTGATCTTCGAAGGTATGCCAGACTCCTATACCAATCAGTTTGCCTCATACGCCAACAGATGGACACCAGAAAATCAGACTAATTTATATCCCAGGGCTGGCGGCGCAACTACTATTCCGGCTGTTTCTTCCAGGGTAATTGAAGATGGCTCTTTCTTGCGTCTGCAAACGGTTTCCCTTGGATACAATCTGCCGCAAAAAATTTCTGAATCCCTTAAAGTAAAAAATGCCAGGATTTATGCTTCGGCACAAAACCTGGCGGTATGGAGTAAATATCAAGGTTCAGATCCCGAAGTTTCTACACGTCCGGGCGCTTTGACACAAGGATTTGATTATGCCGCATATCCGCGCTCTTTTACGATGACTTTTGGTCTTAATTTTTCTTTTTAAATATTGACATATGAAACACAGCGCATATTTGTTGTTGATAATTATCATATTATCTGCTTTTACTTCATGTAAAAAGCAATTGAATAGTTTACCCACAGATTTTATCACTTCGGTAAACTACTACACCAATGAAGAACAGCTTAATGGTGGGTTGGCCGGTGTATACAGTATTTTAGGTTCTTCCTATTTATATCAGGATGCGTTGTTACATAACATGTCCCACAATAATGATGAAGCTGTTTTTGTATTCAACCAGGCACCGCTGGTTGTTCCATCAAATTTTAGTTATTCTTCCAGCGACCCTAACATTACTGGTATGTGGAATGTATTGTACCAGGGCATCAACAATGCCAACATTATCATTGCAGCTGCAGACAATCCAAAGGCTCAGGTAAGCCAGGCAGTAAGGGACAATATCCGCGCACAGGCATTGTTTTTAAGGGCTTATTATCATTTCCTCCTTGTAGATAAATGGGGTAAAGTCCCGATGATGCTGGCTCCGGCGAAAAGTTCATTTGATGTGAATCTGGCAGCTTCTCCAATAGCTGAAATTTACGAACAGATCCTTAAAGATATGACCGCTGCAGAAGCAGTTTTACCTCAGGCCTCGGTACTTGGGGCCAATTCAAGTGGCCGTTTGTCAAAAAACACTGCCCAGGGTATTTTGGCAAGGGTTTGCCTGAGCATGACAGGCTTTCCTTTAAATGATGAGTCTAAATATGCAGCAGCCCTGGCCTGGAGCTCAAAGGTGATCAGCACAGGAGATAATGCATTAAATCCAAGTTATGCTGATCTTTTTGTAAAACAGGCCCGTGATGAATATGATGTGAAAGAAAACATGTGGGAGGTTGAGTTTTATGGCAATGTTTCTGACAACTACCGCGAACAGGGTTATGTTGGTATCCGAAATGGCATTCAGGCCGCAAACGGGAGGACATTTCCAGGTTTTGGGTACAACTTTTTACAGGCATCAGTAATATTGTATAATAAGTATCAGGTGGACCCGCTCACCAGTCTTTCTAAAGATTTGCGGCGCGAAAGGAACATTGCACCTTACCAATGGGTTGGTGGAAGCGCCGCAGTACAGGTTATGACCAAAAGCTACTGGCCTAAAAACGGGAATCTTTATCAGCGCTGGCCTGGTAAATGGAGAAGGGATGAGGAGTTGCGTTTACCCAGGTTTCAAAATGGTAACGGGACCAACTTTCCCTTGTTAAGGTATGCTGATGTTTTGCTGATGTTTGCTGAGGCTGAAAATTATATAAACGGGCCAACTGTTGCCGCTTATAACGCAATGAATAAAGTACGTGAGCGCGCATATGGTACAGGTTACAGGGTAAGCGACATTGTCATCACCAACGGGGGAACAGGTTATACTGCTGCACCGGTTGTGACGATCGGGAGTAGTGGAGATCCAAATGGCGCGAGTACCGCAGAAGCTTATGCTACAGTAACAAATGGTGCAGTAACCCAGCTTACCCTGGTAAATATGGGTGGGTTTTATACGGCTACACCACCAACGGTTACCATCACCAGCGCAAATGGCCTGGGCTCCGGAGCGACTGCCACGGCAACTGTAAGCCCTATAGTAGTTGCTGAGGCGGATTTGCCAACCGGTTTAACCAAAGCCCAGTTTTTTGAGCATATTGTTGATGAAAGGTCAAGGGAATTGGCCTATGAAGCTTTGAGATCGCACGATTTACGAAGATGGGGGAGGTTGATATCTACGATGCAGACTTTGGCAACTATAGGTCCATCAGTACCGGGTGGTGTTATCCGGAATGGATATACTTCGCCTGCTGTTAACATTACAGCCAAACATTTATACCTGCCTATACCTCCGGCAGAAATTGCAACAAACGCTTTGATTGTTCAGAATCCGGGATGGTAGCCATAGCGCGCGGGAAAGGGAAAATTATTTAAATATCAGAAAATGAAAATACAGCAAAGTATAAGGTTAAGGATGCTTTTACTAATAATATTCTTAACGGCATGTGAGAAAAAAGAGATCGAAACGCCCCATTTTGATGTGCAGACTGATGCGCTCAGCTATAAAGTTGGTCAGGAAGTTACGTTTAAATTTAGCGGAAATGCAGAAAATGTAGTCTTTTGGAGTGGGGAAAAAGGCCGTAATTACGCTTATAAGGACCGGATAACAGAAAAGGGTGTTTTGCAGACCCTGCAATTTACAAGTGCCGCCGGACAGGGTACGCAGAATGACAATTTATCCATAAAAATTTCCAGGGATTTTAACGGAATATATGACGCTGCCAACATCGCAAAAGCATCCTGGACAGATATCACCTCCAGAGCGGTACTGTCCCCTAATCCTGTTACCGGTGCGGCAGGGGCAGCAACATCTTCAGGGGCAGTGAACATCAGTGACCAGGCAACAGACGGAGATGTACCGGTATATTTTGCATTCAGATATGCTTCGGCGAGTAATACTTTGAAGCCAAGACAATGGACAATCAGCAGTTTTGTGGTAAGCAATACACTTGCTGATGGTACAGTGAATAACGTAGTCGCAAATTTGGGACTGGCAGGGTTTAAAGGTATTGATGTCTCAAACCCGTCTTTTCAATGGGCATTTACACCAAATGTGCAGAGCCCAACATCAGTGACGATGACTGCCGGGAACGTAGGTGAGGCGGCCAACGAGGACTGGCTGGTTTCAGTACCTGTAAAATTGAACCAGGTATCGCTTTCTGATTATGGCATACCAATCATCTCTATCACTACTTTATCACCGCCGAAAGACTATAAGTATGTTTTTGCAGCTCCGGGAGTTTATAAAGTAGTTTTTCATGCCTTTAACCAGGATGTGGCGGAAAAGACAGGGATAATTAAGGAAATGACGATTACCATTGTTCCATAGATTTTTGAATATATAAAATGAAAAGATACCTTGTTTTTCTTTCTTTGTTAACCTGGGCGTTTACCACTGTGACGAATGCTCAGTTGCCGCCAGTTTTTAAACAGCCAATTGCCACCGGTTTAAAAAAAGATCCTAGAGTTCGCTATTATTTACCTCCGGAACGGATGATATGGCGGTCTGACGCGACTGGAAAATACATCCAGCATGCAGATAGGTTGTTGAAAGTTGGCAATGGCCAGGCCGAGCTGGTCAATAAAGACCTAACGGTGCTAAAAAATGATAAAAGCTCAAAAACAGGTTTCTTAATTGATTTTGGCAAAGAAATTTTTGGCGGTCTGCAAATTACTACGGGTTTAATGAGAACGAAAACACCGGTGAAAGTAAGGGTTCGTTTTGGAGAATCCGTAACTGAGGCCATGTCTGATGTAGGTGGTACTGACGGTGCAACTAATGATCATGCCATGCGCGACTTTATTATAGAGTTGCCATGGCTGGGTGGTCTGGAAGTAGGTAACACAGGCTTTAGATTTGTTAGAATTGACCTGCTGGAGGCTGATACTGAACTTTTGTTAAAGGAAGTGAGTGCGATATTCATGTACAGGGATATTCCTTACCTGGGGTCTTTTCATTCTGATGATGAACGTTTAAACCAAATTTGGGCAACCGGGGCATATACTGTTCATTTAAATATGCAGCAATATTTATGGGATGGCATTAAACGTGACAAACTGGTGTGGATTGGGGATATGCACCCTGAGATGATGGTGATCAACAGTGTATTCGGTTATAATGAAGTTGTTCCAATGAGTCTGGATCTGGCTAAAGCGGCTACACCACTGCCGGCATGGATGAATGGAATCAGTTCTTATTCTATGTGGTGGGTCCTTATTCAGCGCGACTGGTATCTTCATCAGGGAGATATGAAATACCTGCAGTTGCAAAGGCAGTACCTGGTTGGGCTTTTGAAGCAGTTGATGACTAAAATAAAAGACGGGAAGGAAGCCCTGGACGGCAATCGTTTCCTGGATTGGCCTTCCTCTGAGAATAAGCCGGCTATACATGCCGGGCTGCAGGCCATGCTGGTAATGACCTTAACAGCGGGATCGGAGCTGTGCCATATTTTAAAGGAAGCGGAAACTGCCCGAGCCTGTGATGAAGCTGTTGCAATTTTAAAGAAAAATGTCCCTGATATAGCTGAAAGCAAACAAGCAGCTGCATTGCTTGCCTTAGCCGGGCTTTTGCCGGCTGAACAGGCCAACACTGTCCTGTCAAAAGACAGTACCAGGGGATTCTCTACTTTTTATGGCTACTATATGCTCCAGGCTAAAGCAATGGCTGGTGACTATCAGGGTGCTATCAATAATATCAGGGACTATTGGGGCGGGATGCTGGATTTAGGTGCCACTACTTTCTGGGAGGATTTTGATCTTTCCTGGAAAGAAAATGCCGGAAGGATCGATGAAATTGTTCCTAAAGATAAAGTTGATGTCCATGCAACATACGGGGCTTATTGCTACAAGAACCTCAGGCACAGCTTGGCGCATGGCTGGGCTGCAGGACCCACATCCTGGCTTACTACACATGTACTGGGCATAAAAGTTATGGCCCCGGGTTGTAAAGTTGTTAAGATTGAGCCCCATCTTGGCGATCTGAAATCAGTAAGCGGCAGCTTTCCTACGCCCTTTGGATTAATAAAAGTAAATCATTTAAAAATGCCTGACGGGAAAATCAAAACGACAGTAGACGCTCCAAAGCAGGTTAAAATTATTAAATAAGTATCATCAGATTTTTATGGTAAATAAATTAAATATTGCCTGCTGTTTAGCCTCCTTTTTATGTTTTTTTTTTGCCGCAGACTTACAGGCGCAAAAACGCAAAACACTTAAAGCTGATCCTGAAATTTTAAAGATCACAGATTCGGCCTTATCGCGTTCAGCGGGCCAATACCTGCAGTTGATGGAAACTGTTCCTGATACCTTGTTTCCCAGGACCTTTCAAAACAACAGGCTGTTAACAGCCACTTCTCCAAGTTGGATCAGCGGTTTTTATCCGGGTACGCTATTGCTGTTATACGAATTCAACAATAGCAATAAGTTTAAGGAGGAAGCTTTGAAAAAGCTTAAAGTATTGAAAAAGGAACAGTTCAATACCGGAACACATGACTTGGGGTTCATGATGTATTGTAGTTTTGGAACTGCAAAAAGATTGTTTAAAACCAAAGCATATGATCCTGTTCTGTTGAACAGCGCTGCATCATTATCTCAGCGATTCCATGATGAAGTAGGGTTGATCCGGTCCTGGGACCATAAGCCTGAAAAATGGAAATACCCGGTGATTATTGACAATATGATGAATCTTGAGTTGCTTACCTGGGCCAGTCGTTTGTCAGGTAATCAAAGGTTTTATAACATTGCAAAACAACATGCCGACCTGACCATTAAAAATCATTTCAGGCCAGATTATAGTTCCTATCATGTTATAGATTATGATCCTAAAACTGGTAAAGTATTAAACAAGCTTACAGAGCAGGGCTATAGTGATGAATCGGCATGGGCCAGGGGGCAGGCATGGGCCCTGTATGGTTATACGATGATGTACAGGGAAACCGGAGATGCAAAATATTTGGAAATGGCCATGCACATTGCGGATTATATTTTGAAGCATCCGAACCTGCCTGCAGATAAAATTCCTTACTGGGATTTTAATGCGCCTGACCAACCCGCTGCGCCCAGAGATGCTTCTGCTGCTGCTGTAATGAGTTCTGCATTGATAGAATTGAGCGGATTTAGCAAAGGAGATAAGGGCAAGGTTTACTTAAAAACGGCCGAAGCTATGCTCAGGCAGCTGTCGTCACCAGAATATCTTGCTCAGCCAGGTACAAATGGAGGTTTCATTTTAAAGCATAGTGTCGGTTTTTTACCGGCAGGCAGTGAAGTGGATGTGCCATTAAGCTATGCTGATTATTATTATGTAGAGGCTATGCTAAGGTATCGTACACTTAAAAAATGATAAAGTTGTGAAAATCTATTTGTTCGTTTATTTATTCTTATGGGGTATTTTTACCAGCACTGCCATAGATGCACAAATTGTGCAGCGAAATTTTTTAGAAAAGGAGTATCGCCTGAAGGCTGGGGCTGAAAGCCTGGATGTAAGTTCATGGAAAGCGCTTAAAAAAATAAACATGGGTAAAGGCTTGGCATCAATTCCGGATGCTGTAAAAGCCCATATCCTATCTGCTGCAAATAAAGTGCTGGGAACACCATGGGAAGTAGCTAAAGCAACTGATTATCTGCTGTTCAATACCGCAGGTAACCGTTCGGTATATGAGGCCCTTTATTTTGCGAGGCGAAAAAAGCTGAACGCATTGGTTATAGCGGAGCTGATAGATGGAAAAGGCAAGTATCTTCCTGAAATTGCGAATGGTTTATGGTTAATCCTGGAAGAGAGTTCCTGGGCCCTGCCTGCGCACATGTATTTACAAAAAGAGGGAGCCGGCTTACCCGACCCTAACGAAAATGTAGTTGACCTGTTTGCCGGAGAAACATCCATGTTATTGTCCTGGATAAAGTTTTTGCTGAAGCCAAAACTGGATGAAATTTCTCCAATCCTGATCAAACGGATAGACTATGAGCTAAACAGACGCATCCTTACTCCTTATTTGCAGCGTAACGATTTCTGGTGGATGGGCTTTCAGGATCCTAAACGTAAAATGAACAACTGGAACATATGGATAAATACCAATATTCTGCTAACCGCCTTATTGGCCGTTGAAGATCCGGTAAAACGTCAGGAAGTCATCGATAAGAACATAAGCAGTGCGGATAAGTTTATCAACAGCTATCCTGCTGATGGCGGTTGTGATGAAGGACCGGGGTACTGGGGCGCTGCCGGAGGCAGGTTGGTGGAGTATGTCAACTTATTAACTGAAGTTTCCAAAAACAAGCTCAACTGGGGCAATAATGAGCTGATGCACCATATTGCTGCCTATATTTATAAAGCGCACATTGCTGACCGATGGTTTGTTAATTTTGCTGATGCACCTGCAAAACTTATACCTGATCCCGCAATAGTTTATATGGGTGGTCTTATTTTTAAGGATGAAAAACTGCAACAGTTTGCAAGTTATTTATATGATCTTTCCGGTTCGGAAAAATACGGGTACGCCCAGGACGACCTTAATAAATTTTTAAATAATCTTCAATTGCATAAACAATTGAAAGGAATTCCCGCCAGGGCACCAATGGAGCAGACCAACTGGCTGCCCAATCTGGAAGTGTTATTTACCAGACAAAAAGCCGGCAGTAAAGATGGTTTATTTATGGCTGCAAAGGGTGGCAATAATGGTGAAAGCCACAATCACAATGATCTGGGCAGTTTTATCATATACCTGAACGGATTACCGGCATTGGTTGATCTGGGCGCTGCAAGATATACTAGGGAAACCTTTACCCAAGACCGGTATAAATTATGGGTCTACAATTCAGACTGGCACAATTGCCCGAGTATCAATGGAAGCGTACAAAGTCCGGGAACATCATTTAAAGCCAGAAATGTATCGTTTAAAGCCAACAGACATGGCAATACCCTGGTAATGGACCTGGCACCTGCTTATCCAGAAGCTGCTGCGGTTAACAAATGGGTCAGAAAATTGGATTTTAATTCATCTGCCGGAAGCATTGATTTGACCGAAGAATATGAACTAAAGGAATATAGGCTGCCCTTTGAGCTCAACTTTGTTACAGCAGTTCCTGCGCGCCTGATAAGCCCGGGCGTATTGACACTGGTTCTTTCCGATTCAGCTGCATTGCATATCAGGTTTGATCCTGAAATTTTTGAAGCAGTTATCAAAAAACAGCCGAACACAGACCCCGGTTTGGCGGTTTGGGGCAAAGAAATTTATCATCTGTCTTTGCGCTCAAAAAGAAACGTGTTAAAAGCAAAGCATAATATCCGATTTTATAGATAAGCCTATGGAATCTATCGTAACCAATTATAAACCTAAAATATGAAAAAGAAAAAAATCAATTGGTCAGTAGCCGTAATGCTCCTGGCTGCAGCTACAGTAATCTGCTCCTGTAAGCGTGAAATCACAAACCTTAGTGCCGATAGCCCCTTAGCCGAGGGCGGAAGATTGGCTAAACTGCTAACCGGAAGCACTTCAAGCCTGGCTACTGTTGGATCAAGCTATACCATACCTGCGGATACCATCACCGATCATGGAAACGCTGCCACTACAGGGAGTATCGCCTGGTATCTGGCCACCTATTCTGGCGGTTCAGTTGCTCAGCCAAATACTTTTTATTTGCAAAAAGGCGCCACATATATGTGTAAGCAACGTTTGTTTATTCCGGCCAATGCGCGGATATCCCAAACGGGTACGGGTACACAAGCGCTGGTTAAAATTGATGCGGCTAGCTATAACGATGCCGGAAGTAACCATGAGTTTATCCGCATGTCGTCAAATTCCATTTTACTGCATTTTAATATTGATTTGAAATGGATGCCAACCAACGGCATTTTTTTTCCCGCCGGAGCAGATGATGCACAATTGATAAACATCACTGTTCAGAATGGCAAGCGGATAACTGGAGGAACTTCAACGCTGATTTACATTGCAGCCAACAATGTGACGGTAACCAGATGTCAGCTGAGACGTGCCGGCTGTGATGCAACTGAAGAAAACACCGTTCAGGGCGGGCAGATGATATCTGTTTACGGTCAGGATATTGAGATTTCACACAATAATATGGCCGTGTCCGCACAGGCAGGAATAGGTATACAAGCTTCTGCCAAAAACATTACCATAAATAAAGACACGATTTATGATACCGGGCGGGCGGCTGCAACCCAGGATGCCATTACTTCTTATCACGTAGGTACAGGTACAACCAATCGGAATATATCTATTACCAATTGTCTGATCTATAACAACCGTAACCATGGCATACATGTTTCTGGTTATGGTTATACGATAATGTGGAATAAAGTATATAATGCAGGTTATTCCGGCCCGACTGGAGGATACACTGGCAGCCATATGGGAGCAAATATCTGGCTGGGTGATTATAAGACCCCGCTTGATTGTAGCGGTAACAGTACGATTACCAACAATGAAATTGGTTGTACACTGGGGGGCGGTTATGTATTTAAGGTAACAAATTACCATAGTGCTTCAACAACTATCCAAACGACCAATATTTGTAACAACAATAAATTAATAAGCGGGACTTGTAATTAATGAAATATTTAAAGCTCATCCCGGTTTGTTTTTTGATGGTATCAGGATGGATATTTACCGGCCATGCGCAAAATGTTAAGCGCAGGATTTCAGAAATGATCGGTGCAGGAGATGTAATCCGGACAAGTTTTACCGATACGGCCCAGATCAATCTTTACCAGGGAAATGGACGATCCGGGAGTTCATACGGTGCTTTAGGGCTGCACAATAATCCGGCCTGCCAGAAAAACACAAACCGGTTTGGAAAGACCCAATATATGCATATCAGTCATTGGGTGCGGGCCAAATTTAATGCCGATTATCTGATACCTGTACTGAAAATTTACTGGAATGAGGAGCCTCCTGCTGTTGTCAGTTATAAGCAGCATCAATCATTTTACAACGGCTTTATCAAGACAAGTTTTGGAACCGACAGGGGTAAAGTTGCTGTTGAAACCTGGTTCGATCAGGTAGATCGGGAGCTTTCGGGGATTACGATTGATGTTGAAGGACAGGTTTCGGATGTGATTATTGACCCCATGGAGACACTTAACGTGCATTATGGACAGAAAATAATCCAGACAGCCAAGATCATCAAGCATGAGAAGTATTTCGAAATCCAGCTGAATTGTATGGACAGGAAGGCTTCGGTTTTTTTATTGACAAATGTTAGTGTTGAAGAAAGCCGCAATAAACTGGTGTTGAAATTGCATCCCGGACAAAACCAGATACAGCTTTCCTACAACCGACCTGTTTCAGCTGCCGTAGCAGTTTCAAGAAGGAGGACCGTAAACTGGTGGAATGCCAGATGGAAGCAGACAAGTACACTCATGCTGCCGGATACAAATGCACAGCAATTATGGGTGAGGTCAATGGGATTGATACTTTCTACAGTTAATGAAGATAAAAAAGGATTTCCTGCCCCAATGGGTTTTACAGGGAACTTATGGCCTTTTCCTTTTCCGCAGGACCTGTCTTATATCCATTCCCTTTTACTCAGTACCGGTAATATCGGAGTTGCCAAAGCCTGGGTAGAGCAGTTTGCTGCTGAAATTGAGGGCATGAAGGATTATACCAAACGGCTTTATGGTATAGCTGGTGTATTTTGTCCCTGGGTTTTTCCTTATGGTGATTTTAAGGGCTACCACACCCCCGGACCGCCAAATATTTTTAATTACGAGATCCATAACTCTGGATATTTATGCAGGATGGCTTATGAAACCTCAAAATTTGTGAATGACGAAGTCTGGAGCAGGAGGTATGCCTACGACCTGATTGAACAGACTGCATTATTCTACAGGAATATGGCTAAAAAAGGAAAAGAGGGGTACTGGCACTTGTATATAAAACCTGCAATGGGACAGGATGAAATGGGGGGCGCCAATCAGCAAGACTATTTATGTGCCCTTTTTAGTGCAAAATACTGTTTTCAAAAAGCGGTGGAACTTAATTTAGATCCTGAAGGGGTTTACAGGACAATATTGTTGGATGGTCTGGCATTCCCGACGTTAAAATCGGCTAAAGGTGTATATTTTACCAATAAAGCGGGCAGAGATGGAGACCTGGGCAAGCAAAAACATCCTGTTCAGTTGAATGACCTTGCCTATTTGCCTGTTAACAAGCAAGCCAACCCGGCCTCAATAATGGCATATCAAAAAAGATATGAAATTACTCAGGAGGCTGGTAAACCTCATTTTTATGGATGGACTCTTGGAGAATTTCTGCTTGCGGGTTCAAGGGCAGGTGATGTGGATGGTTGGAAAAGAGATTGGGCCAATATAAGAAAGGCAGATTATACGGACGACGGATGGATTCAGTTATATGAAACCAGTAGTGCTTATGATGCCACGTTTTATACCACAACCAATGCGCTTATTGTGCAGTCTTTATACTCCAACCTTGTAGACGACTGGTTCAATAAACTAGAGATCGCGAAATGTAACCCCTGGGAAGGGAAAGTCTATTTGGACCGGGTATATTCCATACTTGGGGTTAAACTTACAGGTGAAATTAATGGCAGGGATGCAAAGTTAAATCTGTATGCCTGGAAAGACTGCCAGTTTGAGCTATGCGGCAGAAAGTTAAGTTTAAGAAAAGGAAGGACGGTAAAGGTGAAAATCATCAATAGCAAACTCATCCTTAATAAATAATTTATGATAAATCAGATTTTTAAATTCAGCTTTTTTGCACTAAACCTGCTTGCCTGGTACAGTTTTACCGCCAAATCCCAGGATTTAAAGGTGTTTGATAAAGCGACAAGTTGGATTACTTGTGATAAGGCCCAGGACCAAAGTAATTCCTGGATTGCATTCAGGAAGGTGGTGCAATTAGATGAAAAGCCTGTTAAAGCCTTGCTGGACATTAGCGTAGATTCTAAATACTGGTTATATATCAATGAAAAATTAGTTGTATTTGAAGGTGGCTTAAAGCGTGGACCAAATCCGGACGATACCTATTACGATGAGGCAGACCTTACTGAATACTTGAAAGCGGGCACCAATACCATTGCTGTATTGCTTTGGTATTTTGGCAAGAACGGCTTTTCTCATCATTCGAGCGGGCGGGCCGGGATGTTTTTTCAGCTTGATATGGATAAACAAGGTAAGATTTGTTCTGACCGGTCATGGAAATGTTCTGTCGTACCTGCGTATCTCAATGTGTATAGCGGCGATCAGCCGAACTACCGTCTGGCTGAATCTAATGTAATTTACGATGCAAGGTTGGCACTGGGGGATTGGACCAGTGCATCCTACAACGATAAGACATGGCGAAATCCGTTTGTTGTTGGGCCAGCGGGCTGTATGCCCTGGAATAAGCTGGTCAAACGGCCAATCCCGCAATGGAAAGACTATGGCATCGTAAATTTTAACCTGAATTTTCCATTTAATGCAACCGGGGATACGATAAAAGTTAAGTTACCTTATAATGCGCAATTTACACCTTATTTAAAAGTTGAAGCTACAGCCGGAAAAACAATTGAAATGTTTACCGATAATTATTCTGGAGGTTCTGAAAACAATGTTAGGGCAGAATATATCACAAAAACAGGTATACAGGAGTATGAGTCTTTCGGTTGGATGAACGGGCATGTTATGATGTTTGTGATACCAAAAGGCGTTAAAGTGTTATCGCTGGGATACCGGGAAACAGGTTATCATGCCACATTTGCGGGGAGCTTTAATTGTAATGATGCATTTTACAATAAGCTTTGGGAAAAGTCATCCCGGACGCTTTACGTTAATATGAGGGACAGTTATATGGATTGTCCGGACAGGGAGCGGGCCCAATGGTGGGGTGATGAGGTAACTGAAATGACGCAGTCCTTTTATGCTTTGGATCCTGATGCTAATCTTCTTGCAAAAAAGGGAATTGATGAACTGACAGGTTGGCAAAGATCAGACGGAGTATTGTTTTCTCCTATACCTGCAGGAAATTTTGACCTGGAGCTGCCTGTACAAATGCTGACCAGTGTGGGATATTATGGCTTTTGGACTTATTATTATTATACAGGAGATCTGGAAACCATAAGAGCGGCCTATCCCAGTATAAGAAAGTATTTAAGTTTATGGGAAATGGATAAGAACGGATTGGTTATCCCACGAACGGGCGGCTGGAATTGGGGCGATTGGGGAAAAAACGTTGATATAGATCTGATGTCAAATGCGTGGTATTACCTTGCCTGTAAAGGTTATTTGGAGATGTCAAAAACCTTAAACCATGCAGAAGAAATTAAATGGGCTGAAAATCAAATGAGTGTGATGAAGAAAAGCTTTGACACTCGTTTCTGGACGGGAAAGGCCTATCGCTCTCCCGATTATAAAGGACAAACTGATGATAGGTCAAATGCCCTGGCGGTACTTGCAGGATTGACAGCGCCTGCCAAATATCCGCTGCTGAAGGACGTATTTTTAACCGAAGAGCACTCCAGCCCTTATATGGAAAAATATGTGTTGGAAGCCCTGTTCAAAATGGGCTATGCGGACATCGCGTTGGAGCGGTTAAAGAAACGTTACACAGCAATGGTCGACAGCGAACTAACTACGTTATGGGAAGGATGGAAAATAGGGGTGAACGGCTATGGAGGGGGTTCTTACAATCATGCCTGGAGCGGTGGTGGGTTAATATTGTTATCCCGATTTGTGGCTGGAATAGAACCAGCTTCGCCTGGTTATGAAACTGTTAAAATTGCCCCACAGATGGGCAGTTTAATTAATTGCAGTGCAACCGTAAGCAGTGTTGCAGGCTTAATAGCTGTTAAAAATACTTTTACAAATGAAAAGGAGTTTAATCAGCTTATCGAATCCCCCTCGCCATTAAAAATTTACTTTCCGTTTGAGGTTTACCGGATCAAAAAAATCAGGGTCAATAACAAAAAGCTCAGCGAGGCCTTAATGCTGAAGTTTAAAAATGAAGGGAAGCTTGAATTGAGCAAGGGCAAGTATAAGTTAACTGTAAACATAAACTAAACATAAATGAATGGAAAAGATTGCATTTAAGATGAAACTTTTACCTGGTGTTAAAGCAGAATACAGAAAACGGCATGATGAGATCTGGCCGGAGTTGATTGAACTGCTAAAAAGTAAGGGCGTCAGTGATTATTCTATCTTTTTTGACGAAGAATCAGATACGCTTTTTGGGGTTCAAAAGACCGCTGGTACGGGCTCTTCACAGGATTTAGGAACAGCATCGATAATGCAGCAATGGTGGAAATACATGTCTGACATTATGTATACCAATCCCGACTATTCCCCCGTCACCACCCCCCTTGAGAAATTATTTGAAATGGAATAATCAGACGTTAAAATAACTTGTGTCCGGCATGATTTAGTGCAAAGTAAAACTTATCTAACTTAAATAATGAACAATAGTTTAATCATTTTTATCCTTTTCTTCCTTACTTCGTGGAAGCCTGTACATGAATATGATGTAGTGGTATATGGTGCCACGCCTGCAGGTATTACTGCGGCTGTAGCTGCTGCACGGGAAGGGAAATCAGTTGTTTTAATCGAACCATTACACATCGCCGGGGGCATGATGAGTGGCGGGCTTGGATTTAGTGACTCCAATCAAATGTTCAGGGAGACCTTAGGCGGTCTTTTTGAGGAATTTCACAAACGTGTAGAAAAAAAATACAAAGACAAAGGCGTGAAACTTACCTACCAGGTGGAGGAAAAGGATACCAGACACTGGACTTATGAGCCCCATATTGCTGAACTTGTTTTCAATGAGATGTTAAAAGAAACAGGGGTAGTGGTATTACTTGGCGAAACATTAAAATCTGCACGATTAAAAGACAAAGCTATACAAATTCTAAAAATGAGATCTGGAAAGCAGCTTTCAGGCAAAATGTTCATCGATGCCAGCTATGAAGGCGACCTGATGGCCGCAGCAGGTGTAAGTTATAAAGTAGGCCGTGAGGGAAGAGATGAGTTCGGAGAATCTTTTGCCGGTGCTGTTTATCAGAAAAAGCCAGTAGCTGTAATTTCATCAGATGCGGATAAAAGACCCCTTCCTTTAATCACCGGTACAGTCCTTACACCTGAAGGAACCGGTGATCATAGAATTATGACCTACAGTTTTCGGCTGTGCCTGTCTGAAGATCCCGCAAACAGGATCCCGTTTAAAAAGCCTTCGGATTATAATCCCCATCAATTCGAACTGTTCAGACGTTTTTATAAAGCAGCGCCTAAAGCTGGTATTCCTATTGATCTTTACCCGATTCCGGGAAATAAACTGGATGCAAACAATGGCATTGTGGGGCAATTGTCTACAGGACTGGTTGGCGGGAATTGGGATTATCCAGATGCCAATCAAAAACGCAGAAAGGAAATATGGACTAACCACCGTAATTACACAGAAGGGCTTTTATATTTTCTGATGACCGATCCGGATGTACCAGATGAGGTACGAAATCGCATGAAAAAACTGGGTTATGCAAAAGATGAATTTACCAAGTTTGGTCATTTTCCTCCGGTCCTATATGTCAGAGAAGCAAGACGAATGGTGGGTGAATATTTTTTGACACAGAAAGATATCCTGGAGACCAAAGAAAAACCTGATCCCATTGGCATTGGCTCGTTCCCTATCGATTCTCATGATTGCCAGCGAATTTTAACTGCTGACGGAGGCTTTATTAATGAAGGAACGATATTTCCAGCAAAAACACGCATAGAAGGCCGGGGCATCGCTTATCAAATTCCATACAGGAGCATAACACCAAAGGCCGCTGAATGTACAAACTTACTGGTTCCCGTTTGCATATCTTCGTCACATGTCGCTTTTTCATCACTAAGAGTAGAACCTGCCTGGATGGTCATTGGTGAAAGTGCGGGTATTGCTGCAGCCCTGTGTATTGAAACAAGATCAACAGTGCAAAATCTGAACGTGAATAAACTTGCCGTACGTCTGAAAGCCAGACGACAGTTATTGAGCCTTCCTGATCAAATAAACTGATAAACAGGAGCAGCGACATATTTACATGCGTGGCCTGGACCTCCTGTGTGCAGCAGTTATAAAGCCTGGTTTTTTATCATCATGTTTTACTAAAGCTACAAAATTACCTGATCGATTTCCCAAAAGGCGTAAAAGCCAGGTTCATCAATTTAAAATGTTGTCTTCCAAATGGAATTCCAACAATTGTAATACAGAGAAGCAAACCGAAAAACAGGTGGGTTAACACAATCCAGAATCCACCAAATAAAAACCAGATGATGTTCATTAGCGTAGATAAACATCCGGTATTGGATGAAGTATCGGTAATTTTGACGCCAAAAGGAGCAAGCCCGACGATAGCGAATTTAAAACATTGTATGCCAAATGGAATTCCTACAATAGTTAGGCATAGGATTAAACCGCCAAATATATATTCAAAGAAGATAAATATGCCGCCAAAAATAATCCAGATGATATTGCCAATTAAATTCATGCAGTATAGACTTTAATAATGCAATATAGTTACAGTATCGGAAATGTTGAGTTGCACTGGATGGCATTTTTCTTTTTTATCCATATATTTCGTGAATATAATTTATCTTACAAATTATATGGTTAACCGACCACGTGCCTGTAAAATTTATTAAAAGCGACATGAATACATGAAATTGAAATATTACATTTTGACGCTAATCATTATGGTGTTAACAATAGGCAGTTTGAAAGCTCAAAAACAAGAATTTGAATTGACTATTCCTTATAATAGCAATTGGCAGATTTGCGATAGTCAAATTGCTCAATACTTTAGGAAGGGAAAACTGGTAATTGATAAATTTACTTATTTTACAGGTGAGGTTATTGATACTTACAAAAATGGCGCTGTGCAAATGAGGGGTGTATATGATGAAAGTGGCATGAAGCAAGGGCTGTTTACTTATTATTATCCGGATGGCAAAATAGAAAGAGAAGGCCACTTCGAAAATGATGATATGAAAGGATTATGGTCATTTTACAATTCTTCCGGAGAACTCATTTTAAAAGCTAAATGTGAAACAAGCAGGGATTTTACGCCGCTTTTTTATAGGAATAAAAAGGGTGTCACACTAGTTAGTGAGGGCAATGGCAAATTTGAATTAGATCCGCAAGAATACCCAAAAGTAATTGCCAATACTTCTTTTTTTAAAATAAGAAGTTTAGAAGGTGAGCTTATAAACGGCAAGAGAGAGGGACAGTGGAAATATTATACGCTGGATGCTCCGCTTAGCAAAAATAGTAAGGTAAAAAAATTATTTTACGATGATACTTTTAAGAACGATAAATTCCTTTATGGGAAAAGCTACGGCATGTATGATAACGGAAGAAAATATGTAAAACCTGAAAATCCATTGAGTTTATATCCGCTAAAGGATTTACCAATCAGCAAGTTTTTAGCAGATTATGCATTTGGGGATTATATAGCCTCACAAAAGACATTATCCGATTTCCTGTTTAAGAATGCTGAGCCCTTTAGAACTGCCGAATCATTTTTTTATGGCAATAATATGAAGGAATATGAATCTGCGGTACGAGCTGCTATGAATTTATCCGGTGATTTTCAAATTGAATCGATTCCTGAAAAATACTATAATAAAGATTATTGGGTCTTTTTTAATAATGTAACTTTAATGAACAGTAATGATACCATACCCGTTAGCAGTGAAACAGAGATCGATTTTTTGCTGCTTAAAGATGGAGCTATTAAAGATGTAAGCGTGAAAAGTGAATTGCCTGAAGAAGTAACGAAAGCAATGAAATACTATTTTTCACATTTAAAGAAACTTTCTCCTATGCCTTATACCGATAGTGTTTCAATCCAACTCAGGCTTTCGGTTGAACATAAAATGGGATTTTTAAATGGGGAGAAAGCGTACACTTCGTATGTAATTCTTAGAGATAGAAAGAATGATCAGTCTTACAGAAATTATCTGGTAAAGGACTCTGTTGTACTTACAAGGAAAGCACCTACCTTTGCAGGTAAGGTAACATGGGATACTTTTCTGCAAACCAGTATAAAAAAGTACGCAAATACCATTTCCAAAGGTTCAGGACAAGGTGGTTCCAAATTTATTTTTATCAACTATGTGATAGATGAACAGGGGAATGTGGTTGATGTAAAGAATGATATTGAACATATGAAAGGGGCATCTGAGTTTTCTGAAGTGTGTGAAAATATAATTAAGAATAGTCCTAAATGGATTCCCGCTGAATTGAACGGGAAAAAAATCAGATATGAAATGAGGCAGGCTTTTCATTTGGATTAGCAGGCAATATGTGCAAATTATTTAACATGAAAATATCCATCTTAACAGTTCTCCTTGCGTTGGTTACAACGCTTTCTTTTGGTCAGGAAAATAATACTTACAAGTCGACATTAACTAAAATGATGCAGGTATCGGGGTCGGAGGTGACCTTTAAAACTGCGATTGACCAAATGATCTCCATGATTAAGCAACAGCAATCAAATATTCCTAACGAATTCTGGGATGAGTTTGTTACCGAGATAAATAAGGATGCAATCGGTAAGCTTGTTGACCTGATATTGCCGGTTTATCAGAAGCATTTAACTGAAGCAGATCTGCGCCAACTCATAGCTTTTTATGAAACGCCTATTGGTAAGAAATTTGCAGAAAAAACTCCGTTGATTACCCGCGAATCTATGGCTGCCGGCCAGGAATGGGGACGACAAATAGCGGAAAAAGTAGAGAATAAGCTTAAGGAAAAAGGCTATCTGAAACAATAGAGTGGTGTTTTTTTCCAGGGGGTAAAAAATGCAAGAAACTTCGTTATAATCCTATTTTTTTGCCTTACTTAATATCACGTAAATTAGTACATGCTGAAGATATTGTCCTATTTAAATATTGCGCTTGCATTGGCCTATTTTTTCGGTTACCTGCTCAACAGCTATTCCTGGCCAATTGTCGCTATTTTAATAGTGATTGTATTTAATGGGATGGTACTGCGCCATCTTGAAAATGAGAAAGCATTTAACCCCGTTCATTATGTGCTTGCATTTTTAAACATGGTGTTTGCTATATTTCTAAGCATTTGGGCATTCCATATCTTGCAATCATCTATTGAACACAATTATTTTGTGGACAGTGGCATCTATCTTGGCTTAACGACACTGTTTGTACTCAGTATCATGCTTCATTTGCTGCTGCTGTTTAGAAAACAATATTGAATTTCATACAAAGACAGGTTTTAAATTTTGAAACTTTTCTGTTTGAACTACGTCTATTGGGTATGAAAAAGCTGGTTGTTCTGTTTGTTTTACTTATTGGTTATAAGTTTGTTACAGCGCAGGTTGGGAGTACTAATCCCATGCGGACAGGGTTGGACTCTGTTGGCAGGGTGGGACTTTCTATCGGAATAAACTTAAAGAAAAAGGTTATTTGAAGGAATAGTGATCTACGATAAAATGTCTTTTCTTCTTTAAATATTTTTTCTGACAGTACCCTTGTTTTTGGCTTCTAATTCCTTACGGACTTTTTTGACAAAGTTTATACTCACTTCTGCAGCTGCTACTACCTGCTCATCGGAAAAGCCAAATTTAACAATAAGATTCTCAACAAAATCGTGGTTTTTTCTGGCTTCAGTTTTCTTTATGCCAATTTCAATGCCTTCTTCTCTATCCAACATTTTTAAAGCTTCTGTAAGTCCCATTGTTACTGTTCCTCCTGTCATGTTTTGTAAGTGCTTATCAAAGATAATATTATACTTTGAATCTTTAACTATGATTATTTTGTTCAAAAATCGTACAAATTCTTTGATTTGTACTGCATTATATTTACCACTAGCTACCAGCGCAACTATAATTTTCATCCGTGTGTTTTGTCGGGCGGTGTCATTTAGTTTCCTGCATAATGCCTCCTGTTGTGCTACAATTACCACCAGGGCAAAGGGATTGTCCATTGCCAGCAGCTCATCTTCTGTATGGTCAAAGATCTGATAGGTATAGAACTTAAAATTCAGTTCTGTCCCCAGCAGGCTGGTTTGATATACATTTGGACGCAACTGACTTTTTTTGCCGGCAAATACAGCTAATGAAACTATAGCCTGACCATATTTATCACGTAAGCGGATGTAATAGTCAAATATGCGTTCCGGAAAGGCCGCATTAGTTTCGACCTGAATTTCGGTATGCAGGTAAAACCATTTTTCCGTACCGTCTTTTAAAAAAACTTTTGCCAGCAGATCAGTCCGGGTGATTCCTCCGGCCCGGTCTGGATCGATGTCTATTTCAGCGAGTTCATTGTTCATAAATAAAATCTCCTGATCAAAATCGAATATTTGATCCGCATTGGGGTAGATGAAGCGAAGCAGGGGTATAAAATATTCTTCAAAGGCCCCTTTGAAAATGATATCATTCTTCTTTCGGGGCTTTGATTTAATTTTTTCCTGTTCGTGTGCTGCAGTACTTATTTGTTCTGGCATTTATTACTGGTTTAGTTATAGCAAAGTTACTCTGGTGAAAGTTGAGAAACTTAATTTGACTGAAATTCAGCTAGATTCACTAAATTTTTAAGAGTTTGCAAAATTAAATAGGGTTTAGGAGTTTTCTGAAATGCAGTTTTCAGAATGAAATTCTGCCGTTTATTTCTACTTGAGCAACAAGAGAAAGTAACAACACTTTAGCAGAAGCTAGGACTTTTGCTAAAATAATTTGTCTAGTTTTGAGCAATTAAACGTGTTCATGAAGAAAAAACTCTTATTAGTAGCGCTACTCGGATTATCTAAGTTAACCAACGCACAAGAAGCCAAAGTCGAAAAATCTGTATTCGGTGTTCAAACCGGGTATCTTGGACTTTGGGTAAACAATGAAAGCAGACTTGCTGATAAATTTGTAATAAGAACAGAAGTAGGCTTTGACGCTGGATTCTGGGCAAACAGTTTTTACGATCAGACTGGATTTTTAATGGCCCCGGTACTTATAGTTGAGCCAAAGTATTATTACAACATGGCCAAACGCCTGGAAAAAGGAAGGAATATTTCTGACAATGCCGCCAACTACTTGTCGATAAAAACAAGCTATCATCCGGATTGGTTTGTGGTGTCAAACTACGACAATATCAATGTGATCAGCGACATTTCTATAATACCAAGCTGGGGCATCAGAAGAAACCTGGGTAAACATTTCAACTATGAATTGGGACTGGGACTTGGAGTTCGCTATATTTTTGCGAAACAAGCTGGCTATGCTGAAAATGAGATTAATTTAGCAGATAACATAAGTTTTAAAATAGGGTATAAGTTTTAGGAAAGATGAGTTGATGAAACGTTTTTACCAAACAAATAAGGCTCCGGGGAGGAGCCTTTATTGTTGGTCGTCCGACCAAACAATTATAGGGATAATTAGGAGGGCAACTTAATCCTGTTCAATTGATTCCACACCGGAATTAACTTAACATTTGTAATATATAATAAATTACTAATCTAATGTAAAGATATATTCTCAAATTTTATAATAAAAATCGAAAATTTTTCTATTTGGTAATCTTTTCTACATTGAGTTTACTGTTTTTAAATCCATATAGAAAATAAACTACCAGGCCAACGATGAGCCAGATGCCAAATCCGATCCAGTTAGAGATGCCCAGCTCGCACATCATATACAGGCAGCTGATCAGGCCCAGTACCGGTATAAGTGAAAGGTTTTTGGTGATACAGAACCAGATAATATACAGGCTGATAAAGAAAAATATCCACATGGGTATTTTGTGCCTGAACAGTGCCCATCCCTGTTCATATTTCTTTTCGGGGCTTATGGCAGATTTATCTATGAAACGCTGGTATTGCTGTGCAGTTAATTTATTCAGATAGGCCTCAGCATCAATATTATGTCCAATCAGGTTTACTTTGGCCTGTTCGGCTTTAATTTCATCCTTAATTGTTAACCTTTCAGCATCATTTAATGAAGTGATGATCTTTACAGGGTCGTTGATAACAGGTTTGTTGAAAATGAAAGCACTGCTTTCATTTTTATATACGGTAAAGCCCAAAACAAGTATCCCAATGAACAATGGTGGAACAATATATTTTGAATTGATGTAAGGGATTTTAAATTTTCCCCTTTTTACATCCGGTTTGTTTTGTAAAACCAATACCCCTACGCAAACCAGAACAAAGGCAAACAAAGTGCCTATGGAGCACAGATCTGTTACTATGGTAAGGTTCATGAACAATGAAGGTACGGCCACCACAAAGCCCACCACAATGGTAGCAAAAGAGGGTGTTTTGTATTTGGGGTGGATTTTAGAGAATGATTTGGGCAATAGACCGTCCCTGCTCATGCTCATCCAGATTCTTGGCTGCCCCATTTGGAATACCAGTAATACACTGGCCATGGCAAAAACAGCACTTACAGCAATGATGCCGCTCATGAGTTTCAGATCGATCTGATCAAATACAAAAGCTAAAGGGTCTCCAACAGATAAGAGACTGTAGTTTACAATTCCGGTTAGCACCAATGCAATGGCGACATATAAGATGGTACAGATAATAATTGCCCACATCATCCCCCGGGGCAAATCGCGTTGCGGGTTTTTACATTCTTCGGCAGTGGTAGAGATGGCGTCAAAACCTATGTAAGCAAAAAATACAGCCGATACACCTTTCAGCACGCCCGATACCCCATTGGGTGCAAAAGGGCTCCAGTTTTTGGTGTCTACATAAAATACGCCTACAGCTAGTACCAGCAAAATGACAGCGAGCTTTACGACAACCATGGCGTTGCTGGCATTTCTGGATTCTTTCATTCCTCTGTACACCAGCCAGGTAATGAATATAATGATGCCCAGCGCCGGCAAATCTGCAACAAGATGGAAATTGCCGATTCTTGGTGCCGTGTTCCAGGCGCTGCTGGCTATTCTGGTGGCATCGTCAAGGTTGGCAAAGTTTTTTCCCGCATGGATAAGGGCCTCAGCGTGTTTATGGCCGTTATAGGCCGTAAGGTAATCCATCGTCATCCAGTCGGGCAAATGGATCCCGTTTATATTCAGGGCCGGGATTCGTATAGAGGAGAGGAGCCCGGTAAAGTAATCGGACCAGGAAATGGCCACGGTGATGTTGCCTATGGCATATTCCATAATGAGCGACCAGCCGATGATCCAGGCAACAAGTTCACCAAAAGCTACATAAGAATAGGTGTAGGCACTTCCGGATACCGGTACCATTGAGGCAAATTCTGCATAAGCAAAGGCGGCAAAACTGCAGGCAACAGCGGTAAAAATGAATAAAAAGATAACAGCAGGCCCCCCTTCGGCGCTGGCCTTGCCAATGGTGCTAAAAATACCTGCTCCTATAATTGCAGCAATCCCAAAAGCAGTAAGATCTCTTACACCTAAAGTTTTATGCAGGGAAGTTCCATGCTCATTGTACCCTTTCTCAGCATCCGCCAATATTTTGTCAATAGATTTTTTCCTGAACAGTTTCTCCAGCATAAATTTGGTCTTTAGTTTAATTTCTGCAATTCATCTTTTACAAAACTGGCAAGCTGTTCTATATAACCTAAACTAAAATCGAATTTTATCCCTGCAGTTTCATAAATTTCATTAATTGGTTTTGTATAACCTAATGAAAGTGCATTAAGATATTGTTCCAGCGCTTTGGAAGGATTTTCTTTATAATTTTTCCAGATGGCAATGGCCCCTAACTGGGCAATGGCATATTCAATGTAGTAAAAAGGGACCTCAAAAAGATGCAGCTGTTTTTGCCAGATGTTTCCAAATTCCTTTTCCTGGCCATCCCAGTTGGCAAAGCCTGCCCCAAAACGGGTGTAAATTTGTTTAAAGGCCTCCTCACGGTCGGCCGCATTATGACTGGGATTGGTATAGATCCAGTGCTGGAACTGGTCGATAACAGCCACCCAGGGCAAGGTTTTGAGTACATCTACCAGCTGTTCTTTTTTTGCACGGATGAGGTCTTCTTCATTGTCGAAGTAAATGTTCCAGTTGTCCATAGAGATCAGCTCCATACTCATTGAAGCTAACTCTGCAACTTCGGAAGGACAATGTTTAAAGTCGTTCAGCTCCAGGTTTGCAGTGAGGAAGGTGTGTACCGCGTGCCCGCCTTCATGTACCATTGTTGTTAAATCGCGCAAAGAATTGGCCGAGTTCATAAAAATAAAGGGGGCTCCGGTTTCTGCCAGTGGGTAGTTATATCCACCTGGTGCTTTGCCTTTCCTGCTTTCCACATCAAAGAGGTTGTTTGTTTTCATGATGGACAACATTTGTCCGAGCTTAGGATCAATTGCATTGAAGCAGGCTATGCTTTTATCTATCAGTTCCCCGCCATTTTTGAAGGGCTTAAGCGCAGGTTTTCCGGTGGTGCTCACCTCCATATCCCATGGCTTAAGTGGGGCTATATCCAACAGTTCTGCCCTTTTTTCTGCCTGTTCTTTAAGGATTGGTACAATCTGCTTTTCAATGGCCTCATGAAAATGATAGCAGTCCTGAGGGCTATAGTCAAAGCGACCCAAAGCCTGGAACATATAATCGCGGTAGTTTTCGAAACCGGCATTTAAAGCTACTTCATGACGCATGACGATGAGCTCATCAAACAGCATGTTCAAATCGTCCTTGTCCACCATACGACGTTGTTGTATAGTTTCCCAGGCCTGTTGTCTGACTTGTCTGTCTGTATCTTTAATAAAATTCGCGGCCTGTTCCAGGGTATATTCCTGGCCATTGATGGTTACACTCATGGCACCTGTAATGCCCTGGTATTTTTGCTGGGTAACCTGCAGCCTGGTCAGCAGCTCCACGTTTTCTTCCCTGTAAATTTCGAGTGCTTTTCTGATTGCCCGGATATAGACAAAAAACTTGTCCTGGTCCAGTTCATCAATAAATGGGCTATCGTTAAATTTCTGGTTCAGCTTGTTGGCAACCGGAGAAATTTTAGGTTCAATTTCGGTAGCAAAATACTGGAAATCCTTAACCAGGCTTTCATTTGCTGTATCACAGCTCATCCTGATGTATCGCCAGGCAAAATCTTCTTCCAGGGCTGCTTCCAGTTCACTTTTGTCTTTAAGCCATTGTTCCAGTTCCTGAACATTCCCGATCGGACGTTCCAATAGCTCATTTAAAATAACTTCCAGGTTTTCCCATTTGATTTGAAGGTCCTGCGGGATATAAACTCTTTTTTTCTTGGGTATGGTAAGGTTGATCATAGGATCTAAAAATTATAATTGGTTCTTAAAAAAGCATCCAGTAAAAAACAAATTGCAAAAATAACAGAGGCCATGCCGTTTGTGGTAGCAAAAGCTTTGTTTACTTTACTAATGTCGTTAGGTTTTACCAGCAGGTGCTGGTTGATGAGCATAAAGCAAAAAAATGCAACACCAACATAATACACCCAGCTAAAAGTAGTAAAACATACCGGCAGTATCACACAAAGCGCAGATAAAACGTGAAGGCCTATAGAAAGGTTTAAGGCATTTTTAATGCCCAAAGCTGCAGGAATGGAGTGTAATTTTTCGTCCCTGTCAAAATCTTCATCCTGCAGGGCGTAAATGATGTCGAAACCGCTAACCCAAAACAATACGGCAAACGAATACAGTACCGGTACCAGGTTAAACACTCCGGTTACCGCAATGTAAGCACCAATAGGGGCCAATGAAAGCCCCAGGCCTAAAACCAGGTGGCACAGGGCGGTAAATCTTTTGGTATAACTATAAAAAAGTACCACAAACAGGGCTACCGGCGAAAGGTAAAGACACAAATTATTGATAAATGCAGTGGTAAGGATAAAAAGGATACAATTGATGATGACAAATAGCAGTGCTTCTTTTGCAGATACCTTACCGGCAGGGATGTCGCGCATTTTTGTCCTGGGGTTTTTGGCGTCGATATTCCTGTCCAGATACCGGTTAAACGCCATGGCTGAATTGCGTGCAAATACCATGCACAACAAAACCAGGACAAGTTTAAGCCAGTTAAATGGATTTTCGGTGGTAGTTACCCCAAGAAAGAAGCCGATCAATGCGAAAGGCAGGGCAAAGACTGAATGGGCAAACAGGACTAGTGAAAAATACTTCTTCATGGCATTACAAAGTCTAGATTTACCTGTTCAATAAATTCCAGCACTTTTTCCTTTCCGGTTCCTTTTTCGGCTGAGGTGACAAAATAAGGAGGGATCTCTTCAAACCATCCACCCAGGGCTTTTTTAAATAAAGCAACATTCTTATCCGTTTTTACGGTAGATTGTTTGTCGGCCTTTGTAAAGATCAGTGCAAAGGGGATCTGGATTTCTCCCATCCAGCAGCAGAATTCAAGATCTATCTTTTGTGGTTCCAGCCTGCTGTCTATCAAAACGAATACACATTGCAGGCTTTCCCTTTTTGTGATGTAGTTGCGGATAAATTTTTCCCAGTTTTCCCTGCTGGTTTTGGATACTTTGGCATAGCCATAACCGGGTAAATCGACAATATACCATTTCTCGTTGATCAGAAAATGATTGATGAGCTGGGTTTTACCGGGCCTTTGTGAGGTTTTGGCCAGTCCGTGCTGGTTAACCAGCATGTTGATCAGTGATGATTTTCCTACATTTGACCGTCCGATGAATGCATATTCGGGCATGTTGGCTACAGGTAAAGCGGAAACCTTTGTATTGCTGCAAATAAAAGTTGCTGATTTTATAATCATTTGACAAAGGTAGAAAAATAGAATTCAACAATACTTATCTTTGCACCATACTATGAACGAAAACATTACACCTTATCAATCTCAAACTGCAACAAAGAAGGAGCAGGTAGCCAGTATGTTCAATAATATTTCGGGAACTTATGATTTTTTAAATCATTTTATGTCGCTCGGAATAGACATCCTTTGGCGTAAGAAAGCGATCAGAGAACTTAGATCCATTCGGCCGCGTGTAATGCTGGACGTAGCAACCGGTACCGGGGATTTTGCTTTTGAAGCGATAAAGATCCTGCAACCGGAAAAAATTATAGGTGTCGATATTTCGGAAGGCATGCTGGATGTGGCGCGAAAAAAAATACAGGAAAGGAATTTGCAGCACGTTTTTTCTGTGCAACCCGGAGATTCTGAAGGCTTACAGTTTAACGATGACCATTTTGATGCCATTACCGTGGCCTTTGGGGTAAGGAATTACGAAAACCTGGAGAAAGGGCTTGCCGATATGTACAGGGTTTTAAAACCGGGCGGTAAAATGGTGATCCTGGAATTTTCAAAACCAAGGGCTTTTCCTGTTAAACAAGGATACAATTTTTATTTTAAATACATTACCCCCTTATTTGGAAAGCTGTTTTCGAAAGATCAGCGTGCTTATGAGTACCTGCCGGAATCTGTAGCAGCATTTCCTGACGGTGATGATTTTCTTCGCCTGATGGATAAGATTGGTTTTAAAGAGACCAGGGACATCAGGCTTACTTTTGGAATAAGTGCAATATATACTGGTATTAAATAAGTTCCTAGCTGAACAGAAATGCTGATAAAAAAAATATACCTGCTGCTTTGTTGTTTTTTAGCCTTTTATAGCGCTAAGGCCCAGAACTGGGGCGGAGGCGTAGATGACGCTGGTTTGCATTTCGGTTTTACTTTTCAATACATTGCTTCTGAGTATAAAATATTAAAGAAAGAAAACTGGCGTGACCCTTTTATTGATCCCGATACCGGATTGCCCGTTTCAGGATCTTTAAAGTCGATCTCATCCAAATCTTCACCGGGCTTTGGAATTGGCTTTGTGGTAAACCAGCGCATCAATGAAAATGCCGACTTCAGGTTTACGCCGAGCCTGGTTTTTAACGACCGCCTGGCTTATTATGATTTTGAAGGAGAAGAGACGCCGATAGAAAAGAAGGTACAGGCTACAATGGTAGAACTGCCGCTTAGCCTTAAAATAAAATCTGACAGGAGAAATAATTTCAGGGCCTATGTAATTGGGGGAGCGAAATATGCTATAGACATTGCATCAAAGAAAAGGAGCAATGATGCACCGAATGCACCGATGGATAAATTTTTAAAGAACAGAAAAAACTTTTTGTCCTACGAGGCCGGCTTTGGTTTTGACCTGTACTTTGAATATTTCAAAATGTCGCCCGAAATTAAACTGTCCTATTCCTTTAACGATGTGCTGAAAAACGATCCAAGTCCTTATTCGGCACCAATTGATAAGCTCCAGTTGCGTCATGTGACTTTCAGTTTATTTTTTGAGTAAGCTGCCAAATAAAATTTTAATAGCTTTGCTTGTTCAAAAAATATTGGGAAGACACATTGTCATTTTGTTCGGTATTAAAAAAAATACATTGATAATTACAGCATGTTACAATACACTCGTACCTTTTCAGATATTTTTTGATTAAAAACTTATTCAGATGGACCATCATGAGTTTAGTTCGTCAACACATAAAAAAATGATACAGATGAAAACCGCATTAATTACCGGGGCAACTTCGGGTATCGGAGCCGCATGTGCCCATTTATTTGCCGCTCAGGGTTACAATTTAATTTTGGTAGCCCGGCGGGCGCAGCTGCTTGCAGATCATGCAAAGCATCTTGAAGATAAATATGCCATTGAAGTAAAAAAGATTGTGGCCGATGTAAGGGATTTTGAGAATCTGTCGTACCACCTTGAAACTTTACCCGCACAATGGAAAAAGGTAAACGTACTGATCAATAATGCCGGTTTGAGCCAGGGCCTGGAGCCCATCAATAAAGGAAGTGTGGAGGATTGGGACACCATGATTGATACCAATATTAAGGGCTTGCTTTATTCCACAAAGATTGTATCTAACTGGATGGTAGCTGAAAAAAGCGGGCACATTATAAATATTGGTTCTATTGCCGGTAAAGATGTGTATCCTAACGGGAACGTTTATTGTGCAACCAAACATGCCGTAGATGCATTGAATAAGGGGATGCGGATAGATTTATTGCCGCATGGTATCAAAGTTACTGCAATTCATCCGGGTCTGGTAGAAACCGAATTTTCTATAGTACGTTTTAAAGGAGATGAGGGAAGGGCCAAAAAAGTTTATGATGGTTTGGAGCCTTTAATTGCAGATGATATTGCCGAAGCGATATGGTTTGCGGTAAGCAGGCCGGCCCATGTAAATATAAATGATATGCTGATTATGCCAACTGCACAGGCAAATGGTACAATAATAGACAGGAAATAATTTAAAATGATATGATATCGAATACAATAGATCAGGAAATAAAACAAGCCATGCTGGCTAAAGACCAGGCCAAATTGCGGGGCTTAAGAGCGATAAAAGCAGCTTTGTTACTGGCCAGAACAGAAAAAGGGACAGCAGAGGAAATTACTGAGGAGACGGAACTGAAACTTTTACAAAAACTGATCAAACAAAGAAAAGAATCGGCCGATATTTATAAACAACAAGGCCGGGAAGACCTGAGCAGGGTAGAGGAAGAGGAAATAGAAGTGATCAGTGTATTTATGCCAAAGCAGCTTGGAGCGTCGGAAATTGAAGCGATTATTGAAGGGCTTATAAAAGATTCGGGTGCAGTTTCTGTTAAAGATATGGGTAAAGTAATGGGCCTTGCCAACAAGGAGCTTGCCGGCAAAGCAGATGGGAAATTAATAGCTGAAATTGTAAAAAAGCAATTGGCATAAATTGTGCTGCTGCTTAGTTGATATAGCTGTTTTCAATAAATTAATATATTATATTACATTAAATTAATTTTACTCTACTAACTTAGTAGCAATAATCATACACAAAATATTTATATGACATACGAAGTAATAGACGAAGGTGGGTTTAAATATATAGAAGCCGGAAAAGGTGAAACCCTGGTATTACTTCATGGTTTAATGGGAGAATTGAGCAACTGGGAGCCGGTAATTGACCGTTTTAAAGAAAATTACCATGTTCTGGTGCCTATTTTGCCTATTTATGAGCTTCCTATCCTGACACTGGGGGTGAGAAGTTTGTCTAAATACATCAACAGATTTTTAAAATATAAGAAAGTTAACCAGGTGGTTCTGATTGGTAATTCCCTTGGTGGCCATGTGGGGCTGGTATTTACCATCGCGCATCAGGAAAATGTAAAGGCCCTGGTACTTACGGGCAGCTCTGGTTTATACGAAAATGCTTTTGGCGGTTCTTTTCCAAGAAGGGAAAGCTACGATTACATCCGTGAAAAGGTAGAGTTTACCTTTTATGATCCGGCAACGGCAACCAAAGAACTGGTAGACGAAGTATATAAAACGGTAAATGAACGTTCCAGGGTAATCCGGATTCTGGCCCTGGCCAAATCGGCCATAAGACACAATATGTCTAAAGATCTTTCGAGGATAACCATACCTGTTTCCTTAATATGGGGAATGCAGGATAAGGTAACCCCACCGGATGTGGCAGAAGAATTTCATGAGCTTTTACCCAATTCGGAACTGAACTGGGTAGATAAATGCGGACATGCCCCTATGATGGAGCGTCCGGAGATCTTTAATGAATACCTTCAAACTTTTTTAAACAGAATTTTACTTAAATAATGCTGGCAACCGAACTCATATCTAATTCAATACCACCGCTTAGGACTTCTGATTCAGCGCAGAAAGCTATGGAACGGATGACTGAGTTCAAACTTTCCCATCTGCCCATTGTAAACGAAAGCCAGTTTTTGGGATTGCTTGCAGAAGATGAACTGATAGAGGTTAGAGATTTGGGGGTGCCCATAGGCAGCCTTTCTTTGTCGCTCTTAAACCCTTTTGTTTATGAGGATGCACATATTTACGACATCATCAGGTTGCTGACCCAGTTGAACCTGTCAGCTGTTCCGGTATTGGACTATAAAAAGAATTACCTGGGCCTGATCACCATCAATACCCTGATTGCCTCTGCAGCCAGTATCTTTGCCGTTGCCGCACCAGGAGGGATTATTGTGTTGGAAATCAGTAACAGGAACAATTCTTTGGCCCATATGGCGCAAATTGTTGAGGCCGATAATGCACAGATCCTTTCTTCTTATGTGCAATCATTCCCCGATTCTACAAAGCTTGAAGTTACCCTGAAAATTAATAAAACAGAATTGTCGGGCATTATTGCCTCTTTTGAACGGTATAATTATCAGGTGAAAGCCGTATTTAACAGTACAAAAGCAGATGACGGAACCGAAGACCGCTTCAATTCATTTATGAATTATTTAAACGTATAATGAAAATTGCTATCTACGGTAGGGAGTTCAATAATAGTGTATTGCCTTATGTACAGGAGGTTTTTAATGTTCTGGAACAGTATAAAAGCCCAATTCTTGTCTACAAAAAATACCTCGATTTTATAAAGGATAAGATTAAGCTCCCCGACCATATTAAGGTTTTTTCATCGCATACGGAATTGCCCGGACAGACTGACGTATTGGTCAGTTTAGGCGGGGACGGGACTTTGCTGGATACACTGGCGCTGATCCGTGATTCAGGTATACCTGTTATAGGTATCAATTTTGGCAGGCTTGGTTTCCTGGCCAGCATCAATAAAGATGAAATAAAAAAGGCAATTGATGCCTTAAAGAATAAAGAGTATTCACTTGATAAAAGAACCTTGCTAAGTTTAGCATCTACTTATGACCTTTTTGGAGAAGCGAATTTTGCGCTGAATGACATCACCATACACCGGAGAGATAATTCTGCGATGATGATCATCCATGCCTACATGAACAATGAGTTTGTGAACTCTTACTGGGCTGATGGATTAATTATTGCAACGCCGACAGGGTCGACAGCTTATTCGTTAAGCTGCGGTGGTCCCATTATTTATCCCAGCTCGCAGAACTTTGTGATTACCCCCATAGCCCCGCACAATTTAAATGTGCGGCCGGTAATTGTTCCTGATGATGTGTCTTTAACCTTTGAGGTGGAAGCAAGAAGTGCAAAGTTTCTGGTGTCTTGTGATTCGCGCACAGAAACGGTAGACCGGTCTGTGAAAGTAACTTTAAATAAGGCTAAATTTCATGTAAACCTGATCAGGCTCAATAATGAGAGCTACCTGACCACATTGCGGAATAAATTACTTTGGGGTATTGATACCCGGAATTATTAATATGCGTTACAGCCCACAACTGACTTGCTTTCTTGTCCTTTTTGGGACGGTGACGGCATTTGCCCAGACTTTCGAGCTTGGGGTAATGGCGGGTGGAGCAGGTTATATGGGCGATCTGAACCCGGATAAGCCATTAAAGATAAGCGGGATTTCGGCAGGGGCCTATGCCAAACTGAACCTTGACCCGTATTGGGCCGTAGGTTTGCATTATACTTATGGTAAGATCAGGGCCAATGATGCTTTTTCCGAAAATGCAGACTTTAAAAACCGGAACATTAATTTTAAGACCCCGTTAAATGAGGTAAGTGTACAGGTTGATTTTAACTTTCTCAATTATTTTGCGGGTGGAGGAACAAAGAAGTTTACACCTTATATATTTACCGGGATAGGGGGTGTGTTTTATAGCCCAAAGGGTACTTATGACGATACTGAATACAATTTAAGGTATTATCAGACCGAGGGCCAGGCGGCAACTTACAGGAATTATGCATTAACCATTCCTTATGGTGTAGGGATAAAAGTACAGCTGAAGGAGAACTGGGGATTGTTTTCACAGATTGGATACCGGACAGCGCATACCGACTACCTGGATGATGTTAGTGGGGTGTATCCTGATGCTGCGGTATGGCCGGATGACGGATCAAGGGCCTTGCGGCAACACTTATCAAACCCCTCAGTTATACCAAATTATGGTGCTCCTGGTACCCAGCGGGGCGATTTTAGAAAAAGAGATACATATATGTTTGTAGGTATTGGCATATCTTATACCTTTGTGTCCCAAAAATGTTATACATTTTAAGCATATTTGCGGTAAATAAATGGGATTTAAAGAACAAATAGACATTACACGCTTACCAGAGCACATTGCCATTATCATGGATGGGAATGGAAGATGGGCAAAAAATCAAGGTAAATTCAGGGCTTTTGGTCATGAAAGCGGTGTGCTGTCTGTAAAGGATATCGTTGAAGGTTGTGTAGACATCGGGATCAAATACCTTACCGTTTACGCTTTTTCAACAGAGAACTGGAACAGGCCTGTTGAGGAAGTGAATGCATTGATGGAACTGCTGATCACAACGATCAATCAGGAAACGGAAACACTGACCAAAAACAACATCAGGCTGAATGCCATCGGAGATATTGCCTCGCTTCCTCAAAAATGTATTGAAGATTTGAAGAGCGCAATGGATAAGACGGCCAATAATACCCATTGTACTTTAACACTGGCTTTAAGTTACAGTGCCAAATGGGAAATTATTGAAGCTGCAAAGAAACTTGCGGTACAGGTAAAAGCCGGAAAAATAGATATTGATGAGATTAATGAAGCCCATTTTTCGGCCCAGTTGACCACCATAAATATGCCCGATCCTGAATTGATGATCAGGACCAGCGGTGAACACAGGATCAGTAATTTTTTATTGTGGCAAATGGCCTACACTGAATTGTATTTTACGGATACCCTGTGGCCAGACTTTAGAAGGGAAGACCTTTTTGAAGCGATTGTAGACTACCAGAAACGCGAACGCCGCTTTGGTAAAATTAGTGAACAATTGAACTAATTTTACTTTTAACACTTTTTAACATGTGTTTAAATTAACTTAGCATCGATTTTTAGATTGTAAATGAAAAGAATATACCAACTTATATTATTGTTGTTGATTGGTTTACCAACAATGGCACAGATCACCCGCCCCCAGTCCAATCCTGCAGCTCCTACTTTAAAAGTAAAAGGACTTGAACTGGATTATTTTAACCCGAAAGAGTATATCATTGGTGGTACTACCCTAACAGGTACCCAATATCTGGATAAAGACGTGATCATTACCTTGTCAAAACTGATCAAAGGCGAAAGAGTTATACTTCCGGGTGAAGCTACGGCCAATGCAATCAAAAATCTTTGGGCCCAGGGGCTGTTTGATGATATTCAACTGGATATTACTAAAATAGTAGAAGATACCGTGTATTTTGATATTGAGGTAGTTGAGCGTCCGCGTCTCAGCTCTTTTGAATTTACAGGGGTAAGTAAATCCCAAAAAACGGATATCATTGAAAAACTAGGTGAAAAAGCAGGAAAAGCCATTATCAACGATAACCTGTATAACAGCACCACTGCTACAATTAAAAAGTTTTTGCTGGAAAAGGGGTATTTCTTTACCAGTGTTGAATACAAGACCAAGCCAGACCCCAGTCAGGACAACAGTGTAATATTGCAGGTTGCCGTAAATAAGGGCAGGAAAGTTAAAGTCCACGAGATCAATTTTACGGGCAATAAGGATTTTTCTTCGGCCAAACTGCGTAAGTATCTGAAAAAAACAAAACAACAGGCTTTTTATAAGGTATTTGGTTCAGGAAAATTCAATAAAGAAAAATACGACGAAGATAAGACCAAGCTCATTGCTAAAATGCACGATAAGGGTTATCGGGATGCGGTAATTCTGAAAGACAGCATTTATCAGTACAGCGATAAAGCGGTGGGCATTAAGATCGATCTGTTTGAAGGACCTAAATATTATTTCGGGAACATTACCTGGGTAGGAAATGCAAAATACAATACCGACTTTTTACAAAGGGCTTTAGGCATTGAAAAGGGTGAGGTATTCAGCGAAGAGAAGTTAGAAAAAAAATTAAGGGGAAGTGCCAACGGGGATGACGTGTCCAGCATTTATTTGAATGATGGTTATTTAACATTTAACGTTGATCCGGTACAGACCAAAATTTATGGTGATACTGTTGAAATGGAGATGCGGATTTATGAAGGCCCACAGTACACCAATAACCGCATTACGGTTAAGGGGAACACGATTACAAATGACCGTGTTGTTTTACGTGAGGTGCGTACAAAACCGGGCGAGAAATTCTCTAAAGACCTGTTGATCCGTACAGTTCGTGAGATCGGTCAGCTGGGTAATTTTGATGAATCAAAAACCAATCCTGTACCGAAGCCAAACCCTGCAGATGGTACAGTGGATATTGAATATACGGTAGAAGAAAAACCTTCAGATCAGATTGAACTTTCGGGTGGTTTTGGTGGTGGTAACATCATCGGTACATTGGGTTTAACCTTCAACAACTTCTCCTTAAGAAACCTGTTTAATTTAAGTGCCTACAAACCTTTACCTAAAGGGGACGGACAAAAGCTAAGCTTGCGTGGGCAAACCAATGGTAAATACTACCAGTCGTATAGTTTCTCTTTCTCTGAACCATGGTTAGGTGGTAAAAAACCGATCAGCTTTGGGGTAAGTGCTTTTACTTCCTTACAGTCTAACGGAGGAAGAAGTTATTATGGTACAATTGATCCATCCAGCAGTCAGTACCAAAAGATTCGCCTGAATGGGGTTACAGTAAGTTTGGGAAGAAGACTGAACTTCCCGGATAACTATTTTCAGTTAACACATGCGATCAATGTACAGCAATATATCCTGAACAATTATCCAGGGTTCCTGTTTAGTACAGGTACTTCATACAACCTTAACCTTACACAGGAACTGAGCAGGGACTCAAGGGATTCCCCGATTTTCCCGACAGGTGGTTCTTATTTTAAATTTACGGTACAGGCTACACCGCCTTATTCTTTACTGAATAACGTAAATTATGCAACAGCATCTGATAAACAACGTTATAAATTTACGGAGTACCACAAATGGAAATTTGAATCGCAGTGGTTCCAGCGGTTAGCTGGTAAGTTTGTTGTGAAAGCACAAGCCCAGTTTGGGTTCCTGGGTTCGTATAACAGTGCGGTTGGACAATCGGCTTTTGAAAGGTTTAAACTTGGTGGAGATGGTATGCAGGGATTTGATTTCCTTCAGGGATCGGAGCTGATCGCTATGCGCGGATATGCCAATAACTCCGTAATACCGGTAGGTGCCAATCCTAATATTGCACAACAATCGGGTAGCCCTATATTTACCAAATATGTAATGGAGTTAAGATACCCGGTAATTGCAAGTCAGCAGGCTACGGCATTTTTAACGGCATTTGCCGAAGGTGGAAATACCTGGAATAAGTTTGCCGACTTTAATCCGTTTAACGTAAGACGCTCTGCAGGTTTTGGTGCAAAAATATTTTTACCGATATTTGGATTGCTGGGAATAGATTGGGGATATGGATTTGATAAGATTCCGGGTTCACCAGATGCCAACAAAGGACAGTTCCACTTTAGTATAGCACAGCAGCTTGGCGGATTTAATTAATAAAACACACAATAAACCCGATACAAAATAAAATCATCGTACTAATGAAAAAGTATATTTTAATTTGCATCTTGCTGTTTACAGGGATGGGTGCATTTGCACAAAAGTTTGCTTATGTTGATACAGAATATATTCTGAAACATTTACCTGATTATAAATCGTCATTAAATCAGTTAAATGTTTTGTCGCAACAATGGCAAAGACAAGTGGACAACAACTTTACTGAGATAGATAAAATGTATAAAGCCTATCAGGCAGATCAGGTGTTGCTGACTGATGATATGCGCAAAAGGAGAGAGAATGACATTATAGAAAAAGAAAAGCAGGCAAAAGAATTTCAACGCAAAATATTTGGTCCGGAAGGTGAATTGTTTCAGGCCCGTGCCAAATTGTTAGGCCCTATCCAGGATGGCGTAACAAAGGCGGTAGCAGAAGTAGCAAAGGCCAAACTCCTTGACTTTATTTTTGACAAGAGCAGTGAGGCTACGATGATGATCTATGCCAGTAGTGGTTATGATGTAAGTAACGATGTGATTAAAAGATTAGGCTATAAGCCAGATTCGACGATTAAATAAATATATTAAACATAAATTAGAAACAATTATTAAGAAAAATAGGATGAGAAAGTTAATTAACGCATTTTTTTTAGCGGCAGGATTATTGTTTACTGCTAATATTGCAAATGCACAACAAAAATTGGCACATTTAAACTCTGCAACGATTATAGAGGCTATGCCAGAGGTTAAAACTGCACGTACTGCATTGGAAGCTTTTCAAAAAACAAAACAAGCCGATATCGAGAAAATGATCTCGGAATATCAGACTAAACTGAAAGCAGCACAGGACAAAGAGAAAACGATGAGTGAGGCTAACAAAGAAGCCATTACTAAAGAATTGCAGACGATGGGTGCTGAACTTCAGGATCTTGAAAAACGTATTGGCGATGCCAGACAAAAAGCACAGCAGGAACTGGAAACTAAAAATGCTGAGTTGTTTAACCCTATCCAGGTTAAGGCTGATGCAGCCATTAAAGCTGTTTCTAAAGAAAAAGGTTTTGCTTATGTATTTGATACAGCCAACCAGGCTTTAATTTACTGGGACGGCGGTGATGACATTACTGATCTTGTAAAAACTAAGTTAGGTATTGCTAAAACAACAGCACCTGCACCTAAAAAATAAAATAAACTTATTTGAAATATTTAAATTGCGGGATGGTTGATAAAAACCATCCCGTTTTTTTATAATGAACGATAATCAATCCATTGGTGTTTTTGATTCTGGCTACGGCGGCCTGACCGTATTTAAGTCGATCGCCAGTAAGCTGCCCCAGTATAATTACATTTATTTTGGCGACAATGCGCGTACACCTTATGGAGACCACTCTTTCGAAACCATTTATCAGTATACACTTGAATGTGTAGAATGGTTGTTTGCGCAGGGTTGCCCGTTGGTTATCCTGGCCTGTAATACCGCTTCGGCAAAGGCGTTGCGCAACATACAGCAAAATGTATTGCCTTTTAAATATCCGGACAGGAGGGTGCTGGGTGTAATCAGGCCAACAGCCGAGATTGTGGGTGATTTTACCCTGTCGAAGCATGTTGGGGTAATGGGAACACGGGGTACAGTCAATTCCGAGTCTTACCTGATGGAGATCAATAAATTCTTTCCCGAGATATCAGTTTCCCAGCAAAGCTGTCCGATGTGGGTACCCCTGATAGAAAACAATGAACACATAGCCGCAGGTGCCGATTATTTTGTTAAAAAGTACATTGATGAATTATTGGCAAAGGACAATCAAATCGATTGTATTGTTTTGGCATGTACCCATTATCCGCTGCTGGTACCTAAAATAAAGACGATCCTTCCGGATCATATTAACTTGCTGGGACAGGATGATATTGTTGCCGATAGTTTGGCATTGTACCTGGAAAATCATCCCGAAATGACGCATAGAATTGCCAGGGAAAACAAAACCATTTTCTTTACATCTGGTGATGCTCAGGTTTTTGATACCCAGGCCTCTGTCTTTTTTGGTGAAAGGGTAGTTTCCAGGCATGTAGCGCTTAAGGCAAGCACCCGGTAAATGCAGGTTTTTTGATAGGATTGCTGTTTAAACATCAATTATAATCTAAAAATAAACTTTCTATTTCTTTCTAGGTTCTCATTATTATTAACGGTAAATTTGCCGCTTAAAACAACACACACGAATGAGTGACTCGATAAAACATGAATGCGGAATTGCCTTTATCCGCCTTTTAAAACCGCTCTCATACTATCAGGAAAAATACGGTACTGCACTTTACGGATTGAACAAGCTTTATCTTTTGATGGAAAAGCAACACAACCGTGGACAGGATGGGGCCGGAATAGCAACCATCAAGCTGGATGTTAAACCAGGTCACCGTTACATCAGCAGGTACCGTTCCATGGCCCAGAATGCAGTTGCAGATATATTCGGCTATGTACAGCATAAATTTGTAGATATCCAGAATGAAACGCCTGAATTGATGCAGGATGCGGAGTGGTTAAAACAAAATGTGAGTTTTATTGGTGAGGTTTTACTGGGGCATTTAAGGTATGGCACGCATGGCAAGAACAGCATAGAAAACTGTCACCCATTTCTACGTCAGAATAACTGGATGACAAGGAACCTGGTTATTGCAGGTAATTTTAACATGACCAATGTAGATGAATTGCTGGAGCAGTTGTATGAACTTGGTCAGCATCCAAAAGAAAAGGCAGATACAGTTACAGTACTGGAAAAGATCGGACATTTTTTAGATGATGAAAACCAGGAACTGTTTGATGAATATAAAAAAGAAGGGCTAGACAATGTAGCCATCACACATAAGATCTCTGAAAACCTTGATATCGCTAAGATATTAAAACGCTCTGCAAAAAACTGGGATGGTGGTTATACCATTTCAGGTATTGTTGGCAATGGGGATGCTTTCATTCTGCGCGACCCTTCCGGCATCCGTCCGGCTTATTATTATGCCGATGATGAAATTGTAGTAGCAGCTTCAGAACGTCCAGCCATTCAGACGGCATTTAACATACAGTTTAAAAATGTAAAGGAAATAGAACCGGGCCATGCATTGATCGTTAAAAAAGACGGTACCGTAACACAGGAGATCTTCCGGGAACCTGAAGAAAAAAGGGCCTGTTCATTTGAACGTATCTATTTTTCAAGAGGAAGCGATGCTGAAATCTATAAAGAAAGAAAACATCTGGGTGCGTTGTTGTGCAAACAAATTCTGGATGCGGTAAGTGCCGACCTGAAAAATACAGTTTTTTCTTTTATCCCAAATACTGCCGAGGTTTCTTTCTATGGTATGGTTGATGGGCTGCACGCTTACATCAGGGAAGTACAGAAAGAAGCATTGTTGCGCCGTAAAGATACGCTGAGTGATGCAGAACTGGATGAGCTGCTGTCTATGCGCCCAAGAGTAGAGAAGCTGGCCATTAAAGATGTTAAGCTACGGACTTTTATTACCCAGGATGCTGACAGGGGAGATATGGTAGCACATGTATATGATACCACTTATGGGGTAATCAAAAATCATACAGATACACTTGTAGCTGTAGATGATTCTATTGTAAGGGGTACAACTTTAAAGCAGAGCATCATCAAAATAATTGACAGGCTGCATCCTAAAAAAATCATTATTGTTTCTTCTGCACCTCAGATACGTTATCCTGATTGTTATGGTATTGATATGTCTAAAATGGGGCAATTTGTTGCATTTGAAGCTGCCATACAATTGCTGAAAGCGCGTGGTATGGAAAATGTAATAGAAGAAGTATACCAAAAATGTAAGGCTTCGCTGCTGTTGCCTAAAGAAGAGATAGTAAATCATGTGAAAGATATTTACAGACCTTTTAAACAGGAAGAAATTTCTGCACAGATTGCCAGGATCATTACACCAGCAAATACGGTAGCCGAAGTTGAAGTGATTTATCAGACATTGGATAATTTACACATCGCCTGTCCTAATCATAGTGGCGACTGGTATTTCTCTGGCAATTATCCAACGCCAGGTGGTAATAAGGTAGTAAATAAAGCATTTGTAAACTGGAAAGAAGGAAATAACCAAAGGGCCTATTAAAGGGGCAAAAAAGCTGTACTACTCGAAGGCTGGAACAAGTGATGCTGAAGGGCATCAATTATTCCTATGCCTTCTCCCAGTAAGCATTTTTGCTGTCAGACGATCGTCTTAGGCAGCTGTATTAGCACTTTCATCTGCACAATGTTATTGATCTGCATTATGCTATTGAAAAAATATGCCTTCTGTGAACAGGCCTAGGCGCTGTTTGCTCCCCTTCAGAAGCCTAACAGATGCCAGACTGTGAACATAATGGCTTATTTACTTTTATTTGTAATGCTTTAAAACAACCTCAATAAACAACCTGATTGCAAATATCAGGATTACCGCACCGGCAATTCTGTTCAGGTTCTGTATAGTCTTTTCTTTGATCCTGTACCTTAACTTTGCTGCATAATAGGTTTTAAAGCCATCAACGGTCAGCTGGGTAGCCATGGCAATGATAAAAAAGATTATTTTTTCTGAAAGGTTATAATGGAGCTGTACGGAAATGATGCCTCCAACCATTATCCAAAACATCAATGTTGTTGGAGATAATAGGCACATTAAAAAGCCTTTCAATACATAACCCCGTTTTTTTACCTTGGCAATCTCAGCAATATCATAATTCACTTTAACGGTATTAAACAGATAATATAAACCTACTCCCAGTAAAAACAGGCCACCAACTATTCCTATGTATTCGAAATATTCAGATTTATAATCCACAAACTGCGAACTGAATATGGTTAAGCTGATAAAAATGATATCGCTTAGAATGACGCCGATTGCCAGCGCAAAGCCTGCCTTAAATCCCTTTTCAATGCTGGTCTTGATCATTGAAAAGAACACTGGTCCTGTTAAAAAAGAAAATAAAATACCCGCACCTATCCCTTGTAATATTGCTTCAAACATTCACCTAAAGTATATAATTGTGCTAATATGCAATTTTAAACATAAATTAGCCCAAAAAATCCATTAACAATAATTATAAATAAACGCCACTGAGCTATTTAAAGTATCAGGGCTATAAGCTTAGAATGACAGTAAAACCAAGTTTTAACCATATTTTTATGAATTTAGCATCCGACCTGGCAGGCCGTTCACATTGTGTGCGTGCTCAGGTAGGGGCTGTTTTAACAAAAGATACACGTATCATCTCGATCGGTTACAATGGCCCTCCGGCAGGGACACACAATTGTGATGAAGAATGGCCGGAAGCAGGTTGTGCCAGGGATTCCCGGGGAAGCTGCTCTCTGGCCCTGCATGCAGAAGAGAATGCCATATTGTATGGTATAAAGAACGGGTCTAAAATTGAAGGTTCAACATTATACACCACTTTATCGCCTTGCATTGCCTGTGCCCGCCTCATTTTATCTTCGGGCATAAGGGTGGTTCATTACCGGGATTCGTATGCAGCCTATAAAGGATTGCCCAGCGATGAAGGCGTTGATTTTTTGAAGAGATTTGGCGTGGAAGTGATTAAGTATTCTTAACTTTGGCCATGCTAGAAAAAATCATAATTCTCGATTTTGGTTCCCAATATACACAGTTAATTGCCCGTAGGGTGCGTGAGTTAAACGTTTATTGTGAAATTCACCCATTTAACAACATTCCTGAAATCGGTTCAGATGTTAAAGGTATCATCCTGTCAGGTAGCCCATATTCTGTCCGTCAGAAAGACGCCCCACAGATAGATCTGAACAAATTTGACAAACATCCTATGCTGGCGGTTTGTTATGGTGCACAATACATCGCACAACATGCAGGCGGTGAAGTACAAGCCTCTTCTACACGTGAATATGGCAGGGCCCACCTGAATTTCGTTGCCGAAGGCAATAAATTATTTAAAAATATTACTGCAGGTTCGCAGGTATGGATGTCACATGGCGATACCATTACGAAAGTACCTGCAAACTTTGAACTGATAGCCAGTACAGATAGTGTAAAAGTTGCGGCTTACCAGGTTAAAGACACACAAACTTATGCCATACAGTTTCACCCTGAGGTTACACATAGCACCGATGGTAAACAATTGCTGGAGAATTTTCTTGTTGGCATTTGCGGATGTAAGCAGGAGTGGACGCCCGATGCTTTTGTAGAAACCACCATTGCTGATTTAAAAGAAAAACTGGGCAATGATAAAGTGGTATTGGCCCTTTCAGGAGGGGTAGACTCGAGTGTAGCTGCTATTTTATTGCATAAGGCCATAGGTAAAAACCTGCACTGTATATTTGTAGACAATGGCTTGTTAAGAAAAGATGAATATGCTGCCGTACTGGAACAATATAAACACCTTGGTTTGAACATCAAAGGTGTAGATGCAAAAGATCGTTTCTTGAGCCAGCTTGCCGGAGTTTCTGATCCTGAGTTGAAACGTAAGGCCATTGGAAGGGTGTTTATTGAAGTGTTTGACGATGAAGCGCACCAGGTACAGGATGTGAAGTGGCTGGCACAGGGTACCATATATCCTGATATCATAGAATCCGTTTCTGTAAAAGGACCTTCAGCTACCATTAAATCGCACCATAACGTAGGTGGTTTGCCCGATTTCATGAAACTTAAAGTTGTGGAGCCCCTGAATACTTTGTTTAAGGACGAGGTGAGAAGGGTTGGGACTTCTTTGGGACTGGAGCACTTTATCATCGGACGTCACCCTTTTCCGGGACCCGGATTAGCGATAAGGATACTGGGCGAGGTTACTGCTGAAAAAGTAGCCATTCTTCAGGAAGCAGATGCCATCTATATCAATAACTTAAAAGAAGCAGGCTTATACGATAAGGTATGGCAGGCCGGAGCCATTTTCCTGCCGGTTCAATCGGTAGGGGTAATGGGAGATGAGCGTACTTACGAAAATGCAATAGCCCTTCGTGCTGTTGAATCTGTTGATGGCATGACTGCCGACTGGTGTCATCTGCCTTATAACGTACTCGCAAAAATTTCTAATGAAATAATTAACAAAGTAAAAGGAATTAACCGCGTTGTATATGACATTAGCTCAAAACCACCAGCTACTATTGAGTGGGAATAAATATTGGATCCTGATACTTTCAGTTCTTTTTTTATCGGCCTGTTCGCCAAAAATAAGGACTGAAAGTAAGCAGCCGGAAGTTCCAAAAGAAGTGCCGAAAACAGAAAAGCCCGCTGCAAAATTTGAGCAGGCCAGTATTTCGTTGCTTGCCCCCTTCAGACTAAATGAGATCCGGTTAAAAACTGCTACAAAAGCCGAGGTAGAGAGAGCTGCAATGGCCATCGATTTTTATCAGGGTTTTAAGTTGGGTATAGATTCTGCGGCTGCATCAGGTCAGAATTTTAAGCTGAAAGTATACGATACGCAGGACAACAATGCCCAGATAGGGGCACTGATTGACAATGGAGGGCTAATGGGCAGCAACCTGATTGTAGGGCCTGTTTTTCCGGAAGGATTAAAATACATTACCAATTATTCCGTTTCCAGGAATATTCCGGTAGTAAATCCATTATCGGCAGCCCATCCGGAAGAATTTACAAACCCCAACCTCATCTCAATTGTAAACAATGTTGATCAGCATGCAGCGAAAATTGGGAGTTACATCAGCAAAAATTATAATCCGGCAAATACCGTAGTTGTACTGATCAATCCAAAGGGTTCCAGTGATGAAGTAATGGCCAAACCTTTAAGAGCCTACTTTACTGAAAGGAATAAATTCAGCTTTCAGGAATATGCTTCTGTTTTTACCATGGAGCCAAAAATTGTAAAAGGAAAACAATACGTAATTATTGTCAGTTCATCCGACAGGAAATTTGTTGTGCCCACACTGGATAAATTGATGAAAATCAGGAAGACAGGATTAAATATCTCGGTTTTCGGGCATCCGGACTGGAGCAAACAGAACTACAATACCGAGCAGCTGCAAGCTTTAAATACCATCATTTCCTCTTCATATAAAATTGACTATACCAGACCTGAAGTCAACACCTTCATCAGAAAGTACCGGGCCTCATTCAATTTTGAGCCTGGAGAGTATTCGTTTAAAGGCTTTGACATTGGTTTTTATTTTGGTAAGTTACTTTCCAGCTATGGCGTTGATTACTTAAAATACCTGACCAAAGAAAGATATAAAGGTCTGCACAATTCTTTTCGTTTTATGCACAACAATACATTGGGGTACATTAATACCAGTTTAATGCTGCTTAAATATAAAAACTTTGCTTTAAATATTGTTGAATGAGGGTAGAACACCAGTTAAGGGCATTTGAACAGATCTTTAAAAGTTATGATGGCGTATTGCCCCTGCATCGTTTTTTGTTTGCTTATTTTAAACGGAACAAGCAGATGGGTTCGTCAGACAGGCGATGGGCAAGCCGTTATCTGTATAATTTTTTCAGGCTTGGGAAAGCTTTGATCAAAGAAGAGTATACCCTTCGTCTGGCCGTGGCCGACTTTCTATGTAGCCATACCTCAAGCCTGGTGATCGATACTTATTTGCCAGGTTTAAAGGATCAGGTAGTGCTTTCTCTTCCCGAAAAATTAGCACTGATCAAACAACAATATCCTTCATTTGAATTGGATGATGTTTTTAGTTTTCATCATAAGCTATCTGCAGGTATCGATCAGCAGGATTTTATTCCCTCCTTTTTTATACAGCCGGACCTGTTTATCAGGGTTGATAGCGGTTATATGGAGAAAGTTGCTGCTACACTACGGCTGGAGGAGATCGATTTTGAAAAAATAAGTGAAACTACACTGGCACTGCCCAACGGAACAAAATTAGATTCCGTTTTAGCAGCGCATAAACAGTACCAGGTACAGGATCTTTCTTCACAGCAAACAGGCAGTTTCTTTAAACCGCAAGCCTGGGATAAATGGTGGGACTGTTGTGCGGCATCTGGTGGTAAATCGTTATTGTTATATGATCTGGAGCCAAAGGTTGAGTTGCTGGTGAGTGATGTAAGGGAAAACAGTTTACATAATCTTGATGAGCGTTTTCAGCAGGCGGGTTTAAAAAAATATCAGAAAAAAGTACTGGATCTGCTGCAAAATAACGAACAGGACCTTCATCATTATGAGTTTGATGGCATCCTGCTGGATGCACCTTGTTCCGGATCGGGGACCTGGGGAAGAACTCCCGAAATGTTATATTATTTTGAAGACCATAAGATCAGTTATTTTTCGGGGCTGCAAAAAAAAATAGCAGCTAATGTGGTCAAATATCTGAAGGAGGGCAAACCCCTGATCTATATCACCTGTTCGGTATTTAAAGAAGAAAATGAGGATGTTGTAGCTTTCCTGTTAGAAAACTTACCTTTAAAACTGGAAAAAATGCAGGTAATTAAAGGTTATGCAGCTAAGGCTGATACCATGTTCGTTGCCCGTTTGATCAAACAGTAATGAATGCTATAAACCTGTATTGTTCCGGAACAGTTTAATGGCAATGGCCAGCAGGATAATTCCAAATGCTTTTCTAAGTACATTTAAACCTGATTTACCAAATAACCTTTCCAACCGCTCTGTATTTTTTAATACAAAGTAAACAAACATCATATTGATCAGGATCCCCACTACAATGTTTTGAGTTGCATACTCTGTTTTTAAAGACAACAGGGTAGTCATGGTGCCTGCCCCTGCAATCAAAGGAAAGGCAAGTGGTACAATAGATACCGTTTCAGGTGCATCACCTTCTTTAAATATAGTAAGCCCCAGTACCATCTCCATGGCAATAAAAAAGATTACCATAGAACCTGCTATAGCAAAAGAGGCAACATCCAATCCAATTACCTTTAATAAGGTTTCACCTGCAAATAAAAAAATGATCATCAATACTGTAGCAACAAGTGTGGCTTTCTCTGACTGGATATGTCCGGCCTTCTTTCTGAGTTCTATCACAATAGGAATGGCACCCAGGATATCAATGATGGCAAACAAGACCATCGATGTTGACAGGATTTGACTGAAGTTAAATTCCATAACAGATTGATTTAGTATACAAAGTACGGAAAAAATAACCATTCTTTTCGGAGCCTGTATAATTGCGCTGAAAAAGCGCAAAGCTACCAGGGATCTTCTGAGAAGGTGATTTTTTATTCAAAACAGGTTGTATGCTGCTACAAACCGCCGGTACATATGAACCAATTGCCCTGTTTATGCGCTATAACTATAGGTAACTTAGTAGGAGTTAAAGCTAACCAAATTTTATTTTTTAACTGTATGAAACTAATCTTCAGAAACTGGATTGCGCTTGTCTTGTTGTTTTATATTGCTGCTGTTGTACCTGCTTTTTCGCAGGAAAAGCTAGTGCGTGGGAAAGTAACGGATCAAAAAGATAAGGGTGTATTGCCCGGTGTAACTGTGGCGGTAAAAGGAACCACTAAACGTGCCGCTACAGACCCTAACGGTAACTATCAGATTAGTGCGGGGGCAAATGATGTTCTTATATTTAGTTTTATCGGTTATGGAACTAAAGAGGTAAATGTGAATACGGCAGCGGGCAGCGTACTAAACGTAGCGCTCTCATCAGGCACAAACGAGCTTGACGAACTGGTGGTTGTGGGCTATGGTACACAAAAACGCAAAGATGTGACCGGGGCCGTTGCCTCAGTAGATAAGAGCAGACTTGACCAACTGCCTAATACTAATTTTGCCCAGGCCCTGCAAGGTGCCCTGCCAGGCGTAAGTGTTGATCAGAACAGTGGTGGTGCTGAGGGTAACAATAATTCCATAGTGATCAGAGGTAAGAATTCCATTACGGCCACCAATGATCCGCTTATTATATTGGATGGTATTCCTTATAATGGCAGCATATCTGACATTAACCCTCCTGATATCGAGTCTATTGATATTTTAAAGGATGCTTCAGCATCAGCCATATATGGTTCCAGAGGATCTAATGGTGTTATTCTGATCACCACAAAAAAGGGGAGTAAAGGTAAAGCCGTTATTTCCTATGATGGCTTTTACGGACTGCAGTCTTTTGCCAACCTGCCGGATATGCTGAGCCCTGAAGAATTTTATGCTTTTAAACGTACACGCGAACCTAATACTGCCATAACAACCTCAGAGCAGGCTGTATACGATTCAAAAGTTTTCCCCGACTGGGTTGATCTGGCAACCAGGATGGGTAGTCGTACCCAGCATACACTTGGTGTGAGCGGAGGAAGTGAAAATTCGAAGTATTACGTTTCTGCCACCTATTTAGGTGTTAAGGGTATTGCCCTAAATGACGATTTTAAAAGAATGTCTACCCGGGTAAACCTGGAAATGAATGTAACCAAGTGGCTTACCTATGGCACCAATACCCAATTGTCTTACAACAATAGAAGTGGGTTGGCGGCTTCTTTTACAGGAGACTATGGTGCATACCGCTTTAACCCGCTTACCACTGCATATGATGCCAGCGGAAACCTTACGGTTTATCCATGGCCGGATGATGTTTTCTTTGCCAACCCCCTGGCAACAACATTGGCAAGTAATGATGATGAAACCTATAAGGTAGTCAGCACCAATTACCTGAATGTACAATTGCCTTTTGTAAAAGGGCTTTCTTATCGGTTAAATACAGGAGTTGAATATACCAATCGTGATCAGAGTACTTATTATGGCAGAAATACACGGACAGGTTTGAAAGACAACGGCAACCTGAGTCTTGGGCAAACGCTGCAGAGAAACCTGCTCATAGAAAATATATTAAATTACAACAACACTTTTGGCAAACATTCCATTAGCTTCACCGGCTTATACAGCTATCAATATGACAACATAAAGGGCAATAGCTTAGACGCAACTGGTTTTCCTAATGATGTGTTAACCTATTACCAGGCTAATGTTGCCCTCTCTAAAACACCTGGTGCCTCTTATTCAAAGCAAACACTGGTATCTCAGATGGGCCGTATCAATTACACTTTCAATAACAAATACCTTTTAACGCTAACCGGTCGCAGGGATGGTTTTTCGGGTTTTGGGGCCAACAAAAAATATGGATTTTTCCCTTCAGTAGCGCTTGGCTGGAATTTATCAGAAGAACAATTTCTCAGGAATGTAGAGACCATCTCCAATCTCAAATTCAGACTTTCTTACGGCAGCAACGGAAACCAGGCTGTAGGTACTTATCGTACACTGGCAAAATTATCAGAAAGATCTTATGTAAATGGATATGCAACAGCACCAGGTTATATTCCTACCAGTCTGGCCAATCCGGATCTTGGATGGGAAACAACCAATAGCCTTAATGCGGGTATTGATTTTGGCTTATTCAAAGGCCGGTTAACAGGCTCAATTGATGCTTACCTATCTAAAACACATGACCTGCTGCTAAAGCGGCAAATCTCTCCTGTGCATGGTGTGGATACCATTACCCAAAATATTGGGAAAACAGCTAACAGAGGGATTGAACTAGGCCTTAACAGCATCAACATTAAGTCTGCAGATTTTAGCTGGACCACTACTGCCAATATTTCGCTTAACCGGAATAAAATAGAAGAACTATACGGCAATGGCAAAAATGACACTTTAAATACCTGGTTTCTTGGCAAGCCGATTGATGTGAACTTCGATTACATTTACGGGGGAGTCTGGCAGGTAGGGGAAGACTTTAGCAAGTCGCCCCAGCCCAATACCAAGGCCGGGTATGCCAAAGTAGTGGATTACAATAACGACGGTAAGATTGATGCAAGGGATAAGACCATTATTGGAAGCCGGCAGCCAGATTTCAGCTGGGGAATGGGTAATAATTTTACCTATAAGAACTTTTCACTCTATGTATTTGCACAGGGGGTAGTAGGTACAAACAGGAGAAATACTTTTTTGGCAGACAATGTAAATTCTGGTGTGCGGTATAACACCATGCGTAAAAACTGGTGGACGCCCGACAACCCTACCAACGAATATTATGCAAACGACGTTAACGCGAACATATATGGTGTTCCCATTTTTCAAAGCGACAGCTATTTGAGGGTTAAAGATATTTCATTGTCCTATAACCTTTCTGCCAGGATGCTGGAGAGACTTAAGCTGGGCAGGTTTAAGGTGTATCTTAATATGCGGAACCTGTTTACGATAACCAAATGGACCGGCCTGGACCCAGAATTGAATACCCAGGATGCCATTCCGCTACAAAAAGAATTTATACTGGGTTTAAATATTGGCTTATAGCATTATAGATTTTATTATGAAAGCACTAACCATAACATTGCAGCTCGCATTAACCATTTCACTTATTTCAAGCTGCTCAAAAGATACACTCAATGAGTCCTCTCCAAATATATTACTGGCAGATAACTTATATAAAGATAAAGCCGGATTTGATGCAGGATTAAATGGCCTGTACGATGAAGCCCGTCGTTCAAGGTCTGGCAGTACCTATGGCGGTTCAACCAATTTGATGCTTGAACCAGCGTTTATTGGTGTCGACAATGCCTATGGAAATTATGAAGACACCTATGAAAAGGTATTTAACAGCTGGGGTGCCAATAATAATGCCTCGGTAATTCATTACCGTTATGTGTGGTCCTGGCTGTACGAAACGATCAATGCTGCAAACACCATTATCAACAGGGCCGGACAGCCGAACAGCCTAACCGAAACAGAGAAAAACCAGGTGCTTGCCGAAGCCAGGTTTTTCAGAGGCTGGGCTTACCGGCACCTCACTTATTTATGGGGAGATGTTCCGTTAACACTGGAAGAATCTTCTGGTACAAACATCCGGACTGACTGGCAAAGGACTCCGGTAGCAGAGGTTAGGGCAGCTATAGAAGCAGACTGGTTATTTGCAGAGCAGTTTCTTCCCGAACTTTCTGCTGCCAATCCCGGAAAAGTGTTAAAGGGGGCTGTGCAGCATTACCTGGCAGAACTATATCTTGCAGAAGGTAAAAATGATAAGGCCAGGGATTATGCTTTAAAAGTAACTACAAATCCCAACTATAAACTAGTTACCACGCGTTTTGGTGTGAATGCAGCTAAACCAGGTACAGCATTCACGGATCTTTTTGTTGATGGAAACGCCAATCGTTCAGCAGGAAATACAGAGGCCCTTTGGGTTTTACAGAACGAATTGAATGTAGCTGGAGGAGAAGGAAATAATATCATGCGCAGGTATTGGGTTAACCGGTATTATTCTATTGCAGTGAGTGGTACCGATGGCAAATCAAAGAACCCCTTTGCCGTAAGTGCCGATTATGGAGGTCGTGGCATTGGACGCTTGTCGCCAACAAAATTTGCACTTACTTTGTATGATGCCAATGACGATAGGGGCTCTGATTATGCCTGGCGGTTTTCGTATGCCATTAATAACCCTGCAGGCATACCTGTCGGGAAAAATCTTGGTGATGTCATCCAGTTGGATAGAACCTCTAACGAGAAAGTCACCAATCCGAATTGGCCAAGCACGAGAAAATGGGATTACGTAAGCCCGCAGGATGTAACTGTAGATCGCCAGTATAACGATCAGATGATGGTCAGGTCTGCCGAAACCTTTCTGATACTTGCAGAAGCTTATCTGAAGTTAGGTGCAACAGATCTGGCAAAAGATGCAATTAATGCATTGAGGACCAGGGCCCATGCAGCACAGGTTAATGCAAGCCAGGTAACTCTTGATTTTATTCTGGATGAGCGGTCAAGAGAGCTTTTTTCAGAAGAAGAAAGACGATATACTTTGCTGCGGACCGGAAAATGGCTGGAAAGGGTAAAGCTTTACAATAAGATTGCCGGACCGGTAGTTCAGGCCAGGGATCTTTTACTGCCCATTCCGCAAAATGTTATTGATGCAAACCTGACCAGTAAAATGGCTCAGAATAAAGATTACTAAAGATTTGTTTACCGGCGTTTTTTTGTAGTTCACCGAATCTTTAACGCGGCCTGCCATTTTCTGCTTTCCGGTATAGGTTTTACAACCCATCTTTATGCTATAATTTAAAAAGCAATGAACATGGTTATCTTTAAAACGTCAGTACAAAGCAGGATAGACCTGATAGCTGTAAAACCAATTTTTAATTTGTTGTTTGGAAAAAAGAACTGGTTGTTCACATTTGAAGATAAGCTACTTAGGATAGCTTCTTCAGTTCCCTGTGCAGATGTTGTGGAATTTATTCTTGCGGAAAACGGCGTTTTATGTGAAGAACTGACCTGAGTAGAAAGAGCAAGATAATATGGTCATAAAAAAACCGCCTGGTCAGATAAGTTACCAGGCGGTTTTTTATATCGAATGAATTTATTGTTTAGCTTTCACTTGTCCGGAAGTAGCAGCTTTAATCACATACAGCACCAGATGCGCAGCCGCAAAAACCAAAGAGAAATAATACAACCCTGTATCGGCCCCATCTGTAATGTGATGGTGTATAATGGCTACAATGATCAGCAGTATGGCCAGTACAAAACCTATATAAGAAACGGTTTTGGTGCTTTTAGCCAGTGTAAGCTGGTTGTTATCCGAAAGCAGGCTATTTCTCATGCCGTAAAAAAGATAAACATTAATACCGATGATCATCCATACCAATAAGCGTACCCAGGTATCAAGCGGTAAAAATACCATCATGCCCAAACAAACGGCTATACCCAATATAGGGATTAACGGAACCATAGGTACTTTAAATGCCCTTGGCAAATCCGGCATACGTTTCCTTAAAATAACTACACCAATACATACCAGAATAAAGGCCAGCAGGGTACCTATACTGGTCATTTCACCAACTACAGTAGCAGGCACAAAGGCGGCAAATAAACTTACAAATACCATAAACAGTAAATTGCTTTTGGCAGGTGTGCTATATTTATGATGTACTTTAGAGAAAACTTTAGGTAACAGACCATCCTTGCTCATCGAGAAAAATACCCTCGATTGTCCAAGTAACATGACCAGGATTACTGAGGCATAACCACCTAAAATGGCCAGAATGATCAGTTTATTTAACCATGGATAGGCGGGTGTTACTATGCCGGCTGCATCTTTCGTCCCCATATTGTCAATAGCAACAGCAACAGGGGCAATTCCATCCTGACCTTTAAACATATCGTAATTGGCAACCCCTGTCATTACGTGTGCAAAAAGGATATACAATATGGTACAGATAAACAAAGAAACCAGAATGCCGATGGGCATATCTTTCTTGGGATTTTTAGCTTCCTGTGCAGCTGTAGAAACGGCATCAAAGCCTATGTAAGCAAAAAACACAATTCCTGCCGCCCGGATTACCCCTCCCCAGCCGTGTGTAAACACACTTTCGTGGCCAGGCTTGTCGGCCGGAATAAAATATGGCGAATAATTATCTGCATTGATGTATTTCCAACCCAAAAAGATAAAGATGAAAACGATCACTACTTTAATGGCTACAATGAGTCCGTTTACAAATGCCGATTCACTGGTTCCCCTGATCAGTACGAAAGACATGATTACAATGATGAATACTGCAGGCAGGTTAAACATACCGGAAACTACGGTACCATCAAGCAGGGTGGCATGTTCAAAGGGCGACATGGTGACCTGTGCGGGCAGATGTATATCGTAATAAGCCAGAAACTTGACCAGATATCTGCTCCAGCTAATGGAAACAGTTGCGGCTCCCAGTGCATATTCCAGCACAAGATCCCAACCAATTACCCAGGCTACAAACTCGCCCATGGTGGCATAAGAATAGGTGTAGGCACTACCGGCTACCGGTATCATGGAAGCAAACTCTGCATAGCATAATCCTGCAAAGCCACATCCCAGAGCAGCAATAATGAATGAAATTGTGATGGCAGGGCCTGCATTGTTGGCTGCGGCAGAACCGGTAATGGAGAACAGCCCCGCACCAATAATAGCCCCAATACCTAAAGCAACCAGATTTACCGGCCCTAATGTTCTTTTTAGTGTTCCCTCACCGCTCTCAGCTGCTTCCTTAGTGAGTAAGTCAATCGACTTTCTAAAATTCATAGTTTGTGGTTTAGTTTAATAAGTTGTTTTTTTATGCCGTTTAATTTTATTCTTCTTTATGATTGTCATAACCATATCATAATCTTGTCAAACCTAAAGAAAATATATCTAAAAATAAAAGGGATTCTTTTCTGAATCCCTTTTGTAAGCTTATTGCTAAACTAAAAATTTTTAATTGCTGCTTTTTTAATTGCTGTTACATTTTGCGTAACCCGGACAACTTTTAAACCGTTTGCCGGTTTAACGGCCAGCTCAGTTGGTGTTACCGGTGCAGTTAGTTTTACCGTGGCCCCGGTACCGGTTACTGCAATATAAGGAGCGATCACCAGCGAGACGATCGACATCAGTTTGATCAGAATATTCATGGACGGGCCTGAAGTATCTTTAAAAGGGTCTCCAACGGTATCACCTGTTACTGAAGCTTTATGGGGTTCAGACTTTTTATAATGCATCTCACCATTGATCTCTACGCCTTTTTCGAATGATTTCTTGGCGTTGTCCCAGGCTCCGCCGGCATTAGACTGGAAAATACCCATTAAAACGCCCGAAACCGTAACGCCAGCCAGCAGGCCACCAAGTATTTCGGCTGAGCTTACTGATGGGAAAACTCCTTTAAAACCAAAACCAACAAGAATAGGTACCAATAGTGCGATTGCACCCGGCAGCATCATTTCCCGGATAGAGGCTTTGGTTGAAATGGCTACACATTTTTCATATTCAGGTTTTGCCTTATATTCCATAATACCCGGAATTTCGCGGAATTGACGGCGTACTTCCTGTACCATATCCATCGCAGCTTTACCAACGGCTGCAATACATAAAGCCGAAAAGATGAAAGGGATCATTGCACCTACAAATAAACCGGCAAGTACAGGCGCCTTGTAAATGTCTATTGCCGAAATGCCTGCAACGCCCACAAATGCTGCGAATAAGGCCAGTGAAGTTAAGGCAGCAGAAGCAATGGCAAAACCTTTACCCGTAGCAGCCGTAGTATTACCCACAGCATCCAGGTTATCTGTACGTTCGCGTACTTCAGGTGGCAACTGGCTCATTTCGGCTATACCACCAGCATTATCTGCAATTGGCCCGAAAGCATCAATAGCCAGCTGCATGGCAGTGGTAGCCATCATACCGGCAGCTGCAATGGCAACCCCATATAAACCTGCAAAGGCATAAGAAAAAATGATACCACCGGCCAGAACAAGAATGGGGGCAACGGTAGATTTCATCCCTACAGACAGACCACCGATGATATTGGTGGCATGACCGGTACCCGACTGCTGGATAATTGAATTTACCGGCCCTTTGCCCATTGCCGTATAGTATTCGGTGATGATACTCATTAAAGTACCCACTACTAAGCCAACTATAATGGAATAAAATACATCCAGACTACTGAAATTAACACCACGCAGGTGCAGATGTTCAGGAAGCATGGCCGTAACTACAAAATAAGAAGCAATGGCTGTAATTACAATTGAGCCCCAGTTGCCTAAATTTAAGGCCGTTTGCACATTGGAGTCTTCACCTTTAATGCGCACAAACCAGGTACCTACTATAGAAAAAAGAATGCCTAAGCCACAGATGACCATTGGGAGCAGTACCGGTGAAAATCCGTTCAGGTTGTCAACTGCGATTCCATTTAATTTATCGACCACAATTTCCTGTCCCAACACCATCGTTGCCAGAATAGTAGCTACATACGAGCCGAACAGATCGGCACCCATACCAGCTACATCGCCTACGTTATCACCTACGTTATCCGCAATGGTAGCAGGGTTACGTACATCATCTTCAGGAATTCCGGCTTCAACTTTACCTACCAGATCGGCCCCAACATCAGCAGCTTTGGTATAAATACCACCACCCACACGGGCAAATAGGGCAATAGATTCTGCCCCAAGCGAAAAGCCTGTAAGTACTTCTATGGCAGTTTTCATTTCTGTGCTGTTGGGCTCAACTACATTAAATACCTTAAGAAAAACAATAAAGAGGCCGCCCAAACCCAGTATGGCCAAACCTGCTACACCAAGCCCCATTACGGTACCGCCTGTAAAAGATACTTTTAAAGCCTGCTTTAGGCTGGTCCTTGCCGCCTGGGTAGTACGAACATTAGCTTTTGTTGCGGCCTTCATTCCTATATATCCTGCCGTTGCAGAAAATACAGCACCAATAATAAATGCGATAGCAATGATCCAGCTGGAATGTAAGGCTACACCATTTACCTCGTGTATGGTTCCTGAATAGGCCAGCAATGCTGCAGTAAACACCACAAAAATGCTGAGTACCCTCCATTCAGCTTTTAAAAAAGCCATGGCGCCATCGGCTATATATCCGGCCAGCTCCTGCATGTTCTTATCACCCGCATCCTGTTTGTTCACCCAGGCACTTTTAACTGCCATTACAAGAATGCCAATCAGCCCCATTGCAGGGATCAGATAAATTAAATTGTTTTGTAAAAACTCCATACTGTAATTCTTCTCGTTTAGGTTATTTAACTCGTTTTATTTTTTGTTTGGTTTTCCTTTTCGTGATTTGCTGTGGTTCATATAAGCGTTTTGATCACAATCAGGGGACAGCAAAAATAACTGTGTAAACGTAATTAACAAATTTTTAATCAATTGATTGCAAACCTTTTTTTAAAATTTAAGACATAGTGCTTTTTTAGCTGTTTAGCGGCTGTTTTAATTTTAAACTGCGCTCCTTTTTCTTTACAGTGTCCATTCCTAAAAAAGCTATACACAAAAACTAGTGTATGGAAACAACAGAAAAAGAGTTTATTTTCTCAGAACGTGGCAAAGGTCAGCCTTAT